>JAHBWF010000070.1 GCA_019637105.1 Labilithrix sp.
GGGGCCGGCGCCTCGTCCGGGGCGGCGGCGGCGGCCGGCGCCTCGTCCTCGGCGGGCTGACCGAGCGCCGCGGTGGTGAAGAGCGCCGCGGCGGAGACGACGCCCGCGCCGAGCAAGGTGGCGAAGCGGCTCATGGCGACACCTCGCGTCCGAGGACCCGCGAAGCGATCGTCCGCCCGAGCGTCGCCGCCTCGGTCGTCAGCTCCGCGCGCGTGCGCTTGGCCTCGCTCGCGAGCGTCGCTCGTCCTTGCTCGATGGTGGTGGCCGCGAGCGAGCGCACGCGGGCCATGATCTCGGCCTCCTTCTTCGCGCCCTCGGCGCGGAGCGCGTCGCGCTCGGCGGCGCCGGCTTCGCGCGCCTTCGAGAGGATGGCCTCGTACTTGGCGAGCGCCTTGGCGGAGCGCTCGTCCTCCTTCGAGGCCTCGCGCCTCGTCCCTTCGATGCGCTTCTCGCGCTCCTCGAAGAGCTTGAGCATCGGCTCGAAGAGCAGCGGCTTCAGGAAGACGAGCAGGACGACGAACAGGACGATCTGGACGAGCAGGGACGCGTCGAGATCGACGTTCACGCCGCCGCCTTCGGACAGCCCTGAGCTGAGAAGACCAGCGTTGAGAGTGGTGCTCACATTGAGCATCGACATGGGGCCTCGTGGCTCGTTCGGCAACCCGGAGAGCGGGTCCGTAACTGCGGACGGACCCACGCAAACCGGAGGTGGAGACGCGCGCGAGGTACCATTGCCGGCGCGCCATGTCCATGGAGTCCCGTGGTGAAACCCAACGGGAGCGTTAGACCGCAAGATCTGCGCGTTTCGGGCGCGGCGCGTCGTGATCAGCGATCGCCCCGGCCGCGGCCGGCGACCTTGTCCACGAGCGGCGGGAGCGACGGGCGCGGCGTCCGGCCCGGCTCGGCGACACGAAGGCCGCGATCGGCGCGCGGCCGCACCACCTGGGGCTCGCTCCGGCGGGGGAGCGCACCTCGAGCGTGCGCGGCGTAGGGATCGCTCTCGTCGCTCGGCGGGATCATCATCGGCGGCGGACGCCGGAGCGTGGGCAGGGGAGGAGGCTCGTTGCCCGGCGACGGCCACGTCACGCGCCTCGCGGAGCCCTCGGACTTGTACTCCGACGTCCGGTCGAGCGTCGCGTCGTCGCCGGAGAGGCGCGGCGGCGGGCTCGAGGACGCGCGGGCCGCCGGTCGCTCCTCCGCCGGCCGCTCGGCGGCGATCCGCTTGTGGAGGCCGCGGAGCGCGCTCGGGTGGAGCGCCTGGATCGGCTGCGTCCGATCGTTTTCGTCCTCCTCGTAGAGATCGCGCGAGATCGGCGCGGTCCGGGACACGCGCGGCGTCGGGACCGCGGGCGAGATCACCGGAGCCGACGTCTCGACGCTCACGCTCGGGAGCGGCTCGGCCTCGACGAACGGATCCTCGGCGCGATGGCTCTCGAACCGCGTCACGAGGCCCGTCCGCACGAGCGAGACGCGGCCGCGCTCGTCGACGCGGGCGAAGAGCATCGACGCGCCGACGCGCGGCATCTCCGCCAGCATGCCCGAGACGGTCGGATCGAGGGAGGCGACGTACTGGGCGCCCACGCAACGCGCCGCGGAGCGCGCAGCGTCCCGGCTCTTCGCGCCCGTGAGCGCGCGGTTGGCGCTCGGCGCGACGACGATCCGCCGGCAGACGCCCTCCGCGTCCAGGAGGAAGGTGCAGGACGACGTGTGGGCCGCGTAGGTGATTTCGAAGGGGTCGCTCACGTTCGTGGGGAGGTCTTAGCAAGCGGTGGGCCCGCACATTGTGGGGACATATCCCACCGGATTGGTCGCTCTTTCTTCGAATTTCCAGGCCTTGACCGGTCGAGCTCGCGCGTCTCGTGGCGACCGGCCGATCCACCGGTGCGGCCCCCGGGGCGCCCGCCGCCGTCGTCGGGCGCGGGCGCGCGTCCAGCGCGCGCGCCTCGTCGTCCGGCGCCGCGCCGTCGTCGACGAGCGCGGCGCTCCCGCGGGGCGTCACGACTTCACGTCGGCGAGCACCTCGGCCGCGTGCCGCGAGACGTCGACGGAGCGGTAGATCTTCTTCACGTTCCCGTCCGCGCCGATGACGATCGTCTGGCGCGCGAAGAAGCCCCCGTTGTTCGGGACGCCGTACGCGTCCGCGATGGCGCCTTCGGGGTCGCTCACGAGGTGAAACGGCAGGCTCCGACGCTCGGCGAACTTCTTGTGCGACTCGTTCGTGTCCGTCGAGACGCCGACCAGCACGACCTTCGTCGGCTCGAAGTCCTTCCAGGCGTCGCGGAAGGCGCACGCCTGCTTGGTGCACCCCGGCGTCTCGTCGCGCGGGTAGAAGTAGAGGACGATCGGTCGGCCCTTGAGCGCGCTCGGGGAGATCATCGCGCCGTCGTGCGCGGTCGTCGTGAAGTCGGGGGCGGGCTTGCCGACCTCGAGCGCGCCCGCGGCCTTCGCGGTCGCCGCCGGCGCGGGCGCGGCGCCGACCGCGCTCGAGCCGCCGGTCGTGGCGGTCGGGGGCGGCGGTGTGGAGTCGCGGCTGCATCCGAGGGCGACGACGAGCCCGCACGCGAGGAGAGGTGTTCGCATGACGAAGGAGCTAGAAGCGCCGCTCGCCCGCGTCCAGCGCCGTGTCGGCGGAGTGCGCCGCCCCGTCGGGAAAACGTCGTCGGTCGTCCTCTCGGCGTTCCGATCCGCCGAATTCGGGGCATACTTCGTCTCCGTGATCGATCTGGCGACCCTCGCTACCAGCGCCGACCTGACCCCCGAAGTGCTCCTCCAGGCCGCGAGCTCCTCCCAGGAGCTGAAGCGGCTCGTCGCGCGCGCGAGCGAGCTCGCCCGGCCGGAGCAGGGGTGGACGAAGCTCCTCAAGGTGATCGCGCGGGTCGCCCGAGCCGAGTGGTTGGAGGGCGATCTCCAGGTCGAGCTCAGCGGCGACGACAAGGGGACGACGATCGCGTTCTACGCGGTCCTCGGCGCGGGGATCCGCGAGCGGCTCTTCGGCGCGCACTACCTCCAGGTGCCGATCGACGAGTTCCAGCGCGCCGTCGTGCTCGCCCCGGCCATCGTCGAGCCGCTCCAGGCCCATCAGGAGCTCAACCGGCTCACGCTCGCCGCCGGGCGGCGCGTCGGCAACCGGGACCTGCCGGACTTCGAGCTCGAGGAGAAGGCCAAGGGCGACGGCGAGCGGATCACCGCGCCGCCGCCGTCGGACCTCGTGGTCGACGAGCCCGAGGTCCACACGAAGCCGACGGCGCCCCCGCCCACGGAGTGACGCGCTCGGCGCGCCGGGCTCGCGAGCTCAGACGATGCCGTAGTCCTTCAGCCGGCGGTAGAACGTGCGCCGCGGGATGCCGACCATCTTCGCGGCCTGGACGCGGTTCCAGTTGCACCGCGCGAGGGCGCTCAGGATCTTCTCCTTCTCGACGTCCTTGAACTCCTCCTGCGTGCGCGCGCGCGCGCCGGCGCCGGCCGGGGACGAGCCGCGCGTGACCTCGGCGGTGAGGCTCCGGCCGCTCGGCGAGGGGAGATCGAGGTCTTCGCTCCGGATCTCGTCGTCCTCGGAGAGGAGCCAGGCGTTGAGCAGGACGTGCTCGAGCTGGCGGACGTTGCCCGGCCAGTCGTAGGCCTGCAAGCGGCGCACGGCGGCGCGCTCGAGCGACTTGCGCTCTCGCTTGTGACGGGCGGAAAACAGCGTGAGGAAGTGGTCGATCAGCGCAGGGATGTCGTCGGCGCGCTCGCGCAGCGACGGCACCTTCAGCTCGATCACGTGGAGCCGGTAGAAGAGGTCCTCGCGGAACGTCCCTTCGGCGACCATCTGGGCGAGGTCGCGGTTCGTCGCCGCGATCACGCGGGCGTTGCAGGGCTCCTCCTTGGCGCCGCCGACGGGCCGGACCGTCTTCTCTTGCAGCACGCGGAGCAGGCCGGCCTGCATCTTCGTCGGCATCTCGCCGATCTCGTCGAGGAGGATCGTGCCGTTCTCGGCCTCGCGGAAGAGCCCCTTGCGATCGCGATCGGCGCCGGTGAAGGCGCCGCGCACGTGACCGAACAGCTCGCTCTCGAGGAGGTTCGCCGGGATCGCGCCGCAGTTGACGCCGAGGAAGGGCGCCTTGCCGCGCGGCCCGGCGGTGTGCACCGCCTTGGCGATGACCTCCTTGCCGGTGCCGCTCTCGCCGGTGATGAGGACCGGGACGTCGGTGTCCTTGACGCGATCGACGAGGGCGTAGACCTTGCGCATCGCCGCGCTCGTCCCCACGAGCCCGGCGTAGCCGAAGTGGCCGCGCAGCTCCTGGCGCGCTTGCTTGAGGTCGCGCCGGGCGGAGGCGAGCTGCTCGGTGCGCGCCCCCAGGCGCTCGGCGAGGCGCTCCTTCGCCTCGTTCAGCGCGGCGTTCGCCTTCTCGAGCTCCTCGGAGCGCCGGCGCAGCTCGTCCATCAGGCGCGCGCCCTCGATCGCGATCGCCGCCTGATCGGCGAAGGCCGCGAGCGTCGGGAGCTCTTCTTTGAAGCGGACGCCCGGGCGGAGCCGCGTCTCGAGGTACAAGGCGCCGATCGTCTTGCCGGCCGGCGGAGCGCCGCGGATGGGCACGCACGCGATCGACTGGATCATCAGCGCGTGCACGCTCACCGCCTCGGCGAGGCGCTCGTCGTCCCGCGCGCTCGTCGCGATGACGGGCTCGCCCTCGCGGATGACGCGCTCGGCGACGCTGCGCGAGAAGTGTTGGTGCGTCTCCTCGCCCTTGCCGTCGCGTGAGGTGTGGGCCACGACGTCGCCGCGCTCGTCCACCACCACGATGAGGCCGCGCTCGGCGCCGAGGAGGCCGACGGCGTGGTCGGTCACGCGCTGGAGCAGGCGGTCGAGGTCGCGCTCGCGCGCGAGGTCGCGCGTGATCTCGAAGATGCGCTGGAGGCGGTCCTCCGCGGGCATCGGCGTGCCGATGCTCGTGATCGAGGCGGTCCGCCCGGCGAGCGCGCCGGTGAGCGTCGCCACGCGCGCTTGATCGGTCAGGATCCCGCGCGGGCTCACGCCGCTCGTCCACGGCGCGCTCGACGCGGCCGGGACGGTCGCGGTGTGCGCCTGGCGGAGCGCTCGGCGACGCGGATCGTTCCAGAAGACCTCGCGCAGATCGCGCGGGAGCTTGGCCGCGGTCTCCTCGAGCATCGCGAGCGACGCGTCGGTGTCGCGCCGCGCCAGCGCCGAAGCGCCCTGCGCCGCCGCGAGGCGCGCGCGCGCGTCGAGCGCGCGCCACGCCCACTCGCGCTGGCCGGCGCTCATCGCGCGCTCGTACGCCGCGTCGAGCGCCTCGCGCGCGAGGGCCTCCTCGCCGCGCGCGAGCGCGAGCGAGCCTCTGACGATCCCGGCGAGCGCCTCGTGCTCCTGGAAGCCGCCGTCGCCGAGCTTGGCCCGGAGCGCGTCGAGCTCCCGCGCGAGCGTCGCCACGTCGAGCTCGGGGGCGCCGGCGCCGAGGCGCGTGAGGATGCCCTCGAGCCGCGCCTCGGCGGCGTCGAGCGGGCGCGCCACGGCGTCGTACGCGTCGGCCGAGAGGTCGTAGAGGCGCGCGCCGCGATCGCTCTCGCCCATGCGCGTGGCGAGCTCCGCCTGGAGGCCGAGCAGCTGCGCGCGCGCGCTCGGCGCGAGCTTGTCCCGCTGCTCCGCGAGCTTCTCGATCGAGGCGCCCGCTCGGGCGTAGCGGCCGAGGTAGAGGTCGAGGTTGGCCAGGTTGAAGAGCGCCTGCTGGACGACGACGAAGCCGCCGGCGCGCCGGCCCATGTCGAGCGCGCCCTCGAGGTGCACGAGCGCCTGCGCGAGGTCGCCGTCGGCCTTCGCGAGCCCGGCGAGGTTGAGGCGCGTCGTCGCCAGCGTCCAGGCGTCGCGCGCCCGCTCGGCGGAGGCGAGCGCGGCCTCGTAGGCCAGGCGGGCGTCCCGCGCGCGCCCGCCGCGCTGATGCGCGATCGCGAGCGACACCTGCGCGACGGCCTCGATGCGTGGGTTCTGCACGTCCCTCGCGATCGCGACCGCGTCCTCGAGCGCGCGCTTCGCGTTGGCCTCGTCGCCGGTGAAGGCGAGCGCGAGCCCGTGGACGGCGAGCGCGTCGGCGGCGATCGCGTCCTTCTCCGGGCCCGAGGCCGCGCCCTCGGTCAGGCGCGCGGCCTCCACGGAGTCGCCGGCGCGCATGCAGGTCCGCGCGCGCGCGATCCGCCACGCCCTCGCCGCCGCGCTCGCCTCGGCGAGCTCCGCGACGGCGTCGAGCGCGCTCGCGGAGCCCACCGCGTCGCCGCGCGCCAGGAGGATCTTCGAGCGCGCGATCGCGAACTCGACCGACTCGAGCGCGTTCGCGGGCGGGCCGAGGCCGTCGAGCGCGTCGGCCGCGGTGTCGAAGCGCCCGGTGTCGAGCGCGCGGGCGAGCTCGCCGAGCGCCTCCTCGCGGGAGCGCGACGGCGGCGGCACGCTCCTGCTCGACGTCGCGTCGAGCAGGTCGTCGATCTCCTCCGTCGACGTGATCGCGCGGCCGGCGAGCCGCTTCACGAACGAGCGCAGCGCGCCGGGGCGCCGCCCGGTGCGCGCGAGCAGGTGCTCGGTGAGGCGATCGGGCAGCGACGGGATCGCGCGCTTGACGAGCTCGGCGGCGCTCGAGTCGTCGAGCGGAGGCACGACGAACGTCCGGACGCCGCGCGGGGCGAGGGCGGCGACGGCGTCCTCGTCGGCGACCGCGACGACGCGCGCGCCCTCCTCGGCGGCGCGTCGGATCCGCGCGCGCGCGGCGTCGTCGAGGCCGTCGAGGTCGTCGACGACGACGACGAGGTCGCCCGCGGCGATCGGCGTCGCCTCCGACGGGGCGTCGTCCCGCGCTTCGGCCGCGCGGCCGCGCGCCTTCCACGCGTCGAGCTCGAGCTCGACCACCTCCAGCGAGCTGACCGTCGCGTCGCGCGCCGGCTCGACGCTGGCGACCGGCGCGCCGCTCACCCCGAGCGACCACGAGAGCCGGTTCGCGAGCGTGCTCCGCCCCGACCGGCGTGGGCCCACGATCGCGAGGCCTTGCCCCGGAGCGAGCCGCGCGACCTCCGCCGCGAGCGCGTGCGCCGCCGCGTCGGCGCCGAGCACCGGCCACGCCGCGGCGAGGGCGCGGGTCTCGATCTTCGCGGCGCTCTTCAGCGCGCTGCCGAGCTCGTCGACGCTCGGGTAGCGCGCCTCCGGCTGCTCCTCGGTGGCGCGCGCGGCGATGCGCGCGAGCGCGTCGCGGGTCGGCTCGTCGAGGTCGGCGCGTCGCCTGACGAGCGCGTCGCTCAGCGTGGCGCCGAGCGCGTAGACCTCCGCGCGCACCGTGAGCGGCTCGCCGTGCAAGAGCTCCGGCGCGGCGTACTTCGGCGTGAGGCCGCGCGCGCGGGCGCCGCCCTCCCGCCACGGCGTGGCGAGGCCCAGGTCGACGAGCGTGCCGGCGCCGTCGGCGCCGACGATGACGTTCGCGGGCTTGACGTCGCCGTGGAGCAGCCCGGCGCGGTGGAGCACGGTGAGCTGATCGGCCGCGCTCGCGAGCGGGAGGAGCCACTCGCGCGCCTTCGCCTCGCCGGCGTCGGCGGCCCCGCCGATGACCTCCTCGAGGCTCCGTCCCTCGACGAGCTCGCGGACGAGGAAGCGGCGCGGGCTCCCGGGGAGGCGCCCGAACGCGAGCACCTGCGGCACGCCGAGGCCCTCGAGGCCGCTCAGCGTGACGGCCTCGCGGACGAGCGCCATGACCTCGGCCTCGCCGGCGTCCTCGGCGAGCACCTTGAGCGCGAGCTGGCGCCCGGTCACCCGGTCGCGGACGGACCAGACCTCGCCGCCGCCGCCCTTGCCGAGGAGTGCCAGCGGCGCGTAGCGAGGCGGCACCCGGAAGGCCGGAGTCGTGCTCTCGGGCCGCTCGGGAGCGCTGCTGCGCGCGGTCGGAACGCGGGAAGCGCTCACCCGCAGCATCATAACGTGGCACGCGTGTGCCAGCGCCTTTTTGTGCCACGCCGTCCCGGCGGCCGCGGTCGCGCCGCCGCGCGCTCAGTCGCGCGGCTTCTCGAGGCCGTACTGGCCGCTGAGGCCGAACCAGAAGCCCGTGAGCGCGAAGCCGACGCCGAGGCGCGCGACGAACTGCTTGATCGGCTTGAAGCGGAGGCCGATCTGCGGGACCGAGATCCACGGGAAGAGGACCGGCTTCGAGCCGCCGTCGAACCAGCTCTTTTCCTTGTAGCCGTTCACCTTGTCGACCTCGGAGTTCTGGTGATCGGCCCGGTTGCAGCCGGTGCCGGGCGGGCCGACCGCGTCGCAGCGGCTGTAACGCTTGCCGGTCGACGCGGCGAGCTGGCCGTTCGGGTCCTCGGTCACCCAGCTGTTCTCGAGATCGCCGAACACCGCGCCGAGGCCGAAGCCGGCGCCGTACTCGAACTCGACGTTCTTCGAGAGCTTCGTCGACCAGAGGAGATCGACCGACGCGTAGACGACCTTCATCCCGCTGTTCACCAGCGAGTAGTTGCCGGCGATGTTGGGGGTGCCCTTCTGCTTGAACAGGATGTCGCCGGTCCCGAGCTCGTGGTACGAGAGCGAGGGGATGAGCGAGAAGCCGTCCTTCCGGAGATCGAACTCCGCGCCGATCATGTTCGTGTAGACCGTCTTGCCCTGGTCCACGAACAGGTTGAGCATGAAGCTCGGGATGACGTTCGCGCGGTAGCGGAGGCCGACGAAGAAGTAGCTCCGTCCCGGGACCTCGTCGACGTCGTAGATGTCCCATTTCTCGGCGGGCGGCTCGACGAGCGAGGGCTCCTTCTTCGGCTCGGCGCCCGGGGCGCCGCCGTCGGTCGTGTCGCTCTCGGCCTCGGCGGCGTCGGCCGTCGTCGCGTCGCCGGTGTCCGCGCGCGCTGGGGCAGGGAGCGCGAGGACGGCGGCGAAGAGGGTACCGAACGAGATCAGCGTCGTGGATCGCATCGCGAAGCCTCGGAGGCGGGGGAGTCGTAGCTCTGCCGGGGGGTTGCCCCGCAAGCTCGGCCAGATGCTACACTGAGTCGAGGAACGCAGGACAAAATGGGCGTCGAGGTCGGGGGCCTCGGACCTCCGCCGGCCTCCTGCCTCGATTCACCCGCGTGATCCTCTACGGACGTACCCTCGAACAGACGATCGACCGCCACGAACGCGCGAAGTTCGTGAAGGAGCTCGTGGTCAGCGGCGGGAGCGTCCCGCTCGCGATGGTGAGGAAGCGCCTCGTCTCGAACGGGGGCGGCACGCGCGCGCCGATCCTCCTCGTGCACGGGTTCGGCCAGAACCGGTACGCCTGGCACCTGCCGGCGCGGAGCTTCGCCAACTACCTCGCCCGAGAGGGGTACGACGTCTTCAACCTCGACCTCCGGGGCCACGGCCGCTCGCGGCATTTCGGCGCGCGCACGGTCCGCAGCGTGGACGACTACGTCGAGGAGGACCTGCCGACGGCGATCGACGAGGTCCTCACGCACACGAGCGGCCGGCCTCCGTTCCTCGTCGGGCACTCGCTCGGCGGCCTCGTCAGCTACGCCGCGGCGCCGAAGCTCACCGGCGCGGTCGCGGGGATCGCGTCGATCGGCAGCCCGTACCACTTCACGCGTGGCTCGTTCTCCCTCCAGGCGATCTCGCTCCTCTTCGAGGGGATGCGCCGGATCGGCGTGCCCCACGTCGGGGTCCCCGTGCCGCTCTACCCCGTCGGGGCGCTCATCCGCAGCATCCGGCGCGTGGCCGACAGCCCGTTTTATCCGATCCCGCTGCGCGGCTGGCACGCCGGCGCCCTCGAGCCGCACGTGCTCGACCAGCACCTCCGCCTCGCGTTCGATCGGGCGGGCATCCACGAGCTGCGCAACATGTTCGAGTGGGGGGCGCAGCGGCGCTTCGGCGGCCACGCCCAGGACTACGTCGAGCGCTTCGAGGCGATGGACCTGCCGCTCTTCGTCCTCTCGGGGATGAACGACGACCTCGCGCCGCCGGCGAGCGTGCGCCCGGCCTTCGAGCGGAGCCGCTCGAAGGACAAGACGTACAAGACGGTGCCCCTCGGCCACATCGATCTGCTCGTCGGGCGCGACGCGCCGCTCTCGACGTGGCCGCTCGTGACGCGCTGGATCGAGAAGCGCTCCGCCGCCTGAATCGGCGTCGCGCGCGCCGACCGCCGTGCCCGAGCCCGGGCGCTCGAGGCGACGCGGTGGCCGGCGCCGGTCGCGGACCGCGCCGATCAGCTCCTCTTTTTGTCCTTCTCGAGGCGCGAGACCTCCTCCTCGAGGCGGCGGATCTGGCGCTTGAGGTCCTTCACCTCGTCCTCCGTCGCGAGGCTCATCGCCTTCGCGAGGCGTTCGACCTGGTCGCTCGTGAACGTCTGGACCTTGCCGGGCACGCTCATCATCTGCATGACGGCCTTCATGACGCGCTCGTCCTGCATGATCTTCATGACGCGCGGATCCGTCATGAGCTTCATCCCCTGCTTCACCAGCGTCTTCTTGATCGAGCTCATTCTGCGCCCAGCATAGCAGGGCGCGCGGTCGAGGTGGCGGCGTCCCCGCCCAGGTAGCGCACGACGAGGGCGGCGACCTCGTCGACGAACCGCGGCTCGGAGAGGAGCTCGGGGCGCCGGAGGACGGCCGCGTGCGTCATGGCCTCCACGCAGCTCACGGCGAGGAAGGACGCCAGGTCCAGGTCGTCGACGCCGATCTCGTCTCGACGCGCCTCGAGGTATGCGCGCACGAGCGTCAGGGCCTCCGCTTCCACGCGCTCGACGTGGTCCATCCTCCCGACGCGCGGGAGCTGCTCGGCGAGCACGCGGTGGAGCTTCGGCTCGATGCGGTGCGCCTCGATCATCACGCGGACCAGCTCGCGCGCCGCCTCGGGCAGCGGGCTCGTCGCGACGCGCGCGAGCGAGGCGCGGACGACCTCCATCATCGCGCCGACGTGGCGCTCGAGCACGGCCGCGACGAGCGCCTCCTTGCTCGGGAAGTACTGGTAGAGCGAACCGATGCTGACGCCGGCCGCCTCGGCGATCTTGTTGGTGCTGGCGCGGTCGTAGCCGTCGCGGACGAGAATGCGAGCGGTCGCGGTCAAGAGCGCGTCGACCGTCGCGCGCGAGCGCTCCTGCGAGGCGTTCTTCCGAGGGCTCGTGGCGGGCCGGCGTACCATGACGAATTCGTCAATGCGAGTAGCGAATGCGAGCGATCGCTCACATCATATCCGACGGAGGAGATCGCGCCATGACCGCCGCCACCACCCCGTCTCCGCGTACGGCGAGCGCGCCGCCGCGGCTCCCCGGCCGTCCGGTGCTCGGGCACCTCTCGTCGTTCCGGAACGATCGCGTCGGGATGCTCCTCCGGCTCGCGAAGACGCACCCGGAGATCGTCGAGATGCCGATGGGGCTCGCGCGTCGCGTCGTCGTCGTGTCGTCGCCGGCGCTCGTCCACGAGGTGCTCTCGACGAAGCAGAGCGCGTTCGTGAAGGCGCCCGGCCTCGCCGTCTTCCTCCGCCCCGTGCTCGGCGGCGGCCTGCTCACGAGCGAGCGCGCGGTGCACGAGCGGCAGCGGAGGCTCCTCGCGCCGGCGTTCGCCCACAAGCGCATCGCGTCGTACGCGGAGACGATGGCGACGCGCGCCGAGCGCTTCGCGGCGGGCCTCGAGGACGGCGCGCCGCTCGACCTCGCCGAGGCGATGATGCGCCTCACGTTCGAGATCGTCGGCAAGACGCTCTTCGACGCCGAGGTCGTCGGCGACGCCCGCGCGGTCGGCGAGGCGCTGACGACCGCCATGGAGGTCGCGATGGGCCAGCTCGGATCGGTCGTCCCGCTCCCGCCGATGATCCCGAGCCCGCAGAACCTGAGGTACAAGCGCGCGGTCGCGCGGCTCGACGAGATCGTCTACCGGATCATCCGCGAGCGGCGCGCCGAGGGCGCGGACCGCGGCGACGTGCTCAGCATGCTCCTCGACGCGCGGGACGAGGACGGCGCGGCGATGACCGATCGTCAGGTGCGCGACGAGGCGATGACGCTCTTCCTCGCCGGGCACGAGACGACGGCGAACGCCCTCTCGTGGACGTTTTACCTCCTCGCCCGTCACCCCGAGGCGCGCGCGCGGATGGAGGCCGAGCTCGACGCGCTCGATCGGACGCCGTCCTACGAGGACCTGAAGGCGCTGCCGTACACGCTCGCGGTCTTCAAGGAGGCGATGCGCCTGTACCCGCCGGCGTACGTGCTCGGACGGAAGCCGGTCGAGGACGTCGTCATCGGCGATCGCCTCGTGCGAAAGGGCTCGATCGTCCTGGCCAACGTCCTCGGCATCCACCGGCGCGAGGACCTGTGGCCCGATCCTGAGGCGTTCGACCCCGCGCGCTTCCTCGGCGACAAGGAGAGGCAGCTCCCGCGCTGCGCCTACATGCCGTTCGGCGCCGGGCCGCGCGTCTGCATCGGGAACCACTTCGCCTTGATGGAAGGCCACGTGTTGCTCGCCACGATCGCGCGGCGCGTCCGCTTCGAGCTCAGGAGCGCGGAGCCGGTCGAGCTCGAGCCGCTCATCACGCTCCGTCCGCGGGGCGGCATCGCGATGCGCGCGCACGTTCGCGGCTGAATACGAGCCGTCGACGCGCGGAGGCGCGTCGAGCGGCAACGTAAACGTCCAGTGACTCTCGACGCGCGAGCGCTCCGGCCGCATACGGGCTACGGTTCACGGCATGCGCTGGGGGAGAGCTCTCGGGATCGTCGTCGCGTTGGGCGCCTTCGCGTTCGTGGCGTGCGACGACATCGAGCGTGACCCCACGACCCGCTACTACATCCCGCCGCCGCCGGACGCCGAGAGCGACGCGCGCGTCGCGGTCGACGCGGCCAGCGACGCGGACGCCGACGCCGGCGAGGGGGGGCTCGACGCCGGACCCGACGCCGACGCGAGCGTGGAGGCCGGGCCGACGGGGCCGCTCCTCGCGACGGGCTCGGGCTTCCACCCCGACGCCGACGTCGGAAACGGGGATCATACATGTGTCGTCGCCGGCGGCGACGCGGCGGGCGTGTGGTGCTGGGGCGCGAACGACCACGGTCAGCTCGGGCTCGGGACCAGCGGAGACGGCACGTTCGCCGCCGACGTCGCGACCGCCACGCGCATCGGCGTCGACGAGACGGGCCTCCCCTTCGACGGCGTCGAGGAGCTGGCGCTCGGGCCGTGGCACTCGTGCGCGCGCCGTGAGGGGGTCGTCTTCTGCTGGGGCCAGCGCTACTCGGGCGCGCAGGCCGAGCCGCCGTCGGCGCTCGGCTCCGACCGCGCGCGGCCGCGGGCGATCGGCAACCTCGACGCCGCGCGCGTCGCGGCGGGCGGTCCGCACACGTGCGTCCTCAAGACGAACGGCCGGCACGTCTGCTTCGGGCACTCGACGTTCAACGAGCTCGGCCGGGCCGTGACCGGCGACGACGCCTGCGCGGCGCCGATCTTCTACGACTACCACGCGGTCGCCGAGCACACGTGCTCGGGCACGCTGCTCGAGGCGTCGCCCGTCCCCGGCGCGTCGCCGCCGAAGACGCGCGCCGTGGCGGCGGGCGAGGTGCACTCCTGCGCGCTCGCCGGGGACCGCGTCTACTGCTGGGGGACGAACCTCGGCGCCGAGCTCGGCCGGCCGGGCGACCAGAGCGGGGAGCTCGTCCCGCAGGAGGTCGTCACCGATCCGGACCTCCTCACGCCGCTCGACGACGTCACGGCGATCGCCTCGGGCGGCAAGCACACCTGCGCGCTCAGGCAAGGGGCGGTGTGGTGCTGGGGGACGAACGACGCCGGCCAGCTCGGCGTCGCGGCGGACGCGACGCCTCGGCGCGCGTTCGCGGCGGCGGTCGCCGGGCTCGCGACGGTCACGTCGCTCGGGGTCGCCGAGCACGTCTCGTGCGCCGTGCGCGCCGACAAGACGGCGTGGTGCTGGGGATCCGACGTCGCGTCGCTCCCCGACGGCGGTCCGATCACGTCGACGCCGACGCCGACGCAGATCAAGGGACCCGGCGGCGTCGGCTTCCTCACGGACGTCGTCGCCGTCGCTCCGGGGCTCCGCCACGTCTGCGCGCGCAAGGGCGACGGCTCGGTGTGGTGCTGGGGAAAGAACGATCGCGGTCAGCTCGGCGACGGCACGACCGTCGACAGCCCGTTCCCGGTCGAGGTCACGGGCCTGCCCTGACGTCCGCGCGCCGTCGGCGGCGACGCGGGCCGCGTCAGCGCGGGCCGGACGGCTTCGACGCCGAGGGCCAGCCGGCGTCGCGCTCGACGCGGTAGCGTCGATCGAGCCGGGCGCCGAAGTGCTCCACGGTGACGTCGAGGACGTCGCGGACCTTGCCGCGGAGCGCGTCCTTGCGCATGCGCGCGGGGAGGTCCGGCACGTACGCCTCGATGCCGCCGCGGGTCGCGCGGTGGAGGCCGGCGATCGCGCGGAGGCAGCCTTCTTGCGCCGGATCGCGGCCGTGGAGCTCGAGCAGCGCCGCCAGCACCTCGGCGCGGTCGCCGCTCTCGAGGTGCGCGCTCGTGGCGACGGTCTCGCCCCACGCGTCGAACCACGGGCCGATCGGCAAGAGCAGCTCGCGCGCGGCGCGGAGGGCGCGGGGCCTTCGCAGCGGCAGGAAGCGATGGTTCTCGTGCGCGATCAGCGCCTTGTTGATCTTCCCCGCCGTCACGAGGTGCGCCCGCCGCCGGGGGGCGTCGGGGTGGCCGAGGCGCAGCCAGCGATCGCGGAGCGACGCGAGGACGTCGTTCTTCGGCCACTCGGCGACGACGCGCGAGAGATCGCCGAGGTTGTGCGCGACGATCGTCGCCACCGTCAGGGCGGGCGCGGTCCGATCCGACGCGATCGCCTCGCCGACGATCGCCTCCTCGCGATCGACCTCGGCGTCGAGCTGGCTCGTCAGCCGCTCGACGAGGTCGTCCGCGCCGAGCGCGGCGGCGCGCCCGAGGGCGCCGGCGCGGACCGCGAGCCACTCGCCGTCGTGGCCCGACAGCGGGCCGTGCGCCGGCGAGACGAACACGCGCGCCGACACGGCGTGCACGTCCCACGAGGCGGTCGCGTCGACGACGTCGCACGCCGCCGCGAGCTGGTCGCGCGTGGTCATCGCCTGCCAGGCGTGGTGACGGATGCGCGCGTCGACGTCGGTGGGCACGAAGGTCGCGACGGTCGCGTAGTGCGCCGCGAGCAGCAGCGCGAAATAGGCGGTCCCGTCCGCGCCGTCGCGGCAGGCCTCGGCGGCGGCGACGTCGTCGAGCGCGGCCGTCGCCGCCGCCGCGCGGGGATCGGACCAGAGCCACGCCGCCGTGTTCTTGACCTGGCTGACGAGCAGCTCGACCGCGATTCCGGACTTCACGCGGCCATGGTAGTCCGGCGCCTGGACGAGATGACAGCGCGACGGCGATCTCCCGAGGCGACCCAGGATGAGAGCGAGCGTCGAGGCGTGCTCGGCGGCATGTCCGTCGCGCGGTTCTTCCGTGAGCACTGGCAGAAGAAGCCGCTCCTGGTGCGCGGGGCCTTCCCGCGGTTTCGCGACCCGATCACGCCCGACGAGCTCGCCGGCCTCGCCTGCGAGGACGGGGTCGAGTCGCGGATCGTCGAGCGGCGCGGCGCCGGCGCGGCGAGGGGACGCCGCGCCGGGCCGTGGGAGGTGACGTGGGGCCCGCACGACGAGGCCCGCTTCGCGTCGCTGCCCGAGCGCGACTGGACGCTGCTCGTCCAGGAGGTGAACCGTTGGGTCCCGGAGGCCGCGCTCCTGCTCGACCGGTTCGCGTTCGTCCCCAACGTGCGCGTCGACGACGTGATGGTCAGCTTCGCCGCGCCGGGCGGCGGCGTCGGCCCCCACGTCGACAGCTACGACGTCTTCCTCGTGCAGGGGCGGGGCGAGCGTCGCTGGCGCTACCACACCGCGCCGACGCGGGACACGCGGCTCGTGCCGGGCCTCGACCTGCGCGTCCTCGCGTCGTTCCGCGCCGACGCCGACGAGGTGCTCCGGCCGGGCGACATGCTCTACCTGCCGCCCGGCTTCGCGCACGACGGCGTCGCCGTCACGCCGTGCCTCACGTACTCGATCGGCTTCCGCTCGCCGAGCGCGGGCGAGGCGTGGGCGTCGTTCGCGGCGGCCGCGCGCGAGGGCGCCGGCGCGGCGCGCCTCCTCGAAGATCCGCCGCTCTCGCCGCGCGCGCACCCGGGGGCGATCCCCCCGGCGCTCCTCGCCCGCGTCCGCGCGATGGTGCGCTCGCTCGACACGTCGGACGACGCCGTCGATCGCTGGTTCGCGTCGTACGCGACGCGGCTGAAGCCGGGGCACGGGCTCGAGCCGCCGCGGCGCGCGCCGGACGAGGCGACGCTCCGGGCCCGCCTCGCGCGCGGCGACGTCGTGGCGCGATCGGAGGAGGGGCGCTGGGCGTTCCTCCCGCGCCCGCGCGGCGCGCTCCTGCTCTACGTCGGCGGCGAGGAGATCGCCGTGCCCGCGCCGGCGGCCGGGATCGCGCGGATCCTCGCGGCGGCGCGCCAGTTCGACGGCCGCGCGCTCGCGCGAGAGGCGAAGAGCCGCGCCGCGCGGGAGCTCCTCGTCCGGCTCTTCGCGCGCGGCGCGCTGCGCTTCGCGGGCCGCGGCGCGCCGCGCGCCCGTCAGAGGCCGCCGAGCGGCAGCGAGCGGAGGTGAGCGAGGATCCCGCTCTTCTCCGGCTCGGTCAGGCTCCACGTGTGGCCGGTGAACTCCAGGGGCCCCGTGGGCGCGAAGGCGCTCGTCGCCGACCGGCCCGAGGAGGAGGCCGGGTACGTCGCCGCCTGGATCACCTCGAGGATCGTCGCGTCGTCGAAGCCGGCCATCTTGAGCGGCGAGTGGTCGACGCCGCCCTCCTTCGCGTGGCACGACGCGCACGGCGCCCGCGCCGGATCGGTCGAGGCCGTCTCGTAGCGGGCGCGCCCCGCCTCGAGGTCCTCGTCGGTGTAGGCCTTGACGACGAGCCGCGCCGTGAGGGTCCGTCCGCCGGACGTCATCGTGATCGTCGTCTCGCCCGCCTTCGTGGCCGTCACGAGGGCGAAGCTCATCGAGCTCACCGTGGTGCCGGCGACCTTCGGCGGAGGGGACGGCGCGATCGTCGCGACGCTCGGATCCTCGATCGACCACGCCGGATCGGTCGCGCCGGTGCCGAACATCACCTTGAAGCTCGCCTTGGGGTTGAACCCGGAGTGCGCGACCTCCGGGAAGAGGCCGAAGTCGTACGTCGGCGTCTCGACGTCCCCCGTGCAGCCGGCGAGGGCCAGGGCGCAGGCGACGGCGGCGAGGCGCGGCAGGCGGAGCATCTCCTGCGATTATGCAGCCCCGCCGGGCGTCGCGGCAGGGAGATTCGGCCTTGGCCGCTCCGCTCGCGGCGGCGCGGCGGCGGCGCGGCGTCACGGGCGGCGAGCCTTGCCGCGGCCGCGATCTCCGCGCCCTCCGCCGGGGCGCTCGGCCGGCTTCTGCGCGATGAAGAGGTAGTTGAAGCCGCGGAGGAAGAAGTTCCCCTCCTCGGCGGCCTTTCGGTAGTTGCCCATCTCGAGCGTCTTGTTGTGGCGGGCGACGGAGACGACGTCGAGGACGGCGAGCGACTCGGCGACGCTGACGAAGAGCTGGAAGCCGACGGGCGCGAAGCCGCGCTTCTTCTCGAAGTAGTCGCAGACGTAGAGCCCGAGCACGCCGCCGGGGGCGAGGACGCGCGCCGCCTCGCGGATCGCGCGGTGCATCGCGCGGTAGTACGCCGGATCGTAAGCGGAGAGCCGCCCGATGCATTCGGCGTCGTCGGAGTAGTGGATGTGGTCGCCGTAGGGCGGATCCATGAAGACGAGGTTCACGGAGCCCGTCTCGAGCGGGAGCTTGCGCGCGTCGGCGCGCTCGACGTCCGGACGGTACGGCGCGAGGTCGAAGCCCCGCGCGCTCCGCCCCGTGTCCCTGGCGACGTCGAGCGTCGTGCCCGAGCCGCAGAACGGATCGACGACGAGATCGCCGGGCTTCGTGTAGCGCTGGACGAGGTTCCAGACCACGTACGACGGCGTGGCGCCGACGTAGCGCGCGTCGCCCTGCTGAGCTTCGCCGTAGTGCTGCGACGGGTACTCCCAGAGCGTCGTCGGCTGGACGCGGAGGGGCGGCTTCGCGAGTCGGCGGTGCATCGGCGCGCACCATAGCGCGCTCGGGCGGCGCCTGCCGTCAATCGCGAGCGCAGCGCATGCCGGTCTTGCCGTACTTGGTCATGATCGCGAACTCCCAGCGCGGGTAGTTGACCTGGTGCCCCTCCCAGGACCCGGCGCGCGACCAGCGGACCTTGGGGCCGTACTGCTCGTCGATCGCGGGGGCGCCCGGGTAGCCGACCCCGGGCGACGCGGTCAGCTCCATCATGATCCCGCCGAGGTCCATGTGGCCGCCCGCGCCGACGTCGGCCGCGAACCGGCCCGGCGCGCTGATGAAGTAGGCGTAGTCCCAGTCCTTCGCGTCGCCGCCGGGCGGGTTCTGGTAGTTGCTCCCCCAGTTCATCCGCGTGACGTCGCAGCTCGGGCACGGGGTGAGCCCCTGTCCCTCGACGAAGTGCGCCGGGCCGAGCTGCGTCCACGTCCCGTTCACGTCGCCGAAGCCGCCCGCCACGGGCGCGTTCCCCCACGGGTAGTTGCCCGGGCCGAACGCGGCGGAGTTCTCCTCCCACGTCTGGAGGCGCCCGCCGTCCCACGCGCAGAAGGCGGCGGCGAGCGGGTAGGGGACGCAGTTGAGCGGCAGCCGATCGAGGAAGGCCTGACCGAAGGGCCGGTCCTCGCCCATCAGCGCGCCGGTCCAGTAGGTGTGCGCGCCGTTCGCCCTGTCGTTCGCGTTGCCGACGTAGCAGCCCTGCGACGTGCTCGGGCGATCGGGGAGGATGCTGAAGCCGCCGAGCTGGTAGTTCGCGCCCGTCGGGTAGGTCGCGAGATCGGTCGGGAGGTTCGATTTGTAGGGCTCGATCTGGTCGCGCGCGGCCTGGGACAGCGAGGCCTTGTTGCCCTCGTACCAGCCGAGCACGTCGCCCTTCACGCGCTCGATGAAGGCGCGCATGCGGCCCGCCGTGGTCTTGTACTTGTCGAGCCGCGTCGCGGAGCCGGGGATCGGCAGCGCGATGCAGCAGCTCTCGTGCTTGGCGTTGGGCGCGCCGACCTCGCCGGTCCCGCACGAGAGTCCCCCGTTGGTCGCGGTGCAGCTCCGGGAGACGGCGCACCTCTTGGTGTCGTCGCAGCCGTCGGAGGCGCAGTCTGCGTGGACGAGGCAGCCCTTGCCGGCCCCGCACCGCGGCGCGCCGGTGGTCTTGCCGCCGCAGTCGACGTCGGTCTCGTCGCCGTTCTGGACCTTGTCGTTCCCGGAGGGCGCGGCGCACGTCTTCGACGCCGAGCAGACCTTGCTCGCGCAGTCGTCGGCGACGTTGCAGCCCTTGCCCGTCCCGCAGCGCGGAGCGTTCGTCTTCGTCCCGCCGCAGTCGACGTCGCTCTCGTCGGCGTTCTTGATGCCGTCGGTGCTCGTCGCGGGCGGCGCGGTGGGCGACCCGGTGCATTTGCCGTCCGCGCACTCGCCGCTCGAGCAGTCGCGGTCCAGCTTGCACGGCTGGCCGCCGGGGCAGGTGGGCGCGTCGGGGCCGCCGCAGTCGAGCCCCGTCTCCTCGCCGTTGCGGACGCCGTCCGACGACGTCGGCACCATGCAACGGCCGCCCGCGCAGACGCCGGACTTGCAGTCGAAGCCCTTGTCGCACTCGGCGCCGTCGTCTCGTCCGTTCGGGTTGCCGGACGGGATGCCGTCGTCGTCGACGTCGAGGCCGCCCTCGTCCGCGGCGCACGCCGCGAACGAGAGCGAAGCGACCAGCGCGAGCAGCACGGCGCCCGTGACACGAACCATCCAGGAGAGAATACGCGCGCGCGCGGCCGTTGGCTCTTCCATCGCGGGTGGACGGCCTGGTCCATCGGCTATCCATCTCCGCCCGACGCGGCCCGCGACGGTGCGGGCCGCCGCTCTGCGAGCCCGGCGCGTCGATCGACGGCGAACGATCGGTCGGGTCGCGCGTCAGCGGGCTTCGATCCACGTCGACGCGAGCCAGTCGAGCGACGCGCTCGCGCGACGGAGCTCGGCATCGATCGCGCGGACGCGCGGGTCCGGCGCGACGGCGCCCTTGTCGCGCGCGTACGCGTGCGCGTAGAGGACCCAGTTCGACAGCTCGTAGTGGTGCAGGAGGGCGGCGAAGCGGTGCTCGTCGAGCCGGCCGAGCACCGCGAGCGCCTCGTCCGCGTCGCCGCACGCGGCGAGCGACGTCGTCGCGTCGAAGAGGAGCTGCCTGAGGTCCTCGAAGGCGCGGTCCGGATCGGCGGCGATGCCCTGGACGAGCGCGTCGAAGTCGCTCTCCGAGAGCCCGGCTTCGTAGGCGCTCTCGGCCATCGCCGGCACCTGGGTCGCGAGGAACGTCGAGCGGGGCGCGTGGCCGAGGAGGCGGCCGACCAGGTAGACGTCGAACGCGCTCGCGACGGCCTCGCCGAAGAACAGCGCGTCGGACGAGAGGGGCGCGCCGGGCGCGTCCGCGAGCGCCCTCGCGGCGAGGTGGTGCCACGCCGCGTGCGCCACGACGTCGGCGGGGATCTTCTCCTCGACGAGGACGTCGCCGCCCGAGCTCGCTCCCCAGAAGGTGAGGTTCAAGAGGAGCGCGCGGTCCCAGCGCCCGGCGGAGCGCTCCGGCAGGACGCGGAAGCCGTAGCGATCGCGCCGGAGCACCTCCTTGAGATCGCCGTAGAGGGCGACGTGACGGAACGACCGCTCGTCTTCGATCTTCAGGTCGTCGAGCGTCTTCGCGGCGAATCGGAGCGTCGGCATCGGCGGACGCTACCATGTCTTCGGCTTCGCCATGGACGCGAGCGGGCGCGATGGGATCGACCCACCGCGCCCGCGCTTCGTTCGTCGCGACCGTCGCCGTCGTCCGTCAGCGCCGATCGGCGCCGGAGGTGCGGCGCGTCACTGCTGCTGCGGGGCCTTGACGCGCGCCGCCGCGTTCGCCGGGCCCTGCTCGATCCGTGTCGCCAGCGCCTCGCGCTGCTCCGGCGTGAGGACCGACGTGACGATCGCCAGCTCGTTGATCCGGTGGTCCTTGCCGGCGGCCGGCCGGACCAGCTCCTTCGGCGGCGTCACGAAGGCCGCGGCGTCGAAGGCGTCGGCCTTGAAGCTCTCGAGCTTCGCCTGCATCGCGGCGCGCATCGCCTCGTGGTTCGCCTTCATCGCCTCGCGCTGCTCCGCGGTCGGCTTCTCCGGGCGCTGGGCCTCGAGCTTGGCCTTGATGGCGGCGCGCTGCTCCTCGGTCAGGTCGAGGCCCGCGAGCAGGTGCATCGCCGCGCCGCCGTGCGCCCCCGGACCGGCGCGGAAGTGGGCCGAACCCTCGCCGCGCGCCCCCTGCTCGCCGCGCGCCCCCTGCTCGCCGCGCTCTCCGCGCGGCGCGTGCTTGCCGCGCGCCTTGGCCGGCCCCTCGGCGAAGCGCTTGGTGACGCTGTCGACGAGCGCGACGCGCTGCTCGGCGGTGAGCGTGTCGTGGAGCGTCGCGAGCGCCTTCGCCGAAGCGGCGACGCGAGCCTCCTTCGCGCTCTCGTCGCGCGCCGGCGGCGTGAGGCCGGCGACGGAGTTGCTCCGGACCGCCGCCGCGAGCTTCGCCGCGTGCGCCGAGTCGAAGCTCGGCTTCTCGTGCGTCTGCGACTTCACGAGGCCCTCGATGGTGGTCCGCTGCTCGGCGGTCAGGTCGATCGGAGCGCGGAGCGCGGCGTGGACGAGGAGGTCGGGGCCGGGCGCGCCGCGTCCCGGTCCGCCGTGGGCGCGGTGGCCCTCGGGCGCGTCGGTCTGCTCGGCGGCGATGTTGCCGCGGACGTCGTCGACCGACTCCGCGCCGCCCGACGTACCAGCCTCGGCGCTGCAACCGGCGAGCGCGGCGACGAGGGCAAACAGCGGAAGAGTCATCGAACGAAACGTCATGGGGGATCTCCTCGGGGCGCTGTCGTGCAGCGCGGTGGCTCCGTCCGTCGGAGCGTGACGAACCCTCACGCAAGCCGCTTGCCAACCGGCTGGATCGCCTCCGGAGGCGGCAATTGCGGGGTTTTCGACGGCTGGGCTCGACGAGCCGCGGGGGAGCGCGGAGTGCGGAGTGCGGTTTCCGCCGGCGATGGAGTGCGGATTCCGCACTCCACCGCGCGCCGGACCCTCCGGTTGTCGTGACCTTCGGGCGCGCGTAGGGTGGCATGATCCGTGGGTCCGAGGTCCGACGGTGCGCTCATGAGGAGTCGAGGTCGTTCGTGGTCGGTGTGGGCGCGCGGTGGGAGCATCGCGACGGCGGCCCTCGCGGTCGTCTCGCTCGGCGTCACCGTGATCGCCTCGCAGCGCGCGCTGGCGGACGCCTCCGAGGTCGTCATCCGCGGCGAGGGCGATCTGCTCCTGTCGGCGCTCGTCGTCGAGCTCGCCGAGGAGGCGAGCCCGGCGTCGCCGGCCGCGCTCGAGCGCGCGCTCGACGCGCACGCCGGCGCCGGCCTCCGCTACGTCGCGATCGTCGATCGCGAGGGGCACGCGACGGCGGAGGCCGGCCGCGCGGAGATGGCCGGAGCGACGCTGAAGCCGGGCGAGTCGCGCATCGAGGGCCGCCGCGCGCGCGTCGCCGGGCTGCTCTCGCCGCCGCGTCGCGCCGGGCGCGCGCTCGGCCCGGGCGCGCGCTCCGGCGGACCGTTCGGCCCGCGACCGGAGACGTTCGACGCCCTCGGGCCGCTCCACGCGCACCGGCCGCCGGGCGCGGCGATCCTCGTCGTGGAGCTCGAGCCGCCCGTGATCGAGACGCTGCGCCGCGATCTCACGCGCATCGCCGTCGTCGCCGCCGTCGCCGGCGGCGTCCTGCTCGCGTTCGCGATCGCGTGGTCGCGGGCCGCGCGTCGCCTGACGGCGCTCGAGGAGCGCGCCGCGCGCGAGCAGCGCCTCGTCGCGCTCGGGAGCATGTCGTCGGTGATGGCGCACGAGCTGCGCAACCCGCTCGCGTCGCTCAAGGGTCACGCGCAGCTCCTCGTCGAGGACCTCGAGGGCGCGGCCGACGCGAAGCGGCGCGCGAAGGCGGAGCGCGTCGTCTCCGAGGCCGAGCGCCTCGAGGCGCTCACGACGACGCTGCTCGACTTCGTGCGCGACGGTCCCATCGAGCGCGCGCGCCTGACCCCGCGCGAGCTCGTCGACCGCGCGCTCGAGGACCTCGCGAAGGATCGCGTGGAGGTCGATCTCCAGGCGGCGCCGAGCGCCGTCGAGGTCGATCCGGGGCGCCTGTCGCGCGCCATCCACAACCTCGTCGACAACGCGCTGCAAGCGTCGGACGAGCCCGTCGAGCTCAGGATCGCGTCGGAGGGCGACGACGTGGTGCTCACGGTGCGCGATCGCGGGGAGGGGATCGCCGCCGGCGCCGAGGCCGAGATCTTCGAGCCGTTCGTGACGACGAGGGTGCGGGGGACGGGGCTCGGCCTCGCCGTCGCGCGGCGCGTCGTGGAGCAGCACGGCGGTACGCTGACCGGCGCGAACCATCCGGACGGCGGCGCGCTCTTCACGCTGCGGCTCCGCGGAGGACGACGATCATGAGAGAGAGACGTTCGGGCAGGGTCCTCGTCGCCGACGACGAAGAAGGCGTGCGCTCGTTCCTCGCCGAGTCGCTCGAGCGGGACGACCACGAGGTCGTCGCGGTCGCCGACGGCGCGGCCGCGCTCGCCGCCGCGCGCGAGGAGCCGTTCGACGTCGTGATCACCGACCTCAAGATGCCGAAGCTCGACGGGATGAGCGTCGTCCGGACGCTCCGCACGGAGCAGCCCGACGTGGAGCTCATCGTCCTCACGGCGTTCGGCGACGTCTCGACCGCCGTCGAGGCGATGAAGCTCGGCGTGTTCGACTACCTCCAGAAGCCGGTGTCGAGCCCGGCGGCCGTGCGCGAGCTCGTGAAGGGAGCCCTCGGCCGGCGGGACCTCCTCGCCGTCCCCGCCGACGCGCCGGCCGTTCGATCGACGCTCACGTTCGGCGCCCCGAGCATGGCCCCCGTCGTCGCGGCGCTCGCGAAGGTCGCGAAGAGCGGCGCGACCGTGCTCTTGCAGGGCGAGAGCGGCACGGGGAAGGAGGTCGCCGCGCGCGCGCTCCACGACACGAGCCCGCGCGCGGACAAGCCCTTCGTCGCGATCAACTGCGCCGTCCTGACCGAGCACCTCCTCGAGAGCGAGCTGTTCGGCCACGAGAAGGGCGCCTTCACCGGCGCGCACGCGCAGCGACGCGGGCGGATCGAGCTCGCCGACGGAGGGACGTTCTTCCTCGACGAGGTCGGCGAGCTCAAGGCCTCGCTCCAGGCGAAGCTCCTCCGCGTGCTCGAGGAGCGGAGCTTCGAGCGCCTCGGCGGATCGCAGCTCGTCGAGGTCGACGTCCGGTGGGTCGCCGCCACTCACCGCGACCTCCGCGCGATGGTCCGCGAGGGCACGTTCCGCGAGGACCTCTACCACCGCCTCGCGGTGTTCCCCATCCGCCTGCCGCCGCTGCGCGAGCGCCGCGAGGACATCGTCCCGCTCGCGCGGGCGCTGGTCGCCGACCTGGCGCACGCGGCCGGGCGCGCGCCGCCGCGCCTCGACGCCGCGCTCGAGGCGCGCCTCCGCGAGGAGACGTGGCCGGGGAACGTGCGCGAGCTGCGCAACGCGCTCGAGCGCGCGATGATCCTCGCCGACGGCGACGTGCTGGGGAGCGAGCACCTGTGGCTCGAGCCGCCGTCGACGGACGTGGCGCCGCCCGGCGAGGTGCGGGCGGGCGCGATCGACGCCGCCGGTCCGGCGGCCGTCAAGGGCGGCTCGCTCGCCGACCTCGAGCGCCAGACGATCGAGAGCACGCTCCGCGAGGTCGACGGCAACCGCCGCGCCGCCGCGGCGAAGCTCGGCATCGGCCTCCGGACGCTCTACGACAAGCTGAAGAAGTACGGCATCCGCTGACGTCGCGGGCGCGGGCCCGCCGCGCGGTCGTGGCGCCCCTGGCCGTGGCCACGCGGTCGCCCCGCCGTGTCGCCGCTCCGATCGCGAGCGTACCGCGCGTCGGGCCGTGTCCGCGCGCGGCCCCCGAGCGTCGCGCGCGCTCAGATGCCGAGCGTGCAGCAGAGGGTGCGAGGAGCCGTGACCGTCACCGCTCCGAGCGTCGCCGGCGCCTGCTTGACCTTGCACCCGGTGCTCGCCGTGTACGTGTACGAGGCGGCCGCGACGAGCGCGGCTCCGCCGGTCGTGCACGAGCCGTCCACGCTGATCGTGCGGATCGACTCCGTGCACTCGGCGTCCTCGTAGGCGCGCAGCGTGCCGCCGGCGCAGCCGTTGGTCTCGCAGGTGCACGTCGCTCCGCACGAACGGCCGTCGGTGACCGAGGTCCCGAGGACGATGCGTCGCGGGAGCTTCGCCGGACACGCGACCTCGCCGTCGTGCACGAGGCAGTTGTTCCCCTGGAGGAGCGCGCCCTTGGGGACGCAGACCTCGTCGGCTTTGCACGCGGCGTTCGGCGTGCCGTCCGCGCCTTCGCAGGTGGCCGTCGTCCGAGGCGGCGTGAGGTTCGATTCGACCTTCCCGGTGCAGCTCGTCGGCGGAGCGTTGGTCTGCGCCGAGAACGAGATCGGCAAGTCGAAGCCGGGGAGGTTCGTCGAGCAGCTCCCGTCCCCCGGGATGGCGCGCGTGACCGGCGCGGCGGTGCACGCCGCCCCGCCGCGGCTCGTGACCGCGTTGCCGCACGAGCCCGACGTCGGCGTGCAATGGCACCCGCAGCTGCCGCCGCCGGGCGACGTGTGCTCGCGTCGCGTCGGCCAGCCCGTCGGGCAGCCGCTCCCGGCGAGCGGGCCCGGCAAGAGCATCGGGCTCCAGCCGTCGGCGTTCGTGATGCAGACGTTGGACGGTCCGCACGAGGCGAGCGACGGCGAGATCGTCGCCGGCGGCAGCCCGCCGTCCTTCTGGCCGCCCGCGTCCGCCTCGCCGTCCGTCCGACCGCCGGCGTCGAGCTCTCCGTCCCGGTCGGCGTCCGGGGCCGTACCGTCCGCGCCGTCGCGCGCGGCGCCTCCGTCGACGGCCTCTTCGAAGGAGGTGTCGTCGATCCCGAGGTCGGACGCGCCGGTGATCGCGTTGCACGCCGCGCCGCCGGCGAGCGCGCCGGCGACCACGCAGACGCGCGCCGCGAGCCGGGGGGACATCCCACGATCTTAGCCGCAGACGGTCGAGCTTTGTACAGCGGGCGAGCCTCTCCGGCTCGACGCGGCAGCCGCTACTTCTTCGTGAGGCGCTCAATCTCGGCGCGAAGGCGCGCGATCTCGCTCGCGGCTCGCGCGCCCTCTTCCTGGCGCAGGCGGGTCTCCTCCTGGCGCAGGCGGGTCTCCTCCTCCGCGCGCTGCTCGACGTCCTCGAGGAGCTGCTCGAGGCGCGCGATGAGCTCCTCGCTCTCGAGCAGCAGGGCGGTCCCGGCGTAGAACCGCAGACGATCCTCCTCGACCTGGACGTCCAGGCCGAGCACGGTGGACGCGTACCGCCCTTGCCGGGGGACGACGGCGGCGTACGTGCGCCCCTCCGGTGCGAGCCGGTACGCCTGGAGCCGGTTCCGCGCGCGGTCGTACATGAAGTACTCGGTGATCCCGAGGCGCGCGTAGCGCGACACGTTCTGCTCGGCGTCCTTCTTCCGGTCCCCGCCGACGTGCACCTCGAGCACCCAGTCGAGGCCCTTGCCCTCGCGGCTCACGATCCAGGAGCGCGGTCGTGGCTCTCGACGTCGAGCACGGCCATCAGATCGAGCGTGCGGAGCCGAACCTCTGCGACGCCCGACGGCGCGCGCGATCTCAGCCGCTCGTCGCTCCGGCGCGGGGGCGGCGCGCGAAACGCGAACGGGCCGCGCGGCGTCCCCGGGCGGCCCGTCCACGCGCGTGAGCGCCGGCTACTCCTTCGCGTCGCCGCGCGCGAAGATCGACGCCACGTAGTTGAGGACGTCGGTGGCGCTGACCTCGTTGTAGCCGAAGTTCTTCATCAGGCGCGCCTTGATGATGTCGATCTTCTCCTGCGTGTCCTTGTCGACGACGGCGGAGACGAGCGTCTTCAGCTTGATCGAGTCCTTCTGATCCTCGAAGAGCTTGAGCTCGAGCGCCCGGCGGAGGCGGTCGTTCGTGCTCCAGACGAACTTCTTGCCTTCGACGGCGAGCGCGCCGATGAAGTTCATGATCTCGCGCCGGAAGTCGTCCTTCCTGTTCTCGGCGATGTCGATCTTCTCCTCGATCGACCGCATCAGGCGCTCGTCCGGATCCTCGTCCTGACCCGTGTACCGGTTCTTGACGCGCTCCTTCAGCGTGTACGCCTTGATGTTGTCGATGTAGTTGCCCGCGAGCTTCATGATCGCGTCCTCGTCGGCGCTGATCGCTCGCTGGACCTCGTTCTTGACGATCTCCTCGTATTCGCGCTTGACGAGGCCGATGATCTCCTGGAAGCGCTTGCGCTGCTCGTCGTTCGTGATGAGCGAGTGGTGGCGGAGGCCCTTGTCGAGCTCGTTCATGACCATGAACGGGTTGATGGTGCCTTCGCCGGCCTCGTTGACGAGCGCGTTCGAGATCTTGTCCTGCACGTAGCGCGGAGAGATGCCCTCCATGCCCTCGCGCTTCGCCTCCTTGCGCAGCTCCTTGACGGTGTCCTGCGTGTAGCCGGGCAGGACCTTGCCGTCGTAGAGCTTCAGCTTCTGGATCAGCGAGAGGTTGTGCTTCTTCGGATCCTCGAGGCGGGTCATGACGGCCCACATCGCCGCGACCTCGAGCGTGTGCGGGGCGATGTGCTTGCCCTTCACCTTCTGCTGCGAGAAGTCCTTCTCGTAGATCTTGATCTCCTCGTGCAGCTTCGTGATGTACGGGATGTCGATCTTGATCGTTCGATCGCGCAGGGCCTCCATGAACTCGTTGTTCAGGAGCTTCTTGTACTCGGCCTCGTTGGTGTGGCCGATGATGACCTCGTCGATGTCCGTCTGCGCGAACTTCTTCGGCTTGATCTTCTTCTCCTGCGAGGCGCCGAGGAGATCGTAGAGGAAGGCGACGTCGAGCTTCAGCATCTCGACGAACTCGACGATGCCGCGGTTCGCGATGTTGAACTCGCCGTCGAAGTTGAAGGCGCGCGGATCGGAGTCGGAGCCGTACTCGGCGATCTTGCGGTAGTTGATGTCGCCGGTGAGCTCGGTCGAGTCCTGGTTCTTCTCGTCCTTCGGCTGGAAGGTGCCGATGCCGACGCGGTCCTTCTCCGAGAGGACAAGGCGGCGGACGCGGACGTGGTTCCGCATCACCTTTCCCCAGTCGCCCTCGTACTTGGTCATCAGGTTCTTGAAGATGAACCGGCTCGCCGGATCGAGATCGCCGTCGACGCGGACCTTGTACTGATCGTTCGAGAGCCCGAGCTCCTCGATCGCCTTCGGGCGCCACTCCTGGGGGATGAGGCGCAGCGGCTCGTCGTTCATCGGGCTCGCGAAGCGATCGGTCGACGTGCCGGCGAGATCGGTGCCCGCGAGGTTGATCCAGTCGAACGAGTAGAGCGCGCCGTCGGCGGTGCGCGAGTAGTACTCGATGCCCTGCTTGAGGAGGCGCGCGATCGTGCTCTTCGACGAGCCGACCGGTCCATGGAGGAGGATGACGCGCTTCTCCGGGCCGTACCCCTCGGAGGCGGCCTTGAGCACGTGGACGAGGCGCATGAGCGGGATGTCGAGGCCGTAGATCGCGTTGGCCCCGCCGTTCAGCTCGTCTTTGAAGAAGTTGAATCGCGTCAGCTTCTTCTTGTTGTCGATGTACTCCTCGGTCCCGAAGCTGATGATCATGTCGTAGAGGCGCTGGTACGCGTTGCGCGTGACCTGCGGCCGCTCGCGAACCAGCTGGAGGTACTCCTCGAACGTGCCCTCCCAGTGAAGCTCTCGATAGAGCTTGAAGTCCTGCATCGCCCCGATGCGATCGATCATCATGCCCGACGTCTCCGCCATCTCTGCTCCTCGCCTCCGAGACATCGAGACTATCACCGCAGCAACTGGAGACGAGCGTCGCTTTTTGCCCCTCCCTGATTCGCGGGGAGCGCGGCGCGCTTTTTTCGCCGCCGCCCGTTGCTCGAGCCGGGGCCGAGTGCTTAGGTGAGTCGGCGCCCGATGAGCTCGCCGAAGCCCAGCGCTCTCGTCGTCCCCTTCGCGCTCTGCGCGCTCGCGCTCGGATGCGGTCGCTCGCCCGCCATGCCTCGCGCCGCGCCGCAGCTCGTCCGGGTCGAGAGCGGCCAGGCGATTCCGTGCGGCTGCGACGACGACGACGAGGCCGACGACGACGAGGCCGAGCGCCGGAGAGCGCCGGTCGAGTACGTGCGCCTGTCCGACTGGCAGCCGCCGGCGTCGGCCGAGCGCGCCGCCGCCGAGGTGATCCCGCGCGGCGACCAGCCGCCGAGCTACCTCGAGTTTCCGGAGCTGACGCTCCACCGCCCGATCGGCGAGACGACCTCCCGCCGTCTCCCGCGCGTCCCGCGCGCGACGACGATCCGTTAGTGTCCCGAGTCCGTGGTTCGTCGGGGAATCGCGAGGCCTGCTTCGGCTGGGAGGGCCTCGCGATGGTCCGACAAAGCCGAACGTTGGGCTCGGGACACGTTACGTTTTTCTCCTTTCCTGTGCCCGAGTCCTTGCGGACTCGGGACGCTCGAGCGCATTTCGTCACCGAAATGCGCTCGGTGGGAAGCCGAGAACCATGAACGGACGCCCGCAATCGAGCCGAGCTCAGGCTCGTTGTTCAGGGCGAGCGCGTTCGGCGTGCAACGGGGTGCGACATGCATTCTTGGCGCAGCTCGGCCGCGCGGATCCCGGATCCCGGGAAGGGCACGGATCGGATTTCGGCGCGTGGCGCAGGAGCTTCGGGCGTCCGACCGAACGGAGGCTCACGTGCTCCCCGCCGTAGGGGGGCCGCCCACGCGCGCCGATCCGCCGCCGTGGATCTCCAGCGTAAGGGGCCGCTCGCGCGCGCCGATCCGCCGCCGTGGATCTCCAGCGTAAGGGGCGTTCACGCGCGCCGATCCGCCGCCGTGGATCTCCAGCGTAAGGCGCCGCTTCCGCGCAACGAGCCTGTGCTCTTCCGCTCCTTCGCGCCTTGCGGATGGGCTCGTATCGCGCTCTCCTCGCCGAGCGCCATCGGGGAGGCGATGCGCGCTCGACCTCGACGCGACGGAAGAGCGCCATCGCCGTCGCGCTCTTTCGCCTGACGTCGCGCGCGGTTGCGCCGCCGGCGTCGCTCCGGGAAGGGGGACGACCGCGGAGCCGCACCGCGCGCCGGCGTGACCGTTCCTTCACACACGTGTCGTGCCCTTCGAGCTACGGCTGCGGAGCGTCACGTCGATCTGGCGGGTCAAGTACCCGAAATCGCCAAGACGTCACCGAATTCGCCGCGGAGCGAGGGCGAAAACCGAGGGATTTTACGACGGTTCTAAGGGAGGCGAACGGCTCGCGAGTTGCTATGCATAAGAGGAGCATGGGCGAGCGGTTTTCGCGGTGGATGACGGCGTTGGGAGCCTTGGCGGCGACGGCGGGGCTCCTCACGACCGGGTGCGGGGCGTACGAGCCGGAGCCGGAGTACCCGCAGCAAGTGCAGTACGTGGCGCTCACGCCGCCGACCTCCGCCGAGCTCGCCGCGCAGCAAGCGGCTCGCGCGCAGGCCGCCGCGGAGTCGCGCGAGATCCTGATCGGCGCGGACGGCGACGAGTACTCCGACACGGATCCGAGCGCGCTCACCGAGTTCAAGCCCGCGCTCGAGGGGCACGGCGTCTGGGTGGACGACCCTTCGTACGGAACGGTCTGGGTCCCGTCGCGCGAAGAGGTCGGCGACGACTTCCAGCCGTACGTGACCGCGGGGCATTGGACGTACAGCGAGTCGACCGACTACGTCTGGGTCTCGGACTACTCGTGGGGCTGGGCGCCGTTCCACTACGGGCGCTGGGTGCACCTGCCCGGTCACGGCTGGGCGTGGATCCCGGGGCGCCGCTACGCGGGCGCGTGGGTCACGTGGCGCGTCGGCCCGGCGGGGTACGGCTACGTCGGCTGGGCGCCCGCGCCGCCCGCCTGGTACTGGTACCACGGCACCGCGTACGGGTGGTCGTACGGCTGGTACAACCACCACGACCATTACGTGTATTGTCCACGTACTTACGTCTATCACCGGACGGTCGGGGCGCACGTGGCCCGCGGGCCGGCGGCGCGCCAGCAACACTACGGCCGTACCCAGGACTACGTCCCGGCGCGTCCGAGCACGGGCGGCGGCGATCGCGTCGTCGCGAGCCCGAGCGTGAACGGCGGCGGTCGCGTCGTCGCGAGCCCGAGCGTGAACGGTCGCGTGGCCGCGAACCCGGGCGTCGGCGCCTTGGAGCGCGCGCCGGCGAGCCCCGGTGTAGGCAATGGGAATCGAGGACCGCGCCCCGAGGAGATCGGCTTGAACCACGACGCCGTCGTGGCGCCGCCGGCCTCGAACCAGGGCCTGAGCCGCGCGCAGGCGTTCGCGTCGCCGGCGACCGCCGTAGCGGCGGGCGCCGCGCCGCCCGCGCACCTCCGGCCTGCGGCCGCGGAGGGCGGCCCGAACGTCGCGGGGGCGCCGAACCGCGGTCCTGCCTCGTCGGCGCTCGTCCCGGGCGACGCGCGCAGCTTCGCCGCGACGAACCCCGCGCCGAGCTTCGCGAACCCGTCGTCGCCCAGCGCGTCGCCTCCGTTCCGCTCGTCGGCGCCCGCGCTTCGCTCGACGCCGAGCGTCGCGGCGCCCTCGACGCCGAGCTACGCGTCTCCGTCGCCGCCGTTCCGTTCGTCGGCCCCCGCGGTCCGCTCGACGCCGAGCGAGGCGTCGCCTCCGTTCCGCTCGTCGGCGCCCGCGCTTCGCTCGACGCCGAGCGTCTCGGCGCCGTCGCCGTCGTTCCGTTCGTCGGCCCCCGCCGTGCGGTCGACGCCGACGCCGACGCCGTCGTTCCGCTCGTCGACTCCCGCCGTGCGGTCGACGCCGACGCCGTCGTTCCGCTCATCGACGCCGACGCCGTCGTTCCGTTCGTCCACGCCGTCGGTGCGCTCGACGCCGTCGTTCCGTTCGTCCGCGCCGTCGGTGCGCTCGACGCCGTCGTTCCGTTCGTCCGCGCCGTCGGTGCGCTCGGCGCCTTCACGATCGTCGTCTCCCTCGCGGTCCTCCGCGCCTGCCGTTCGTAGCGGCGGCGGGTTTCGCAGCAGGTAGCTCAGGTGAACTCCATGAAGCCTTCCGTTACCCTCTTCGTCGTCGGGATGTCGCTCGCGAGCCTCGGCGGCTGCGTCTACGAGGACGAGCCGCCGCGCCGTCTCGCGCCCGAACCGCAGCCCTACTCACCCGACCCCGCGCCGGGGACGTCGAGCGGCGATCCGGGCACGTCGCCGGCGAGCCCTGCGCCGATGCTCGTCGAGGTCGACGCGGATCAGACGATGAACGCGGTCGGCGGCGAGGGGGTCGGCGTCTTCATCGAGTACGCGCGGGGCGGCCACTGGCACGTCTGGTGGACGTGCGACACGACCGAGACGGGTCAGAGCTGCGACTTCTCGGTGAGCGCGACGGCCGCGTCGGGCAACGTGACCAACCTCGACCTGACCGAGCTCGCGGGCGGCTACGCCACGTCGCCGAACCCGTCACGCGTCGAAGCGAGCTCGACGACGACGACCGAGGTGCACGGCGTGCGGTTCGATACGAACCCCGGCGCGGTGATCACCGTCGACGCCGCGGTCGGCGGCCTCAAGGACGGGGCGTTCCTCTTCTTCGTGCAGGACGGCAAGGTCAACGGCGGCTTCACGGGCAAGCTCACCAACCCGCTCCAGCTGCAGGGCAACGCGCCCTGAGCAGAGCGCCCACCACGCGCACCTCGAAGAGCCGCGCCACCCCCGTCCGCGTCGAGGCGGCTCGATGGCCCGCGCCCCGCGGCGGAGCGTGCGCGGAGAGGCTGCTCGGCGCGATGCGCGCGGTGCTCCGTCGGGGACCGCGGCGTGGTCGCCGCCGGCGCCGCCGCGGCGCTGGAGCGCCTCGCGTCGGAGGCCGCGCGCGGCCGTGAGGCGCGTCGCGATCGGGCTCGGGGCGAACCTCGGCGATCGACTCGCGACGTTGCGCGAGGCCGCGTCGCGGATCGCGCGCGTCGCGCCGATCCTGGCGCGGTCGCGCGTCTGGGAGACGGCGCCCGTCGGCGGCCCGGCGCAGCCGGACTACCTCAACGCTGCGCTCCTCGTGGAGTGGCGCGGCGAACCGCTTACGCTCCTCGACGCGCTGATGCAGATCGAGGCCGAGCTCGGGCGCGTCCGCGGCGTCGCGAACGGACCGCGGACGATCGATCTCGACGTGCTCTGGATCGACGGTCTCGTCGTCGACGCTCCTCGCCTCGTCGTTCCCCACCCGCGCCTTCATCAGCGCGCGTTCGCGCTCGCTCCGATGCTCGAGGTCGCTCCGGGGGCGGTGGACCCGCGCGACGGCGCCCCCTTCGTCGCGCCGCTCGACGAAGGCGTCCGCGCGCTCCCGTACGCGCTGTGACGCGGCGGGGCACCTCGTTCGCGCGAACGCGCCGGCGCCGCTGCCACAGCGTGGCGACGGCGTCCGCGTCTCCGGCTCACGCCTCGGCGCCCAGGCGCCGTCGTCTCGTCGGTCGCGCTTCGAGGCTCGTCGTCTCGTTGCTCGCGCTTCGAGGCTCGTCGTCTCGTTGCTCGCGCTTCCGCGTCGTGTCCCGAGCTCGCGCTTCAGGCTCGTTGCCCATGGGCTGCGCGTAGGGCCACGTAGCTCGCCGGCGGCGCTTCGAGGTCATGTCCGGTCTCGCGCTTCAGGCGCGTTGTCATGGGCTGGCGCGTTGGGGCACGTTGTTCGTTCGCCGGCGCTTCGAGGACATGTCGGTCTCGCGTTTCGAGGACATGTCGGTCTCGCGTTTCGAGGTCATGTCTCGGCTCGCTTCGAGTCGTGACGCGTGGCGTTTCGGGCCGTGTCGTGGTGGGCTTTCGGGATCGCGACTCGGCGCTGCGGTGCCGCGAGGAGCCGCAGCGGTGGGGGAGAGAGCGGTCCGGCTCGGCGCATGCTTCCGTCGATCGCGAGGTGCTTGCGATGCCCGAGGTCATCACGGAAGACGCTCGCTGTTCGTGTCGTCGTCCCCGCCGCAGGGCGAGCGCGCGGGCGCTCCTGCTCTCCGGGATCGCGGTCGCGCTCTGCGCGTGCGCGCGCTCCCCGGCGACGTCGACGACGACCGTGACGTCCGGGACGTACGACGTCGATCCCGGGGCGTGCATCTGCCGGCTCGCTCAAGACGAGTACCTGTCGTGCTGCCGGAGCGCGATGGAGCTCACGTGCCGGTGCACGCCGAACGGCGCCTGCGCGATGGTCCCGAGCGGTCGAACCTGCGGAAAGACGCCTCCGACCCCGATCCGTTGATCGGCTCTCGCCGAGGAACGCGGGGCCGCAAAGACGGGTCAGCGCTGCAAGGAAAGGAAGCGCCCGCGAGGAAGGCTGCGCCGCAAGGGAAGCAGGCGTGCACCACAGGAAGAACGCCGTCGTGGGTTGCCGCGTCACGAGGCGAAAGCGTCGCCCCGCGAGGAAGGTGCGCCGCGCGGGAAGCAGGCGCGTGCGCCGTAAAGGACGCCGTCGTGAGGACGCCGTGCCGTGAAAGAAGGCGTCGCCCTGCGAGGAGGCGCGCCGCGCGGGAAGCAGGCCGCGTGCGCCGCGAAGGAAGCCGTCGTGGGGACGCCGCGTCGCGAGGTGAAGCGTCGCCCGCGAGGTAGGCGCGCCGCGCGGGAAGCAGGCCGCGTGCGCCGCGAAGGAAGCCGTCGTGGGGACGCCGCGTCGCGAGGTGAAGCGTCGCCCGCAAGGTAGGCGCGCCGCGCGGGAAGCAGGCCGCGTGCGCCGCGAAAACGCCATCGTGAGGATACCGCGTCGCGAGAGAAGGAGTCGCCCTGCGAGGAAGGCGCCGCGCGGGGAAGCAGGCGCGTCGGCCGCGAAGGACGCCGTCGTGAGGACGCCCGCGCCGTGAGAGAAGGCGTCCCCCGCGAGGAGCCCGCCCCGAGAAGGTGCTGCGTCACGCGAGCTGCGTCTCGACGAGAGGAGCGTTCTCCGCCTTCTCGACGAGGTGCTTCGGGAAGACCTCAACGAGACGCTCCGGGAGACGATGCCGTGAGACGTGTCCTCGATGAGGACTTCCACGTCGCGAAGGAGGCGCGACTGGACACGGCGATCCGGTCGGCGGCGATCCACGACACCCCCAGGGATGCTTTCAAATGATGGATTCATCATGAACGAACATCCGTGGGAGTGGAAAAATCCACTGGCATTGTGAGTGCACCTACATGTCGCGTGGAGAGCGACATGTTCCGCAAAGCGTTCCTTCCGACGTTGCTGGCGACCGTGGTCTCGATGGGAATCGGGTGCGCCGCGCCCGATCAGGACGGTGAGGACACCGACGAGCAAGTCGAGGCGTCGCAGGACGAGATCCGCGAGGTGTTGACCGGTCCCCTCCGCAAGTCCACCGACGCCGAGGTTTGGAGCGTGGACAACGCGTGGTCGGACACGACGACGGCGGCCGCGCGCGAGGCGGGCGTCGCGTGGGCGGAGAACAGCGGGCTCACCTGGGAAGAGAAATACCAGCGGTGGGTCGCGAGCTTCGAGAAGGTGGACGCGGTCCGCTGGGGCAAGACGATCCGCATCACGACCCCCTACGGACGCACGATGGACGGCCCGGTGCTCGAGTGCGCCGACCTCGCCATCTGGCTGCGCATGACGTTCTCGGCCTGGTACCACCTGCCGTTCTACATGACCGGGTATAGCAACGGGCAGCAGGTCTATTACGGTCACTTCGGCGTCGTGAACCGTGACGGCAACCCGGTCGCCGGCTTCCCGCGCTTCAAGGCGCTCTACCGCGATCACGAGAAGACCTGGACCGCCGGCGAGCGCTGGCCGAGCGACGCGACGCTGCGCGCGCGTCACGTCGGCGCCGACGACAGCGTCGCGGGGGTGCGCGTCGGTGACGGGCGGACCCTGGCGGAGGGCGACGGCGCGGGCGCGTACTTCGACGAGCTGTTCCTCAACAAGCGCGCCGGGTACCTGATGCTGCTGCTCGACCGCAGCTTCGGGAGCGCGAACCTCGCCGACGGCGCGAACCTCTTCCACATCACGCCGCAGGCGACGACGCCGGGCGACGTCCTGGTGCAGCGATGGCAGCGCAACGGCATCGGGCACACGCTCCCGGTCATGACGGCGGTGCACACGCCGGGCGACAAGCTGCGCGTCTCCACCGCGAGCGGTTCGATGCCGCGACGCCAGCCCGTCTGGGAGGAGGAGGCGCAGAGCGCGAGCTACTTCAAGCACCCGTACTCCGGCGGACGTGGGACCGCGGCGGACGGCAGCGCCTACGCGAAGCTCGGCGGCGGCATCCGTCGTTGGCGCACGCCTGCGCTCCAGAGCGGCCGCTGGAACAACGTCGTCCCGCGCCACGATCAGCCGGTCTACGTCGAGGACCGCAACGTCGAGGGCATCGCGTCGCGGCCCGAGCGCTTCGAGACCCTGCTCGCCGAGGACACCCCGGAGGCCGAGCGCGACTCCGCGCTCGCGACGATCGAGAGCGCGCGCCGGTCGCTCCTCGAGCGTCCCGCGAGCTGCGCGCAGCGCACGAAGCGCGAGGGCGCGTTCGAGGCGCTCTACGACGTGATGTCTCGCGCGTACGGCAAGTCGCGCGCCGAGGTCGACGCGCAGTACCGCACCCTCGAGGACTACGTCTTCGCGGAGCTCGAGTACAACCGCTCGAAGACCTGCTGCTGGAACACGACGACGCCGCAGATGGCCGAGCTCGTCCTCGACTACGCCGCCAAGGAGAAGGCCGCGAACGACGCCGCCGGTGTCTGCAAGCAGCCGACCCCCTTCCGGTCCTCGGCAGGCGGCAAATACGACACGTGGAAGGCGCACGCCGCGAGCCTCGGCCGCGCCCACGAGTGGCGGGCCTGGAGCGAGGACGAGCCGTGCGCCCAGCGCGGCGTCGTGGAAGACACGATCGGCGAGCGCGGCGCCCTCGCGATGTGCCGCTAGCGCGCGCTCCCGGACAACGCCGCTCCTCACCTCGAAGTCCATCGCGTCGCTCGTTGGCGAGCGGTCCCCTCAGGAGGAAAAGATCCTCCACGCTGGCGGCTTCTCCCTTAAACGAAGCTGCCGGCCGTCGCCGACAGAGAGTCAGGCTGACGTTGGTCCGCCAGTCGCGCGCCGACTCCGCTTCGACGAAGCTGCCGGCCGTCGCCGACAGAGAGGCCGGGCGGTGATGGTTCGGGCGAAGCGGCTGATCACGTCGCTTCAACGAAGCTGCCGGCCGTCGCCGACAGAGAGGCCAACGCCGCTCGGTCAGAGCTTGTATTGCTGGTGCGGCTTCAACGAAGCTGCCGGCCGTCGCCGACAGAGAGAATGCCGACGCGGGAAAGTTCTGAGCCTGAAGCTGCCGGCCGTCGCCGCCAGAGAGCCTTGTCCTGAGCTGCAGCCCGCTTGCGCAAAGAATCGCTTCAACGAAGCTGCCGGCCGTCGCCGACAGAGAGAGAAGGCCATCACGTCACCCCGAGCTGGCCGCTCGGCTTCAACGAAGCTGCCGGCCGTCGCCGACAGAGAGCTCGCGCGCGAGCCCCATCGCGGTCTCCTCGTCCACGCTTCAACGAAGCTGCCGGCCGTCGCCGACAGAGAGTCCCTACGCGATCCGTCGGCCCGACCCGACGGATCCCTCGCTTCAACGAAGCTGCCGGCCGTCGCCGACAGAGAGACGGGCAAGACGCTCGTGAGCCTGCTGGCTGCTGTCGTCACGCTTCAACGAAGCTGCCGGCCGTCGCCGACAGAGAGGAGCGCTCGGTGATGGTCTTCTGGATGAGCGACGCCGGCGCTTCAACGAAGCTGCCGGCCGTCGCCGACAGAGAGCTGGGCGGATCCGATGACACAGAACCCGCGGTTCGGTGCTTCAACGAAGCTGCCGGCCGTCGCCGACAGAGAGG
>JAHBWF010000071.1 GCA_019637105.1 Labilithrix sp.
GCCGCCGGAGACGCGGTCGCGCCGGCCTTGTTGTTCGCCTCGTCGCCCGCCGGGACCGCGACGACGGGGGCCGCGGCCTGCGCCGGCTGCTGCGCCGCGGGCGGGGCCTCCGGCGCCTTGGCGAACGTCGCGCCCTCGAGCGGCGCCTGACGCATCATCACGACGCCGATCGCGACGCCGACGGCGAGCGCCGCGACGATCCACGGCGCGACGGACCGCTTGGGCTTCGCGGGCGGGGGGCTCGTCGCGACGGGCGCGGAGTCGCGCGCCTCCGCGGCCGCGCCGCGCACGTCACGCGTCGACGGCGCGGTGGTCGGGAGCCCGACGATGCTGACCGGAGGCGCGGGGGCGGCGACCGGGGCGAACGGCAACGGCGCGGTGGCGCCCGACCAGGGCGCGGCGGCGGGCGCGCGCGCGCCGGGCTCGAACACGCTCGGCGCGTCGGCCGGGCGCCCTTGGAGCTGGTCGTGCGCCAGCATGACGGTGTGCTCTTGGCGCTTGTCCTGCGCCAGCATCACGGTGCGCTCTTCACGCTCCGCGGGCGCCGCGTCCGCGATCGACGACGTCGCCGCGATGAGGAGGTCCGTGAGCTCGGCGAGCGGGTCGACCTCCTTCGGCGGCGTCGCCGCGTCGAGCCCGCCTTCCAGAAGATCGGCGAGCGACTGGACCTCGCCCGAAGGAGGCGGCGCGTCGGCGCGCGCGCCGAGCTCGCCTTCGAGCAGATCGGCGAGCGGCTGCACCTCGCTCGAAGGGGACGGCGCGTCGTGCTGGAGACCCTCCAACGGAGGGGGCCGGAGCGGCGTCTTCGTCGCCTTCGACGCGGTCGCCTCCTCGTACGTGCGCGCGATCGTCACGTCCGTGCTCGTGTCTTCGTTCGCCGGAGCCGGCTCGTCGGCGGGGCTCTTCTTCACCACGCGCTTGACGATCCTCGGCTTCGGCAGCGCGCGGCCCGCGACGCTCGCGAACTTCCCGCTGGCGCTCGGCGACGGCGGCGCGGAGATCCCCTTCGGGACCGAGCCCGTGCGCGCGAGCGGATCGTCGCTCGCCTGGGGCGACATCAACGTCGACAGATCGTCGTCGGTGATGGCGCGCAGGTCGCGGGTGCTCGATCGATCGTCGGGCACCGCAGGATCGTGGATCGTGTCTCCGTCGACGAGCTGTGTGTTTGAAGTGGTCGCCATTCGCTCGCGCTTGGTTGGATCATCGCTGGTCATGCGACTGACCAATGAATGATATGCGGTCGACGCCGGTCGCAAAGGCCACCGTCGCGTTTCCGCGAAAAGATGTCGCTCCCGAGGTGCCCATGCGCTCCGTCTGCCTTACATCGGGTGAACGCCGGCGGCGCTGTCGCCTCGTCACCCTACATCGGACGAAAGCGTCGTCGCGACGCGGCCGGGCGCGCCGTCCCGGGGCCTCGATCGCGCGCGGCTCACCGGCAAATTCCCGCGGCGCGCGCCTGTAAGGCCCCGCGCGGCGGACCGTTCGAGCTGCATGCCGACCCGCCGTGATCCCTCCCGCTCCTGCCTCCTCGCCCTCGCCTTCGCCCTCGCCGGATGCGGCGGCGGCTACGGCGGCTACCGGACGGCGCAGGCCCCGCCCGCGCGCGCGTACGCGCCGTCGGCGCTCTCCGCCCCGTCGGCGAGCGCCGCGGGGACGGCGTCGCCGGAGCCGTCGACGAAGGAGGAGCACGTCGACTACGGCGTGAACCCGTTCGTCGACGCGAAGGCGGACCGACTCTCGACCTTCTCGATCGACGTCGACACGGCCTCCTACTCGTTCGCGCGTCGCAAGCTTCTCCAGGAGAACGTGCTCCCGCCCGTCGCGTCGGTCCGCGCCGAGGAGTTCCTCAACGCGTTCGACTACGGCTACGCCCCGCCGGATCCGGGCGGCGAGATCCCGTTCGACGTGCACTTCGCCGCCGCGCCGTCCCCGTTCGCCGAGGGGCGTCACGTCGTGCGGATCGGCGTGCAGGCGAAGCGCGTCTCGATGCAGGAGCGGAGGCCGGTTCACCTGGTCTACCTCGTCGACGTCTCGGGCTCGATGTCCTCCCCCAAGCGCTTGCCGCTCGCGAAGCGGAGCCTCGCGCTCCTCACCGAGACGCTGAAGCCCGGCGACACCGTCGCGCTCTGCACGTACGCGGGCAGCACGCGCGTCGTGCTCGAGCCGACCGGCATCGAGAACAAGGCGCGGATCCTCGCGGGCATCGCCTCGCTCGACGCCGGCGGCGGGACCGCGATGTCGAGCGGCGTACAGATGGCCTACGACCTCGCGGCGAAGACGCTCGTGAAGGGCCACCTGAACCGCGTGATCGTCCTGTCGGACGGAGACGCGAACATCGGCGACTCGAGCCACGAGGAGATCCTGAAGACCGTCGAGCGGTACAAGGACAAGGGCATCACGCTCAGCACCGTCGGCTTCGGCTCGGGCAACTACAAGGACGTGATGATGGAGCAGCTCGCCGACAAGGGAGACGGCAACTACACGTACATCGACGGCGAGGACGAGGCCCGCAAGGTGTTCACCGAGCAGGTCGACGGGCTGCTCCAGGTGGTCGCGCGCGACGTGAAGATCCAGGTCGAGCTCGATCCGAACGTCGTCAAGCGGTACCGCCTCATCGGCTACGAGAACCGGGACATCGCCGACAAGGACTTCCGCGACGACAAGGTCGACGCCGGGGAGGTCGGCTCCGGGCACTCGGTCACCGCGCTCTACGACGTGGAGCTCGTGAGCCCGAGAGAGCGCGCGGGCTCGCCGCTCGTCGTGCGCGTGCGCCACAAGCCGGCGAAGAACGCGCTCCACGGCGGCTCGGACGAGGCGATCGAGAGCGCCTTCGCGATGCCCGCGGGCGCGATCGCGTCCTCGTTCGAGGAGGCGCCGGAGAGCTACCGCTTCGCCGTGGCCGTCGCCGGGTTCGCCGAGGTGCTGCGCAAGAGCCCCCACGCCGCGTCGGTGCAGCTCGAGGACGTGGAGCGGCTCGCGGCGGCGGCGACCGGGGGCCGGCGCGAGCGCGTCGAGCTCGTCGGCCTCGTGCAGAAGGCGACGGCGCTCGCCGGCAAGAAGCGAGGCGCGCCGATCGCCCGGTGATCGCCCGCGGGCGCGCGCCGAGGAGGCCGGAGCGCTCGCTCGCGCCGCGCGCTCACGGCTCGTTGAGGTGCCCGGCGAGGAGGTCGAAGAGCTCGCTCGCGCCCGGGCGCCCGGGCGCCTCCGCGTAGAGGAGATCGGCGTGGTGACCTCCGGCGATCCGCACGAGGCGGGCGCCGGGGATGGCGCGCGCGACGGCCTCGCCCATCGCGAACGGGATCAGCTCGTCGGAGTCGCCGTGGACGACCACCGTGGGCTGCCTGATCGCGTCCGCCTTGGAGAGCGTGTCGAAGCGATGCGTCATCAAGAGCGACACCGGCAGGACGGGCGCGAAGCGCCTCCCCATGGCGGTGACCGACGTGAACGGCGCGAGCAGGACGAGGCGCGCGCCGTGTCCGCGACGCGCCATCTCCGCGGCGACGCCGCTGCCGAGCGACCAGCCCCAGAGCGCGACGCGCTCCTCGGGGACGCGCTCGCGTCGGAGGTAGGCGATCGCCGCTTCGCCGTCCTCGTACAGCATCTCCTCGGTCGGAGGCGCGCCGTGGGTGAGGCCGTAGCCGCGGTACTCGACGAGGAGCACGCCGAGCCCGCGCCGCGTGAGCGCGTTCGCGTGGGCGACGTTGTCGAAGATGGTCTCGCCGTTGCCGTGGAACACGACCACGGTGCGCGCGCCCGGCGCGGCGGGGTAGTGGAGCGCCGCGGTGCGCGAGCCGTCGGCGTGCGGCAGCTCGACGAGCTCGGCCGGCGCGTCGATCGACGGCGCCCGATCGAGCCGCGGCGCGGGGAAGAGCACGCGCGGGTACCCGAGGCGCGCGACGACGCAGAGCAGGAGGTAGCCGCCGAGCGAGACGCCGAGCACGACGGTCACCACGCGCTTCGCCCGCCGACGCTCCACCCCTCCTCCTCTCGCACGATCGCGCGCGTCCTTCTACCGCGGCGAGCCAACATGGAATCGTCCGCTCTCCCTGTCGGAGCCGAGCGTGGACCAAGCGCGCGGGGGATGGACAGCCCGGCGGGGCCGCGCGTGGACCAAGCGCGCGGCGCCGGCCGGCGCGGACGGTTCAACACCAGGAACCTCACGCCCAGGACCGGCAACACGTCGAGCGTCTCGCTCCGCGACGGCGCCTTCACGCAGAGCCCGAAGAGGCGCATCGACTTCGTGCTCGGCCGCTCCGGCGGCGGTCGCACCGCCACGGCGGTCGACTCGCTCGTCTGCTTCAAGAACCAAGACGCGAAGGGCTTCTACCCCCTCCGATCACTTCGGCGTCATGACGACGTACGCGATGAAGCTCTGACGAGCGCCTCACCCCGAACGCCGTACGCCGCGAGGAAGAAGAGCCCGAAGGTCAGCGTGACCACCCACGCGCGCGGGTGCTCGAGCGGGTGCAGGACCGGCGAGAGCGACTGCTCGAGCACGGTGAGCGGGCGGGTGGCCACGTCCCACGTGTTGAGCCGGACGAAGCGGCCCAGGTAGATCCCGAACCCGGTCGCGAGCCCCGAGAGCGCGACGAACGCCGCCGCCGTCCAGGGACCGCGGCGCGCGCGGACCACGCTCGAGCAGATCCGGAGCGAGGCGACGCCCAGGCCGACGCCCGCCCAGGCGTACGAGGCGAGCATCGCCGCGTCGAACCAGAGCGGAGCGCCGTCGCGCCAGCGCAGGTGGACGAAGTCGGTCACGAGGTAAGGCGCGTTCGGCAGGAAGGCGAGCCACACGAGGAGGAGCGGGACGAGGGTGAGCGTCCGCGCGCCGCGTCGGTCGAACGCCCGCACCGCGACGGCGCACGCGTACGGGATCCACGCCAAGAGCAGGTTCCACAAGAGGAACCCGTAGACCCGCTCGCGCGTCCACCCGACGCGCGCGGCGAGCAAGGCCACCGCGAGCGCCGACGACTGGACGAACGAGGCCGAGCCGGCGCGGAGGGCGAAGCGGAGCAGGGCGCTCGAGGTCATCGCCGAGAAGCTACGCACGGAGAGGGCCCGCTGTTCCGGCGAAATCGGGCGTCCGGTCGCGGAGCGCGGTCGAGCGGTCGCCCGCCGCTGCGGCCACCGGCGCGTGGACGGGCCGTCCGCGAGCTGCACGCGTCCGTGGCTGCCGGCGGAGCGCCACGGATCGCCGAGCCCCGCGACCCGCGCCGGCGAGGCCGGAGGCGAACCGTGTCGATGACGAGGATCGAGCTCGACGTCGCCCGATGATGGCGCACGTGACTCGCAACTTGGCTGCGTCATCCAGTCGGACGACGCGAGCTCGGTGGCGGGAGGATACGACGGGACCTAGGCTGTCGAGGGGCTCGTCAGGCTTTGTGAGGACACCTCGACGGTGCCGATCCGATAGCCCGCGCCGGTTCATCTCCGCGAAAGGCAATCTCCATGATCTGCATCGTCGTCACTCCCGTCGACGTCAAGAACTACGTCGAGGTCTTCAACCTTCGCAACAACGACAAGGGGAACGGGAAGGTCGTCGGCGGCGCCGGGAGCGTTTGCGCCCTCGACTGGGCGGACTTCAGCCAGATGAAGGCAGGCGAGAAGCTGTACCTGCTCGCCCACGGCGACGGAAGGACGATCGGAGCGCGCGATCCTCACGGGAAGCAGTACTTGCCCGGCGCGCTCGCGAAGCAGCTCCTCGAGCGAGGATTGCCTGCCAACGTCAGAGCCATCAAGCTGGTCGCCTGCCACACCGGTCGGGTTCCTTTGGCGTACTCGAAGTCCGTCACGGCGGCGTACTGTCAACTACTCGCCGACGAGATCAACACGCAGTCTACGTCGGGCCATGCCGTCCGCGTCACCGGAATCCCAGGCATCGAGGTGATGAGCGATCTCGGTAAGACCGGGGCCAAGCACGTCGGCTTCAGCTCGGCTCCCGAGTACAAGGCGCTGAAGTATGACCTCAACTGGCGGGTGAAGGTGGAGGGGTGGGAGCGCCTCGCCGAGCGGCTCGACACGAGCAACGAACCCAGCCTCATCCTGAACGCCGAGCTGATCGCGAAGTTGACCGGATCGTTCTTCAAGCTGCTTTATCCAATCAACGCCAAGTACGTGCAGCCCACGAAGAGCGGCAATCGCGTTCATTCGACGTGACGCATGAAGGCGCGCCGACCGCGTCATCGAGGGGAGGACGCCTCGACCCGATGAGGACGAGGCGCAAGGAGGTCGCTTCGCGTCGTCAGCGGCCGCCGGTAGAGAGCTCGCCCGCCGCCCGTCGCCTGGCCGCGGGTACCGGGGCGCGAGCGTCGGTCCTAGCCGACGGTTCGGCGCGCTGCCACCGCCGCTCGCGCGCCGTCGAATTCTGCGACGCTGACGCGCGACGCGACGCGCGCCCGCGCTCTTCGACCGGGGCGACGAACGCCGCTTCTCGCGAGCGATGCGACGCCCTAGCGTCGAACCATGAAGCGCGCGCTCCTCTTCGTCACGGTCCTCGGTGTCGCGGTCTCGTCGTCCGGGTGCGCCACCCAGGACATCCCGCAGGCGCACCGAGGGCGGCTCTTCTCGCGCACCGGGCTTTTCGCCCTCTACACCGGCAGCAACGGGATCAGCGGTCCGGTGCTCGACCCGGGGACGCACTTCCTCGGTCTGTACAACGAGCTCCGCGTCATCGACTGCTCGACGACGACCATGCGCGAGTCGCTCGACACGCTGACGCGTGACGGCGTCCACTTCGGCTTCGATCTCGTGGTGCGCTTCAGCGCCGACTGCTCGAACGAGGGCGTCACGCAGCTGCTCGCGACGCTCCGGCCCGACGAGGAGGACACGATCTCCGCCAAGCGCATCTACCAGACCTATGTGCAGCCGGCGATCGGCGAGGCGGCGCGCGAGTACGTCTCGCCGCTCCGCGCGAACGAGCTCAACGAGCGGCAGGCCGCCGTCGCGGACGGCGTGAAGAAGCGCTTCGGCGAGATCATGGCGACGCGCGAGCGGACGCTGGTGAAGATCCACGAGCTGAACATCTCGCACTTCCAGTTCCCGCAGGCGCTCGACGCCGCGAACCTCGAGCGCGCGGCCCAGGCGCTCATGCGCGACAAGGCGATCGCCGAGCGCGAGCGCGTCGCCGCCGAGGTCGAGACCATGGCGATGCGGAAGAAGCTCGCCGAGCAGGAGGCGGAGGTCGCCGTGGTGAGGATCGAGAAGGTCGGCGCCGCCCTCGAGAAGAACCCCGCCTACGCGCAGTGGGAGTTCATGCAGCGCCTGCCCGACATCTACCGCGAGGCCGGCGCGCGCGGGAACATGGTGCTCGCGGCGCCGAACCCGATGAACGTCCCGCAGCTGACGATGCCCGCGCCGGCCTCGCGCCTGCCGTCCCCGGACGCGCCGTCGCCGTCGGCGTCGGGCAGGCTCGCGCCGCCGCGGTGACGCGCGCCCGCCGGAGCCGCGCGCCCGCCGGAGCCGCGCCGCGCGTCAGTCGACGGCGCCGAGGCGCGCGGCGATCTTCGGCGGGAGCGGGTGGTCCGCGAGGGGCCGGGGCACGCCGTCGTCGAGCGTGACGGTGTTGCGCCACATGTCGTAGACGGCGCGCCCGCCGCCGGGGGCGAGGACGAGCATCGTCGGCTCCTCGACGTACGTCGGCGTGAACGCGCTCACCACGCGGTGACGCGGCGCCGGCGGGCCGGCGAGCCAGTCGACGCAGTCCGTCGGCGCCTCGTCGAGCGGCGCGGCCTGCATCAGGTGCAGGATCGTCGGCATGAGATCGCACGCCGAGGCCGGCGCCTCGGCGATCGCTCTCCAGGTCGCGCGGTCGCTCGACGGAGGAGGGAAGACGAGCAGCGGATCCTTCACCACGTTCGACTGGTAGCCGTGGTTGTAGAACGCTCCGCCCTCGCCGAGCGGCTGACCGTGGTCGCTCGTGAAGAAGAGCCACGCCTCGGGATCGCGCGCGCGCAGCGCCTCGAACAGGCGCGCGAGGACCTCGTCGGTCACGCGGATCGTGTTGTCGTACGCGCCCATCGAGTTGACGCCGTCCTCCGGGAAGACCTTGTGCGAGGGAGGCGAGTGGCTCCGGTACGGCAGGTGGCTGCCGTCCATGTGCACGACGAGGAAGAACGGCGCGGCGAGCGCGCGGAGCGCGGGGAGGACGCCCTCCTCCAGGACGATGAGGTCGTCGGCGCCCTTCATGACGTCGACGCGCGGCGCGAACGCGATGCCCGAGCGGAAGGAGTCGGCGCCTTCGCGGAGGAGCGCGTCGAGCTCGCCCCACGACTCCTCCTGGGCGCTCACGACGGCGGTGTGGTACCCGCGCGATTTCGCGTACTGCGTCACCGTGGGGGCGCGGAGCACGCGCCCGGACGGATCGGGGCCCTCGATCCCGGTCATGATGTACGGCACGCTCGTGCGGGTGTGCGGGCCCATGACGACGGCGTCGCGGAACGGGAGGAGCGCGCCGCGATCGGCGAGCGCCTGGAGCCGCGGCGTCGTCGGGCGGTCGTAGCCGTAGAGCGTGAGGTGGCTCGCCGCGAGCGACTCGCCGACGACGAGCACGACGTTGGGCAAGGGCGCCTCGAGCCCGCCCGCCGCCGGCGCGGCGGCGCGAGGCACGGCGATCCGGCCTCTGCCCTTCGCCTCGACGGTCGCGCGGCGCATCAGGCCGGCGAGCGCGCAGGCGAACGCCGGCTGCGGGTGCCCGAGGCTGGGCGACGCGCGCCACCAGACCGCGCCGGTCGCGACGGTGGCGGCCAGCACGAGCGCCGCGACGCCGGCGCGCCACCATCGGAGCGGCCGGACCTCGCGCGGGAGGAGCAGCGCGGACGCCGTGGCGAGCGCGAAGACGGCGAGCGAGCCGTAGCGATCGCCGCCCTCGCCCGCGGCCTGGAAGACGACGCGCGGCGACTCGAAGAAGAGCGAGAGGTCCGTCGGCGCGACGAACTGGCCGTACGAGCCGAACACGGCCCACTCGATCGCCATCGGCAGCGCGACGAGCAGCGCGAAGAGCGCGAGCCGCGCGCGGTGCGGAGCGAGCTGGAGGAGGCGCACCGAGAGCCAGAGCGCGACGCTCGCGGCGAGGTAGTTGAGCGCGCCGCGCGCGGTCGCGAGCCTCGGCCCGAGGTAGCTCGCGCGGCTCACGAGGTCGATCGCGACGAGCGCCGTCCAGGCGAGCCAGGTCGAGCGCCAGCGGCGCGGCCGCGCCTCCCGGAGCTGCTCCGAGACGGCCGCGAACGACAGCGCGCGCGATCGGTGCACGCGTGTCCCCGCGGCTCAGACGGAGACTTCGGCCATCACGATCGGCGGGATGTGCGACAGGACGATCTCCGGGCTCGGCGGCGCGGTGTCCTTCGCCATCTCGAGCGCCTCGGCCATCGACCGCGCGGTCTCCCAGCCCATCAGCTTGGGGATGTACTCGTTGTCCGCGCCGACGACGATCACGCGGCCGGTGTGCTGGCGGCCGGCCTCGCCCCAGTACCACATGAAGAACGGGTGCGCGGGGTGGTACGCGTGGCCGGTCCGGTAGGCCTGGATGTACGCCGGGTTCGCCGCGAACTTCGCCTCGTACCGCTTGTGCAGCTCGAGCGCGTCGCGCGTCTCGGGCAGCAGGTTGTGCACGAACTCGATGTACGGAGCGTGGTGCTCCTTGTCGAACTGATCGGTGCACGGGTGCGTGACGATCATCGTGCCGCCCTTCTTGAGGAGCGGCTTGCCCTTGTACATGTTGAACAGGTACCCGTTGACCATCACCTGCACGAGCAGCGGGTTCAAGAACGAGTTGACGTTGTACGGGCTGATGTACGGGACGCCGGTGACGAGGATGTCCGCCTGGCCCTTGATCGGCACCAGGTACTGCTCGTAGCAGCGCGCGAGGGTGTGCTTGTGCACCTCCTCGGTCTCGCCCGCGAAGACGCCGGTGACGCCGTACGGCGACGGGACGCGCTGGAAGATCGCCTGGCGCGCGGGCTGCGGCACCTTCGAGAGCGTGACGGTGAGCGCCTTGAGCGCGGCCCTCTCCATGGCGGAGAGGTCGTCCTCGTTCTTGTGCAAGAACTCGAGCGGCCGATCGAACATCCGGTTGTTCACCGTCGTCTCGATCGTGAAGACGTTGAGCTTCTTGTTGGCGAGCTTGCCCTGGCGCTCGACGCTCGTCGCGAGCGCGGAGCTCGACGGGTCCATGTACGAGTGGCAGTTGCGCATCGTCTTCGGGTTGTGATGCGCGCGGAGGCTCTTGTAGCCGCAGAAGCCCACGGCCACGGACTTGTGACCGCCGTCCATCGGGACGAGGTTGAGGTTCACGTAGATGACGAGGTCGGCCTCGACGGCCTTGCGGTTCAGCTCGACGACCTCGCCCTCTTCGGTGGTGCCGATCTCCACCATGTTGCGGAGGTCTTCGGCGTCGTGGTTGTAGAGGCGGTCCGGGTAGTACGCGTTGAAGATGCGGTCGCCGACGACGTGACGGATCTCCTCGCCCGTCATGCGGCGGTGGACGCTGGTCGCGATGATCATCTCGACGTCCTCGACGCCGTGATCGGCGAGCGTCTGGAGGACCACCGTGAGCACGCGCTCGCGCACGTCGGGGCGGCGCATCGGCGGCAGCGGCAGCGAGATGTCGTCGATGCCGATGACGACCTTCATCCCCGGGCGGAGCTTCGCGTGGAGCGGCTCGGAGTTGTACGGGTGGTTGATCGCGTAGCGGATCGCGGCGTCGACGTCCTTGAGCGGCGCGATCGGCTGCTTCGGATAGATGCAGCGTGTCCCCGGCGGGAGGTCCACCTCCACGAGGCGGTCGCCGGCAAAGATGGTCCGCGGGGCGCTCTTGCGATCGAGGGTGACGACGAGGGGGTGCGACATGACCGGGTGTGCCTCGTACCACGGCGCGCGCTGGGTGTGCCAGCGAAGCGAGCCTCCGGCGGGGGCCGCGGGCGCACCTCGGCGCGCGCGCGGCGCGCCGGGATGCGCACGCCGCTTCGCACCTACTTCACGACGCCGGAGACGAGCTCGATCGTCGTGTCGATGCGCAGGTTCGACTCGACGACGTGGCGCTCCGCCTGGAAGAAGTCGAGCGGGTACTCCTTGCCGACCTCGAGGCCGATCGCCGCGGCCACCTCCGGCAGCTTGACCTCGCGCGTGAGCGCCGAGTGGATGCCGCCGATGTTGATCACGAGCTTCTTGTTGATGAAGACGAAGACGTCGTCGTCGCCGCTGAACTTGAACGTCTCGAAGCCGCGGTAGCGGAACTTGGTGTGGAGCTCGACGGTGAAGTGATAGTTGTGCGCCTCGCCCTGGTTGCCGAAGCCGTCGGCCTCCGTGGACGTGGACGTCCCGTCGTCGATCGGGAAGAAGTTCTTCCGAGGGTCCGCCGGAGAGAGCGGGACGCCCGAGACCGCGCTGTCGTACGAGTAGACGCCGTTCGAGTCCTTCTCCAGCGTGAGGAGGATCTTCCGCACGACGTTCATCCCCGGCGTGTCGCGGTACCACTGATCGAAGAAGGCCTTGCCGTGCGTGGTCGCCGTTCGGCCCGGGACGCCCTTGAACGACGCCGCCGTGTTGTACTGCGGCTTGCCGTCGGCGCCGAGGTCGGGCAGGACGATGTCGATCGCGTAGTCGGCGTCCGGGTAGTACGCCGGCGTCGCCTCGGTCCACGGGCCGAAGTACGGCGTGCCGGCCCCGGCGGGGCGGTCCTCCTCGGCCGGGACGTTCTCGAAGTCCGGGTTGGTGCTGCTGCCGCCGTCGGGATCGTACCGCTTGAAGTCGCGGATCACCGCCTCGAGCGTGCCGATCGGCGGCCCGCCGTCGTCGTCGCCCCCGCCGTCGTCGACCCCTCCGTCGCCGGTGGGGAAGCCGCTCGAGCCGCTGCTCGACGTCCCGCTCGAGCCGCTGCTCGAGCCTGGATCGAAGAGCGAGCCGTTCGCCGACTCGCCGCAGGCGAAGACGGTCGAGAGGGCGAGGAGGCCGGCGAAACCGGCCAGGGCCGCGAACGAACGAAGCGGGGAGAGCATCGCGCGACAGTGTAGAGCGCGTCCGTCGAGAAGCAATCACGGCTGACCTCTCGCTCGCTCTCTCGTCCGCGGCTCTCGCACGTCGACGCACCTCGGCGCGCGCGGGCGCGCCTCAGCCCTTCCGCCTGCGGTAGGTGCCCACGAGCGTCGCAGTGGCGAGGATGTGGCCCATCATCGCGTTCTCGAGGTCCTGCTTCGAGGCGCCGCCGCCGAGGTCTTCGAGCGACGTGTCGAGCGCGTGCAGCTTGAAGAAGTAGCGGTGCCTCCCGACCGGGGGGCTCGGTCCGCGCCAGCCGATCTCCTTCCAGTCGTTCTCGCCCTCGACCGTCCCGCGCGGGAAGTCGTCTCGCGAGGCGTTCTCGGCGAGCGCTCGCGCGTCGGCGGGCAGGTCGTAGAGCACCCAGTGGACCCACGTGCGCTTCGGCGCGCGCGGATCCGGCGCGTCCGGATCGTCGACGATGAGCGCGAAGCCCTTCGTCCCTCTGGGGGGATCCGTCCAGACGAGCGCGGGCGACACGTCGGCGCCGTCGCACGTGTGGCGCGCAGGGATCTCGTGCTCGTGCTCGAAGCTCGGCGAGGTGAGGTTGAACGCCATGTCCCAACGCAGGCAGCGCGCATGCCGTCGCGAGCAGGGCCGTCGCGCGGCAGCCTCGAGCGCGACGCGGCTCGAGCTCGCGTGGACGCGGCCGGCGCGGGCGCCGCCGCCGCGCACGCCGGATGCATCCACGGAGCGCATGCACCTCGAACGCTCCGTCGCGGATCAAGCCGCCACCGACCGCGTGCAGCGCAGCGTCGCCGTCAACGCGCGGCTCCCGCGCGATCTCGCCCCCGAAGACGCGATCACGGCCGTGATGTGCGTGCTGATGGATCGGCTCACGGCCGGCGAAGCTCACCACCTGCTCGAGGCCATGCCCGCCTCGATGCGACCGTTCTTCTCGACGTGCGTCCGCCACCGCGTCGGGCAGCCGACGCAGAGGCTCGACCGCGTCGCGTTCCTCGAGCGCGTCGCCGAACACCTCGGCGTGACGCCCTCGCACGCCGAGCTCGTGTGCGAGGTCGTCTTCGACGCGGTGCGGAGCGAGCTGCCGGACAAGCTCGTCGACGACGTCGCGCACCAGCTCCCGCGCGGCCTCCAGCAGCTCTGGCTGGCGGGCCCGCGGTTCGAGCCGCCCCCGGAGGAGGCGACGCTGTCGAGCCAGGACGCGCGCCTCGCGATCGAGGAAGAGATCGAGCGGAGCGTCGCGCTCCCGCCCGGCGTCGCGAGCATCGACGCCTTCTCCGCCGTGATGTGCGCGCTCGCGGCGCGGGTCAGCGGTGGAGAGGCGCGCGAGCTCGCCGCCGGCCTGCCCGTCACGCTCCGCGGCGTCGTCGAGCGATGCACGCTGCATCGCGGGGAGGAGTCCGAGGTCTTCGACCGAGACGAGCTCCTCCGCCGGGTGGCGGCGCACCTCTCGATCGATCCGGCCGAGGCCGAGCCGATCGTCCGCGCCGTGTTCGACGCGGTCAAGCGCGTGCTCCCGGAGAAGGCGACGACCGACATCGCCAGCCAGCTCTCCGTCGATCTCCGCGCGCTCTGGGAAGGATCGTGATCGCGAGCGAGGGCGCGGAGCTCGGCGCGGCGCCGCGATGCCTCGGCGCCGTGTCGGGCGCGTCCGCAGGTCCGACGGTGGTGATCACCGGCGGGATCCACGGCAACGAGCCGGCGGGCATGTTCGCCGCGCGGGCCGTCCTCGCCGAGCTCCGCCCGCGCCGCGGCGTGCTCCGCGGCGAGGTCGTCGCCTTCAGCGGCAACCGACGCGCGCTCGAGCGCGGGGTGCGCTTCGTCTCGCGCGACCTGAATCGTGGCTGGCGCGCGCCGGACCTCGAGCGCCTCGCCGCCGCGCCCGAGCACGGGCTGTCGATCGAGGACCGCGAGCAGCGAGAGCTCCACCGGGCGATCCTCGCGCTCGAGCGCGGACGGGAGCGCCTCGCGTTCCTGGATCTGCACACCACGTCGGGGCCGACGGAGCCGTTCGTCTGCTTCTCCGACACGGTCGAGAACCGGGCGCTCGCGTGCGCGCTCTCGGTCAACGTCGTGCTCGGGCTCGAGCGGACCGTCGACGCGTCGATGTTGAGCTGGGTGTCCGCGCGCGGGCACCTCGGCGTATCGTTCGAGGCGGGTCAGCACGGCGACCCCGGGGCGATCCGACGTCACGTCGGCGCGGTCTGGCTGTTCCTCGTCGCCATCGGCGCGATCGACGCCGCCCACGTCCCCGACGTGGCCGCCCGAGCGGCCGCGCTCGCGCCCGAGGCGGGCAAGCGCGCGCTCGTCGTCGAGGTGCGGCATCGCCACGTCGTCGCCGCCGGCGACGACTTCGACATGCTCGCGGGCTTCGCCGGCTTCGATCCGATCGAGGCGGGGCAGATCGTCGCGCGCGATCGACGCGGGCCCGTGCGCGCGCCCGAGGCAGGGCTGCTCCTCATGCCGCGCTACCAGGGGCAGGGCGAGGACGGGTTCTTCCTCGTGCGCGAGGTCGCGTGCGCGCCGCGGTCGGGCGGCGCGGACCGCGAGACGGCGTGAGCGCGGCGCGGGAGGCGAGCGATGGGCTTCGAGATCGATCGCGAGGACTTCGACGCCGGCGACTACGAGCGCTTCTCCGAGCGGCTCGTCCGTTCGGTCGCCGCGCTCGAGCACATCGTGAAGCGCCCCGGGTTCGGCGCCGGCCCGGCGACGGTGGGCGCGGAGCTCGAGCTGCACCTCGTGGACGACCGCGGCCACCCCGCGCCCGTGAACCGTGCCGTCCTCGCGCGAGCCCTCGACGAGCGCGTCACGCTCGAGATGAACCGCTACAACGTCGAGATCAACACGCCGGTCTTCTCCCTGGCGGGCCGGCCGTTCGAGGCCATGGCGAAGGAGCTCGCGGGCGCGCTCGCGGTCACGCGCGCGGCGGCGCGCGAGCACGACGCCGACGTCGTGACGATCGGTATCCTCCCGACGCTCACGGCCGACGACCTCCGCTCGTCCGCGCTGACCGACGGGTGCCGCTACCGCGCGCTCTCGGCAGGGATCCGGCGCGTCCGGGGCGAGCCGGCCGTGGTGCGCATCGAGGGCGCCGACGTCCTCGAGGTCACGTCCGACGACGTGACCTTCGAAGGCGCCAACACGTCGTTCCAGATCCACCTCCGCGTCGACGCGGCGGAGTTCGCCCGCGCCTACAACGCGGCGCAGATCGCGACGTCCTTCGTGCTCGCGGTCTCGGGCAACTCGCCGATCTTCCTCGGGCGGCGCCTCTGGGAGGAGACGCGGGTCGCGCTGTTCCGGCAGGCGGTCGAGGATCGCTGCTCCGCGCGCGACGACGACTGGCGCCCTTCGCGCGTCTCGTTCGGTCACGGCTGGGTGCGCGCGGGGGCCTGCGAGCTCTTCGCCGAGTCCGTGGGGCTCCACGCTCCGCTGCTCCCGCAGTGCACCGACGACGAGGATCCCGAGTCGGTCGCGCGCGCGGGGGGCGTGCCGCCGCTCCGCGAGCTGCGCCTTCACCACGGCACGGTCTGGCGCTGGAACCGCGCCGTCTACGACCACGCGGGAGGCGGCCACTTCCGCATCGAGATGCGCGCGCTCCCGTCGGGGCCCACCCTCCGGGACATGATCGCGAACGCCGCCCTCGCGATCGGCCTCACGATCGCGCTCTCCGCGGACGCCGACGCCTGGGTGAACCGGATGACCTTCGGGCACGCGCGCCGGAGCTTCTACGACGCCGCGCGCTTCGGGCTCGGCGCCGAGATCCTCTGGCCCGCCGATCGCGCGCCGTCGCCGCGCCCGTGCTCGGTCTTCGAGCTCGCTCCGCGCCTGCTCCCGCTGGCTCGCGCCGCGCTCGTCGCGTCGGGCGTGGAAGCGGACGAGGCGGACGACTGGCTCGGCGTCGTGGCCGCGCGCGTCGATCGCAGGGTGACCGGCGCGCTCTGGCAACGCCGGCTCTACGAGGCGCTCGCCGCCGAGATGCCTCGTGAGGCCGCGGCCCGCGCGATGCTCGTGCGCTACCGCGAGCTCAGCGACGCGGGCGCGCCGGTCGCGACGTGGCCGGCGAGGTGACGCGGCGCCGCGCGGTAGTACCCGCCCACCCAGACGCCGTCCGCGCGCCAGTACCCGTCCACCCACGTGAGCCAGCCGGTCCTCGGCGCGCGCAGGGCGCGCTCGCGCCTGCTCCGCTCGGCGGCGTCGCCGCGCTCGTGCTGCCTCTGCCTCGCGGTCGCCATGACGGTCACGCGGTCGGTGGTGGGACGAGGGCGGATGCGAGCCCCGGACCACGGCGCATCGCGTCGGGGCGCGCCGAGCTCGTCCGTGCCTCGCGCCGCGCGCGAAAGCGTCCGCCTCCGCTTGATGGCGGAGCGATCGAGCCCAATCTTCCTGCGATGGCAACCGCGGGCCCCGTCGTCGTCGCCACCGATCTGACCGACGCGTCGCGGCCGGCGCTCGAGCGCGGGCGCGTCCTCGCCGCCGCGTCGGGCGCGCCGCTCGTGGTCTGTCACGTCGTCCTCGACGTCTTTCGGCACCACCCCCTCATGCCCAACGCGGCAGAGAACGATCTCCTGCTCGGGGCCGACCTGATCGCGCGCGCCGGCGATCTCGTGAACGATCAGGTGCGCGCCGTCCTCGGCGAGTCGGTGCCCGACCTGCGCGTGACCGTCGAGAGCGGCGCTCCGGACGAGGAGATCGTCCGCGTCGCCGAGGCGTCCGGCGCGTCGTTGATCGTGGTGGGCGCGAAGCCGCGCGAGGGCGCTCGACTCGCGCTCGGGCACGTCGCCGAGCGCGTCGTCCGCTACGCGCACGCGTCGGTGCTGGTCGCCCGGGAGGGCCGGGCCACGGGGAAGCTCCTGGTCACGACCGATTTCAGCGAGGGCTCCCTCCCCGCCCTCCGCGTCGCCGGCGACCTCGCGCGCGCGACGGGCGCCAGCGCCACGCTCTTGCACGTCGTGACGCCGCCGTCGTCGGCGCTGTCGTCGGCGCTCATGCCCTTCGGCGACACCTGGACGCCGCCGGCCGCCTCGGCGGTGGAGGCGCTGGAGGCGCTCGGCCGGGCCACGCTCGCGAGCCTCACGACGGAGCACGGCTTCGCGGGGTTCGAGCAGCGCGCGGGCGAGCCCGCCGACGTCATCCTCCAGCGCGCCGAGGAGCTCGACGTCGAGATGATCGTCACCGGCAGCCGCGGGCGGCGAGGCCTCGCGCGCCTCGTGCTCGGCAGCGTCGCCGAGAAGGTCATCCGCAACTCGACCTGCTCCGTGCTCGTCGCGCGCGAGCCCGTGCGCGATTCGCTCCGCTGACGCCGCGCGAGCCCGTGCGCGGTTCGCTCCGCCGACGGCCGGGAGGTCGCCCGCGCGCGGCCAAGCCACCGCATTGACCACCCCGCGTCCGAACAGCACCTTTTGACACCACCGTCTCGGTCGATGCGCCGGGCTGGAGAACGCAGGATGGACTCGCCCGCCGGCGCAGCCGTCACGCTCCGCGAACGCGTGCTGCTCGAGCTCGCTCGGCGTGACAAGAGCGACATCCAGGAGACCTTCCAGGCCATCACGGAGGCCGCTGCGGTCGTCCTCGACGTCGCGCGGGTCAGCATCTGGGCGCTCGTCGACGGCGGCGCTCCGCTCGACGCGAGCATCGATCTCGGCACGCGGATCGTCTGCAAGGACCTCTACCTGTCGAACGAGCAGAAGCACGTGTCGTTCCTCCCGATCCACGGGCACGATTTCCCCGCGTACCTGCGCGCGCTCCACGAGCGGCGGACGATCACCGCCGACGACGCGCAGGCGGACCCGCGGACGGCCGAGCTCACCACGTTCTACCTGAAGCCGCTCGGGATCAGCTCGATGATGGACGTGCCGATCTGGCACCACGGCCAGGTCTACGGGGTCCTCTGCTTCGAGCACGTCGGGCCCCTCCGTCGCTGGAGGCCGGACGAGCAGGCCTTCGCGATCAACATGACGGACATCGCGTCCGGCTGCCTCGAGGCCGCCGAGCACCTCGCCGGGAGGCGCTGCTGGGAGATCCTGGCCGAGTCGCTCTCCGAGGGGGTCGCCGTGATGGACGCCCGCGGCGGAGTCGTCGCGTGCAACCGAGCCGCGCGCCGGACCTTCATCGAGCGGGCGGGGCTCGAGTCTTGGGCGGAGCTGCCCGGAGCCATCGAGCTGGTCGACGCCGCGGACCGCCCGATCCCTGCGGTCGATTGGCCCTTTCAGCGGATGCTCCGCGGGGAGCGGGTCGAGGGGGAGATCTACGGCGTGGTCTTCAAGCGGACCGGAGAGCGGCGGTACCTCCGGCTGACCTTCTCGCCGGCGTACGAAGCCGGGCGCGTCGAGTACGTCGCCGTCATCGTCGTCGACGCGACCGAAGAGATGTTCGTCGAGCGCCTCAAGCGCGAGCTCCTCGCGGGGGTCGCGCACGAGCTCAAGACCCCGCTCGCGATCGCCAAGGGCTACGCCCAGCAGCTCGAGAGCGCGAAGGCGAGGCCGAACGGCCTCGACGGGATGCTCGGCGCGATCGTCCGCGCGTGTGACCGCATGGACCACCTCAGCGAGACGTTGCTCGACCTCGCGAGCATGATCCTCGGCCGCCTCCGCCTCACGCAGGAGCGCGTCGATCTCGCGGACATCGCCCGGGCGGTCATCGCCCGCGCCGAGCGCAGCGCGCCGAGCCATCGCTTCCACGTCGAGCTGAAGCCCGGGCTCTACGTCGTCGTCGACTCGGCGAGGATCGCGCAGGCCCTGCGTCACCTGATCGAGAACGCGGTGAGCTACTCGGCGCCGGGCAGCGCGATCGACGTGCTCACGTCCACGGACGAGCGAAACGTCACGCTCACGGTCCGCGACCAAGGCGTGGGCATCCCGGACAGCATGAAGGCGGGGGTCTTCACGCTCTTCTTCAAGGCGCACGCGGGGACCGCGCGCGACAAGGGCGGCCTCGGCGTCGGGCTCTACCTGGCGCGCGAGATCCTCCGCCGCCACGGCGGCGACCTCACCTGCGAGAGCGAGGAGGGCGTCGGCAGCAGCTTCCACATCGTCCTCCCGCTGGCGAGGTCGGCATGACGGAGGTCTTGATCGTCGAGGACGACGAGGCGCTCCGGGAGCTGCTCGCGCTCATCCTCGAGGGAGAGGGCTTCGAGGTCGCGACCGCGGCGAACGGTCGAGAGGCGCTCGCGTCGATCGCCAGGTCCTTGCCGCGGATCGTCCTCCTCGACATGACGATGCCGTTGATGGACGGCTGGCAGTTCTGTCGAGAGCTCGATCGGCGCGGGGGGCCGCGGCCGCAGATCGTCGTCATCACGGCCGCGACGGATCCGGCGAGGCGCGCGGGCGAGGTCGACGCCGACGGCTGGTTGGCGAAGCCGTTCGATCGCGACGCGCTCGTCGCGCTCGTCCAGGGCCTCCGGGGCGGAGCCGACTCGAGCGCGCCGCCCGCGCGTTGAGCGCGGCCGGCGTGAGGCGCCGCGTCGCCGTGAGTCGCGCCGCGTCGCCCCGCGTGCGCGCCCGGATCGCTCCGAGCGCGCACGCGGTAGCGTTCACGCGTCGCGGGCCGCCGGGCGATCAGAGCCCGCAGCCGAAGCCGGCGCACCCGCCGACGAGGCCGGGGCCGCCGGCGAAGCCGACGCCCTCGAAGCCCACGGCGCCGAGGCCCACCTCGGCGCCGCCGACGAACGTGCTCTCGCCGAACGCCGCCTCGCCGTAGCCCAGCCCGGCCTCGCCGTAGCCCAGCCCGGCCTCGCCGTAACCCAGCCCGAGGCCGCCGTAGCCCAGCCCGACGCCGCCATAGCCCAACCCAAGGCCGCCGTAGCCCAGCCCGACGCCGCCGAGGCCCAACCCGACGCCGCCGAGGCCGATGCCGGGCGCGCCGATGAAGCCGGGGCCGGCGAAGCCCAGGCCGGCGCCTCCGACGAAGCCCGGACCGCCGAGGCCGAGCCCGCCGACGAGCCCAGGCGCGCCGGCGAAGCCGAGGCCGCCGATGCACCCCGCGCAGCCGCCGGCGAAGCCCAGCGGAGCCGCGATCGGGATGGCCTGGCTAACCGACTCCGCTTCGGCTTCGACCGCCTCCTCGTCTTCTCCTTCGGCCAAGGCGTCCACGTCGTCGGTCGGGCTCGCGCAGCCGCCGAGCAGCAGCCCGAGGCCGAGAGTGATGATTGGGAACGCTCGAATCGATGTGATGCAGGTGAACATGTCGAGTGACCTCCTCGGTTCGCGCCTCTGCACTCGAGGGACCACCAACGCGCAGCTTCCACGCGCGCGCGTCGCGCGGGCACCGTGCGCCAGCGGCGCGTCGAGCCCGACCGGGAAGGGGACTGTTTCGCGCGGCGCGCGCGCGAGCTCGGGGGCGCCGGGCTCCTGCTCGGCCTCGACGCTTTTGTTCCCGGCCGGTCGCCGAGGAGCGTCAAACGGCTCACCCGTGGCGCCGAGGAGATCCGTCGTCCGAACGGCGTCCGCGCGGCTGCTGAGCCGCCGACGGTGCAGACGTCCGCGGCGGGCCATTTTCGCCTCGCCGCCGCCCGCGCCGAACACTTCACGCTGCGCAACGGCTCCGCGCGCCCGGCCGCGGGTCGTGCGCGCGTCCGGCCGCGCTCGATCCTCGCTCGCGACGCGCCCGGCCGCGGGTCGTGCGTGCGTCCGGCCGCGCTCGATCCTCGCTCGCGACGCGCCGGGCCGCGGGTCGTGCGCGCGTCCGGCCGCGCTCGATCCTGCGCGCGCCTTTCAGCGGGCGCGTCGCGGCCGATGGGACGACGACGGCGAGGTGTCTTCGCGGCGGCGGAAGGCGACCACGCCCATCGCGACGAGCTGCCGGATCAAGAACACCGCCTCGGCCTCCGGCATCGCGCAGACGTCGAGGATCTCGGACATCGTCTGGACGCCGTCGATGTGCGCGAGCAAAAAGCCGCCGCGGTGGTCGATCGGGAGCGACGCGATCTCCTCGGCCGACCTCCGGATCCACGGGACGTCGTGGTCCGAGGCCAACGTCGCGAGCTCTTGCGACGCGTCGCGGGCGACGGTCCGATCCTCGGGGAAGCGCGCGTCGCCGCCGTCGGCGCGCGCGTCGCCGCCGCCGCCGGAGCGCGCGCCGACGGCCGCGGAGCGCGAGGGCGTGATCGTCGACTCCGGCGGAGCCTCGGGCGTGGCCGCCTCGACGCCGGGCGCGATGGACAGCGCGATGAAGAGCGCTCCGTTCGCGTCGCCTTCGGCGTAGAGCTCGCGCATCGCCGCGACGCGCGGATCTCCGACGGCGGCGCGCGTGCGATCCGAGGGCCGCGTCACGTCCTCCGACCGCGCGGCGCGCGCCGCAGGCGCGCCGTCCGGCCCGGCCTCGGCGCCGAGCTCGAGCTCGACGTGCCCGAAGCGATCGCCCGGGAGCGTGGAGTCCGGATCCTTCTTCGCCGCCACGTCAGGTCCTCTTCCGCGGGCGCGACAGCCCGTACGCCTCGATGCGGGCGATGAGCGCGTGCCGGCCCATCTTGAGGAGGCGCGCCGCGGCGCTCTGGTTGCCGCCCGTCTTCTCCAGCGCCTCGACGATCGCCCGGCGCTCCACCGTCTCGAGCGCGCTCTGGAGATCGTCGCCCTGCGGCGCCGCCGCGACGAGGTCGGTCGCCGTCTGCGTGCGCGAGTCGGGCGCGAGCGTCGGGCGGCTGGTGAAGCCGTAGGTGACGAGGTGACTCTCGTCGAGCTCCGTGACCTTCGGGTTCATGACGACGGCGCGCTCCACGACGTTGCGGAGCTCGCGCACGTTGCCCGGCCACGCGTAGTCGCGGAGCAGATCGCGCGCGCCGGGCGAGAGCGACGGGGCGGCGAGGTTCATCCGGCTCGCGAGCCGCGCGATGAAGAACTCCGCCAACGCGATGACGTCGTCGGCGCGCTCGCGGAGCGGCGGGATCTCCACGCGCACGCCCTCGAGCCGGTAGAACAGATCGGCGCGGAACGCGCCCTTCGCGACGAGCTCCGCGAGATCGCGGTTGGTCGCGGCGACGAAGCGGACGTCCACGTGCGTCGGGCTGCGGCTCCCGAGGCGCATCACCTCGCCGCTCTCGAGCACGCGCAGGAGCTTGGCCTGCGTGGGCGGCGTGAGCTCCCCGACCTCGTCGAGGAACACCGTCCCCTCGTGCGCGGCCTCGAAGAGGCCCGGGCGGGCGGTGATCGCTCCGCTGAACGCGCCGCGCTCGTAGCCGAAGAGCTCGCCCTCGAGGATGGACTCGGGCAGCGCGGCGCAGTTGATCTTCAGGAACGGCCCGGAGGCGCGCGACGACGCGCGGTGGATGGCGTCGGCGAAGACCTCCTTGCCCACGCCGGTCTCGCCGAGGATGAGCACGCTGAGGGGGCTCGGCGCGATCGTCGGCAAGAGGTCGTAGATTCGGCGGAGCGCGTCGTCGCGGACGACCTCGGCGGCGGGCGCGGCCGGCCGGCGCGTCGCGCGAGGCGCGCGACCGGGGGCGACGATGCCGTGCGCGGCGTGGATGAAGAGCGTCGTGCCTCCGAGGTTGATCGGGTGCCCGAGCTCGATCACGGTGCGCTCGTAGGGACGAAGGGGCTTCGCGTCGTAGGTCGTGCCGTTCGCGCTCCCGATGTCTTCGATCGCGAGCTCCGTTCCGACGTGAACGCGGAGGTGCCGTCGCGAGACCGATCCGTCCGGGATCGAGACGTCGCACTCCGAGGAGCGCCCGACGATGAAGTGGCTCTTCTCGGGCAGCGGGACGATCCAGTTGCCGGTAGGAGCGTTCACCACGCCGACCAACGGATCGGAGGTGAGCGGACGACCCGAGGCGTGGCCGAGCGGCGTCGCAGACCGGAGCGTCGGCTCGTCGGGAGTCGGCGCCTTCATCGGCGCTGTCTTTACAAGAGTGCGGCAAAAGCACAACACCCCGTGTACACACCCCCCCGCACAGAGGAGATGCCCCATTGTTCACGGGCGAACAGCGGGTCAACGGCCGCTGTCCGTGGAGGAACAGTTCGGTCGCGACCCCACGTGCCTTCTCCCACGGAAGCGCGAACGCGCGTCGACGGCGCACTGCTTGCAAGTGTCACGCGCCGGGAGGCCCCATGTCCGCCGACGACTCCGACGCCCGTGACCTAGAGACCGTCTTCGAGTCCTTCTTCGATCGCGACTCGGGGGTGTGGAGCCTGCGCCGCGTTCCGACCAGCCCCCCGCCGGGGGAGTCGGAGGAGAGCGAGACACACGGCTGAGGTTCGCCCGCGGGGGCCGCTTCACGTCGCCGCGCCGGCGCGCGCCTCCGGAGGACCGTCGCCTCCGCGCACGAGGTCGCCGTCTCACGAGGCGCGCCGAATCATGCGAGCGGGAGCGGCGTGATAACCTGCTTCGATGGCCGGCGGTCTCAGGCGGATGGTCAGGCTCGTCGCGGCCGCGACGTCGGCGTTGCCGATCGCGGCCTGCTCGCTCCTGACCGATCTCACGGGGTACTCCTCGCCCGCGGCGCCGGCCGACGCCGATCCGATCGAGGCGGCCACGCTCGCGGACGTGAGGGTCGCCGACGCGAGCGACGCGGGAGACGCGGCCGACGGCGGCGGCTTCGAGTGCCGTCCGCTCTTCACCGGCCCGACGTGCACCACGCCGTGCCCGCCCAGGAAGGCGGGCGTCGACTGCGCGTTCGATCGCGTCTTCCGCCTCGAGATCCCGACCGAGGCGAGCTGGAAGAGCTCGGACGACGTCCCCTACTCCGAAAACGCCTCGGCGAGCGTCGGGACGTTCGAGCGGGTCGCGTATCGGCTCGTCCTCGACGAGGAAGAGGTGTGGGTGGAGCTCGACGCGTTCACCGAGGACGCGTCGCGCCTCGGCGTCCCCATCGACTGGGTCTTCGAGGAGCCGATCCGAAACGTGATCGTCCGCTCGTTCGCCGCGAACCAACCCGACGTGCTCGCCCCGGTCACGGGGAACCTGGAGTTCTGGTCGCACTGCTACGGCACGGGCGACGACGGGCTCTACGACCACGCGGACGTCCTGCGCGATCAGCCAGGCTGCTACGGCTCGATGCAGATCCACGTCGAAGAGAAGCCGGTCCTCTGCTTCAACCGATGGAGCTCCGGGGAGGCCGCCCTCGACCTCGGGATCGGGCCGTCGCCGACGCCGGAGCGCCCGGACTGGACGTTCGCCGAGAACTCCGCGACCTTCGTCACGCGCACGCTCGAGGTCTACGTCCGCTGACGGCCGGGACGCGCGAGGCGCGCGGGGCGTCGCGTCGCTCACGCCGCGCGCGTGCGTCGCGCGACCTCGGCGTGGAAGTGGGCGAGCGCGTGCTCGAACGCGCCGAAGACGACCTCGCGGTTGGCGCCCGAGGCGAGGCCGCGCTGGATCGACTCGCCCATCGTGAAGTCCTCCTCCGTCGCGCCGTACAACACGTCCGCGTTGGCGTCCCAGTAGCGGCGCGCCTTGTCGGACGCGGGAGGCTCGGGCACCAAGAGGTACGACGCGACGGTCGTGCGCGCCGGGCCGTTCGGCCAGACGTGCAGCACCGCCGCGTGATCGGGCTGCACGAGGACGAGCGTGTTCGGGAACAGGTGGTAGAGGACGTTCGCGTGCGCGCGCAGCGCCCACGTCGACTCCGGCGCGCGCGCGAGCTCCTTGATCGTGCGCTTCGGGAAGACGTTCCGCAGGTGCGGGCCGACGCGATCGACCAGCCCGAGGTTGTCGAAGAACATCGGGTAGATCGTGTCCTTGTGCGTCGGGCGCAGGTGGTACGTCTCGAGGAAGATGTCGATGGCGAGCTTCCACGAGAGCGCCTTGTCGACCGATCGCGGTCCGTAGAGGACGGACGACCCGAGGCCGAACCCCTCGAGGTCGTCGGCGAGCGGTCCGAGCCACGCGCGCGCGTCGAGCGCGGGATCCTCGCCGTCCGCGAGCGGCGACGGCGCGACGAACACGAGGCCGGCGGCCTCCCCCGCGGCGAGCCGTGCGAGCCCGCGCGCCTGCTTGTCGACGCAGGCGAACCCGCGCTCGTGCGGGATCGTGGCGAGCTGGCCGCGCTTTCCGTACGTCCAGCCGTGGTAGGGGCAGGCGAACGCGCGCTTGTTGCCGCGCGGCGCGGACTCCACGCGCGTGCCGCGATGACGGCACACGTTGACGAAGGCGTCGACGCCCCCGTCGTCGCGGCGCACGATCAAGAGCGGCACTCCCGAGGCGTCGTGGGTGACGAAGTCCCCCGCGCGCGGGAGCTGCGAGGCGTGCCCTACGGCGACGGGCAGCCGCCGGAAGAGGACCTGGATCTCGCGGTCGACGCGCCGCTCATCGGCGTACGCCTCGACGTCCAGCGTCTCTCCCGCGGGCGCCGCGTCCGTCGTCTTGGCCTCGACGTGGGCGAGGACGCGCCGGACGAGCTCGATCTGTCGCTCTCGATCCATCGTGCAGCTCCTTCTTCCGTTGCGGCTCCTTCGCCCCGCGCGTCCCGCGGGGCTCGTCGGTCGTCTCGGCGCGCGTCGCCTCCGCGTCCGCGCGGCGCGCGCGGGCCGCCGCGTTCGCGTCGTTCGGCGGCGGAGCGCTCGCCGAAGGATCGAGCGCGCGCCGCGCGAAGGCGTCCGCTTCGGCTTCGTACGTCGCCATCATCGCGCGTTCGCGCGGGGCGCCGACGATGCGCCGTACGGTCGGGCGCGCCGTGATCACGTAGCTCACCGCGCCCACGACGTGCAGCGCCGCGAGCTCGGGTCGGGGGTGGCCGGCGGCGCGCGCCTCGTCGGTGAGCGTCTCCAGCACCGGCGCCAGCGGCAGCGACGAGGCGCGCGAGACGCGCGCGGGGTTGTCGACGAGCTCCCTCACGAGGAGGCGCACGCGCTCGGGCCTCCGCATCGACCAGCGGATGAACCCGCGCACGGCGCCGGCGGGCCCCGCGCTCGCCTGCCCGCGCGCCGCCTTGCTCGCGTGCTCCGCCTGCCCTCGCGCGAGCGCCGCGAGCAGCTCGTCGGCGATGGCGCCGAGCACGGCGGCGTAGAGCGCCTCCTTCCGCGCGAAGTGGTACACGACGGTCGCGAGCGGGAGCGCAGACGCGTCCGCGACGTCGCGCATGCTCGCGCCGTGGAAGCCGCGCGCGGCGAACAGGGGCTCTGCCGCGCGGAGGATCCGCGCCCGCGCGATCTGCCCCTTCGGCGTGTGGCTCCGCGTCCCCATGACTCGTACGAGTGTACCCTATTTTACCGTACGTGCGTACGGGAACGAGGGCCGGCGCGCGGCTCGGCCGCGCGTCCGGACCGCTGAGGCGCGCTGATCGGACGCGACGCGGCCGCGCGTCCGCCGGGGAGACCTCTTCCGTCGAGCCGCCGGTCGCGGGTGAGCTTGCCGCCGGGGAGACCTCTTCCGTCGGGCCGCCGGCCGCGGCCGAGCGGCGGTCAGTTGACCGACTTCTTGTCGAGCGTGAGGACCGGCCAGCCGTACGTGCGGGCGAGCCGCTGGAGCTTGCCGTCCGGGTTCACCGCGGCGGGGTGCCCGACGACGCTCAACATCGGCACGTCCGAGTAGCTGTCGGAGTACGCGAAGCACTCGGCGAGATCGTGCCCGTGGGCGCGCGCGTGCTCGCGGATGAGCCGCGCCTTCTCGGGACCGGCGACGACGGGGCGGAGCAGGCGGCCCGTCGCGTAGCCGTCCTTGATCTCCAGCTTGTTCGCGATGACGTGGGTGGCGCCGAGGTGATCGGCGAGGCGCTTCATCAAGAAGTCGAGCGCGCCCGAGACGATGACGACGTCGTGGCCCTCGTCGCGGCTCCGCGCGACCAGATCGCGCGCGTGCGGGTAAATCGCCTTCTTCAGGACGGAGTCGAACGCGTCGTCGGCCAGGATGAGGAGCCGGTCCTGCGAGATCCCCTCGTACGAGGTGAAGAGCGCCTCGTTGAACATCCGCCGGTCCTGGAGCTCCGCCCAGACGAACGACGGGCTCCGGAGCGCCGCGCGCGCGAGCTTCTGCAGGCTGCGCATCGGGGTGCGCTGGTGCATCAAGTAAAAGAGCGTGGGGTGGACGAGGTTCGTCCGGACGAGCGTTCCGTCGACGTCGAAATAGCTGGCTGCCACGGCCCGCCCTAACTGACGCGGGTTGTCCGGCGCGTCAAGTCGAGCGGCCAGCCGCTCGATTTCCGGCCGCCGCGCGTCGTTTTTCGTGGGCGTTTCCGCGCCGTCTCGGCATGAAACCTCCATGAGGAGAGGCGCCGGCCTGCGGGCTTCACTTTACGATGTAAAAGAACGTGCTACTGCACGCGGACCGATGCGCCGCCGAACGCCCCTCGCTTGCACCCTCGGCCTCGCGGCGCTCACGATCTGGGCGTGCTCGTCGGAGACGCCCGCGGCCGTGGGCGGCGGCGACGGCGGAGCCCCCGCGGTCGCGTGCGAGCCGCGTCCTCTGGCCCTGCTGGGCGAGGACTTCTTCGTCGACATCTCGGAGGCGAGCGGGATCCAGAAGGACAACTTCGTCCCGAACCCGAAGACGCCCATCCCCATCAACGACCACAGCCGGCTCGCGTTCGCGGACATCGACGGCGACGGCCGCGACGACGTCGTCGCGCACAGCCTGTTCCCCAACGCGCAGAGCGGGATCCCGTTCGACCACCTCGTCTTCGTCAACAACGGCGACAAGACCTTCCGCGACTTCTCCGACGAGTCCGGCCTCCGCGGCGTGCAGGCGGCGTTCTTCGTCTTCGCCGACGTCGACAACGACGGCGATCAAGACTGCTTCGCCGGGCTCGACGTCCCCCTCGAGGGCGAGACCTCCGCGCTCTACCTGAACGACGGCAAGGGGCACTTCACGAAGAAGGAGCGCTCCGGGCTCGAGGTCGCCGTCGTCGCGGCCAACGGCGTCTTCGGCGACTTCGACGGCGACGGCCGGCTCGATCTCTACGTCGGCGCGGGCGGGACCGCGCAGGCCGTGCGCGACCAGCTCTTCTTCGGCAACGGCGACGGCACCTTCCGCGACGTCTCGGAGAGGCTGAAGAGCCGGCCCGGGCAGCCGACCAACGGCGTCGTCGCGTGCGACTACGACGACGACGGCGACCTCGACGTCCTGGTCTCGCACTACGGCGTGAGCGTCGGGCTCGGCTGGCGCGCGCTCTGGGAGAACGACGGCTCCGGCTCGTTCACGAACGTGGCGCGCAAGCGAGGCTTCAACGCGCTCGCGACCGGCAACCCGTTCCTGTTGAGCACGGGCAAGGGCCGCGACGCGCAGCCGGGCGACGCCTCGAAGCACGTCGGCTCGAACGGCTTCGGGATCGACTGCCAGGACGTCGACGGCGACGGCACGATGGACGTCTGGCTCGCGGCGATCTCGCACCCGGTCGACTCCGACGAGTCGCGGAAGTGGAGCGATCCGTCAATGCTCCTCCTCAACGAGGGCGAGGCCGGGGGCTACGCCTTCGTGGACGCGACGCAGGCCCGGAGGATCCCGTTCAACGAGGGCGACATCGACGCGGCCGCCGTCGACTTCGACAACGACGGCCGGGTCGACCTCTCGGTCACGCGCGACAAGAAGTACGAGGAGGCCTACTCGAAGCCCGATCAGAAGGCGTGGTTCGGGCTCTTCCACCAGGGTGAGGACGGGACCTTCACCAGCGTCGGCCTCGCCAGCGGCATCAACGACCGCACCGGCGCGACCGATCGGGTCAAGGCCGGGCAGAACCTCGCGTGGGCGGACATCGACGGCGACGGCGACCTCGATCTCCTCGTCGGGGGGCGCGACAACGGCGGCGCGGGCCGCGCGAACTTCCTCTTCGAGAACACGATCGGCCAGAAGAACGGCTGGCTCGGCGTTCGCCTCCGCGGCGACGGCGTGGCGGTGAACCGTGACGCGATCGGCGCGCGCGTCACGCTCGTCACTCCGGCGAAGCGGTGGGTGCGCGAGGTGAAGTCGAGCCGCGGCACGTACAGCTCGGCCGACGCGCGCGCGCTGCTCTTCGGCCTCGGCGCGCAGGGCTGCGAGGGCGGCGTCACCGAGCTCGCGATCGAGGTGCGCTGGCCGAACGGCGAGACGAAGCGCTTCGAGCCCGGCACGTTCGGCCTGAACCGGTACGTGACCATCGACTACGCGAACGGGCTCGCGCAGCCGTAGCGTCGCGCTCGGTCGGGCGGACGCTCGGCGTCACGCGTGGGGAGCTCCGGTCCGTGCGGGCGCTCGGCGTCACGCGCGGGAGCTCCGGACGAGGGCGGCGAGCGCGCCGACCGCCGCGACGACGTCGGGCCGCGCGTCGAGCAGGCCCTCGAGGAGATCGCCCCGTTTCGCGATGCGCGCCGGCACCGTCGCGATCGTGAAGGCGCGCGGATCGAGGTCCGTCGTGAGCTCGTCCCACGACAGCGGCGTGGAGACGGTCGCCCCCGGGACGGCGCGCACCGAGTAGGGCGCGACGATCGCGCGCGAGGTGCCCGTCTGCCCCGTGTCGACGTAGACGCGTTCCCCGCGCTTGCTCACCGTCCGGTCCATCGTCGCGATGTCGGGGTGCCGCTCGACGAGGAGCCGCCCGAGGAGGTCCGCCAGCGCCCGCGCGGTGTCGAAGCTCTGCTGCGGTCCGAGCGCCACCAGCACGTGGAGGCCCGTCTGCCCGGACGTCTTCGGGTAGCCGACGAGCCCGATCTCGTCGAGCAGCTCGCGGAGCGTCGCCGCCAGCGTGATCGCGTGACGGAGCTCCGACTGCTTCACGTCGAAGTCGATCGTGAAGAAGTCGGCGCGGGAGAGATCCGGCGCGCGGCTCGCCAGGACGTGGAGCGGGATGCAGCCGAGGTTCGCGATGTAGACGAGCGTCGTCGGATCGTCGACGAGGAACACGCGCTTCGGCGGCTTGTGCCCGCGTCGCGAGCCGCTCGCGGGCGCGCTCGAGTCGTCGTCGTGCGCGAGCGTCAGCGTGCGGATCCAGGGCGGCATCCCGACCGGGACGTTCCACTGGAAGAAGCTCTTGCCGTCGATGCCGTCCGGGTACCGCACGAGGATGACGGGCCGATCCTTCAAGAAGGGCCCGAGGACGCCGGCGACGCCCGCGTAGTAGTCGACGAGATCGCCCTTGGTGTACCGCGGGAGGCCGGCGTCGGGATCCGGCGGCCAGAACACCTTGTCGCGGTTCGAGACCACGACCTGGTGGAGCGTGCTCCTTCGATCGGCGGCGCGGTGGTCGACGCGCGCGCGCGAGCGCGGCGCGATGCCGGTCGACAGGGGCGTCCACGCTCCGCGCCGCGGCGCGTACGGCGAGCCCTTGCGCTTCGCGACCACGCCTGCGATCCCGAGCGACGCGCACGTCGCCAGGACCCGCGCCTCGTCGCCTTCGAGCGGCGTCGCGGCGCGGAGGAACCCGAGCGGCGGGAGGAGCTCGGAGGCCAGCGCGCGCCGCGCCTCGAGCGGCAGCGGCCGCGCGTCGAGATCGCCGAGCGCGAGGACGTCCTTCACGACGAGGACGACGGGCGTGGACGTCACGGCGCGGTGCGCGTCTCCGTTCGCCACCCGCGCGACGCGCTGCGCGAGGAGCGCCAGGTTGGGATGACCGGTCGCGTCGAAGGCGACGAGCTCGCCGTCGAAGGCCACGCGCGCGACCGGCAGTGAGCGCAGCGCGCGCACCACATCGGGGTAGAACGCCTCGATGCGCTCCGGCGTCTCGCCCGTCCACGCGCGCAGCGTGACGGCGTCCCCGTCGCGCACCGCGAGCACGCGCACGCCGTCGAGCTCCGCGTCGTAGATCCTGTCGGCGCTCGTCGCTGCGCGCCCGTTCGCCGGCGCGTGGGTCGCTGCGCCGGCCTTCGCGGCGGCTCCACGCGCCGCGGCGTCCGTCGTCGCGCGCACCGCCGCCGCGCGCTCGCCCGCCGCCGGATCGCCCTCGATCAGCGGCGAGCGCTCCACGTCGAAGAGCTCCTCGATCAGCGACGGGTCGCGCGTCGCGCCGAGCGCCTCCGCGCGATCGAGGTGCGCGCGCGCGATCTCGTCGCGGCGCGCGAGCTCGTCGACCGTGAGGCCTGAGAACACGGACCGCGGGAGCTCTTCGAGGAGCGCGCGGGACGGGTCGGCGTCCGCGTCCTGCTTCTTGAAGAGCAGCCACTCGTTGCCCGTCTCGCCCTTCGCGAGCTTCACGAACGCCCAGCGCCCGCGGAGCTTCATCCCCCGGAGCTCGACGTGCAGCTTGCCCTTCGCGAGCTCGGCCTCCGGCGGACCCTCGAGGTACGTCACCGAGCCGCGGTCCCACGCGATCATCGCGCCCGCCCCGTACTGCCCCTCGGGGATGACGTCCTCGAACTCGAGGTACTCGATGGGGTGGTCCTCGGTCTTCACCGCGAGGACCTTCCGCGCGGGGTCGAGGCTCGGCCCGTGCGGCACGGCGAAGCTCATGAGGACCCCCGACGCCTCGAGCCGCACGTCGTAGTGCCGTCGGGTCGCGTCGTGGAGGTGGACGACGAACGCGCCGGTCTCGTCTCGGCTCTCCCGTGCATCCGGACGGCGCGGCGCCTCCGAGCCCAGCGGTCGTGACGGCGGAGCCTCGTCCCCGAACGGCTCGTTGGTGACGCCGGGGGCGCGCTTGTCGCGGTACCTGCCGAGCTTCTTCGGATCCCGAGCCATCGACTTTTCCCCGTCGCCGTCGCGGAGAACGGCGGCGGTTTGCGTCATGAGGACTCCGGTGATCGTAGCTGCGTCCTCTCGGCTACAGATCTCCGTGTAGGAATTGACACCTTATGCGGTCAATTGCGAACGGCCCTTCGCGGGCGTCGACGGGATTTCCAAGGATTCGCCCACTCATCCGACCAGGGCATACGCTTTGCGTTCCATGTTCGGCGTCATGAGCTTTCCAAATTCTGCCAAACCTGAAGCTGCAACGCGTCATCTTCCTGTCGCCCGCGGGCGCGAGCGTGGAGGACGCGACGCGTCGAGCGAAGCTCGGCTGCGCGCGGCGAAGAAGGCCCGCTCGAGCGAGTCTCGCCTGCAGGTCGCGGTCGTCCGTCCGGATCGGGGATCGGATCCCTACGCCGACGTCCCCTGCACCGACTGAGCTCGTCGAGCTCGCGCTCCGCGCGGCGTAAGCCACCTGCGTGACGCTCGGTCGAGCGTCGTCGATCCCTCGAGGGAAGGCATCCCTCTGCCCGAGCGTACGACGGTATAGCCCTGTCCCGCGCCAGGCAGAGGTTGTTAGGCTCGTGGGAGGATGGACTCGACGGTTCGGAGCGGTGGGGGCGGGGGGATCGACGGGGGCGGGCTCCCGCGACCGGGAGAGGTCATCTGCGGGAAATACCGCATCGACTCCGTGGTCGGGACGGGCGGGATGGGCGTCGTCATGGGCGCCGTCGACACGTCGCTCGGGCGCGCGGTCGCGATCAAGTTCCTCGCGCCCCACAAGGCGTCGCGCGAGGGCGCGGTCGCGCGTTTCCTCCGCGAAGCCCGCGCCGCCGCCGCCATCCAGAGCGAGCACGTGGTGCGCGTGTTCGAGGCGAGCACCCTCCCGAACGGCGCGCCGTTCATCGTCATGGAGCACCTCCGCGGGGTCGACCTCGCGCAGCTCCTCCAGCGGCGCGGGGCGCTCCCGATCGACGAAGCGTGCGATCTCCTCCTCCAGGCGTGCGAGGCGCTCGGCGAGGCGCACGGCCGAGGGATCGTCCACCGCGACCTCAAGCCTCAGAACCTGTTCTTGACGCACCGGCCGGACGGCTCGCCGTGCGTGAAGGTGCTCGACTTCGGCATCTCGAAGGCCGTCGACGAGGGCGCGCAGAACCTGACGTCGACGGACACGGTGATGGGCACGCCGCTCTACATGTCGCCGGAGCAGGTGCGGAGCCTGAAGAACGTGGACGCGCGCGCCGACATCTGGGCGCTCGGCTCGATCCTCTTCGAGCTGCTCACGCTCTCGCCGATCTTCCACGCGCCCAGCGCGTCGGCGCTCTGCGCGATGATCGCGATGGACCCGCCGACGCCGCTCCGCGCGCGGCGCCCGCAGGCGCCGGCCGAGCTCGAGGCGGTGATCCTCCGCTGCCTCCACAAGGACCCCGCGGGCCGCTTCCAGGACGTGGCCGCGCTCGCCGAAGCGCTCGCCCCCTTCGCGTCCGAGCGCGGTCGCCTCTCCGCGACGCGCGTCTCCCGCGTCGTGCGCGCGGGGACGGGGCCGGCGCCGTTCGGCGGCGGGACCGCGCGCCCCCACTCGCCGATGGCGTCGCCGGCGGCGTCGCCGATGGGCCTGCTCGCGGTCGGGATGTCGACGACGGGGCTGGGATCGACCGTCGGCGATCCGTCGCGCTCGTCGTTCACGCCGAGCTTCCCTCGGATGGATCCGGGCTCGCTGCCCGGCGCGCCGGGCCCGACGCAGAGCACGTGGCATCAGACCCAGGCGAACACGACGGGGCAGCCGCCGGGGACGAGCGGCGTCGTCGTCGCCGTGCTCGGCGTGATCACGGGGCTCGTCCTGCTCGCGCTCGTCGGCGGCGGGGCGTGGTACTTCGTCATCCGCAAGGACGCCTCGCTCACGGCGGCGACGGACGGGCCCGACGCGAGCGCGCCCGGCGCGACCGTCGTCCCCGCGCCGCTGCCTGCGCCCAGCGCCTCGACGACCGCGGTGACGACGGCGACGGCGACGGCGACCTCCCCCGCGCCGTCGCCCGCGCCCGCGCCCACGGCGCGGAGAGACGGCGGCGCCCCCGCGCCGACGGACGCCGGCGCTCCCATGCAGAAGGACGCCGGCGCGCCGTCGCCCGACAAGGACAAGGAAGAAGCGGAGCGGCTCGCGGCGCTCGCGCGGTCGGCGGAGACGAACTGCAACCACCACCGCCAGCAGATGACGACCTTCGCGCGCGACGAGGCGTCGCGCAAGACCGCGGCGACGCGGGCGAAGGGCTTCATGTGCCGTGGCTTGGCCGGCTCGAAGTGCGAGCGCCAGGTCTGCCTCGAGGCCTGCCTGATCCTCAACGATTCGATGTGCATCCAGAACGCTCGGTACGCGATCGACCACGGGCCGACGCCGAAATACTGACGGGGGGCGGCCCTCCGCGGCCGTCGCCGAAGCCGCACGCGCGCGGCCCGCGACCGCGCGAGGTCGGGGACAGAGGCCGGCCAAATGTGCTAGAAAGTTCGGCTTCTGGCATGATCGACGATTCACCCGTGTTCGAGCGGTTCGTATCGCTCGCCAAACGAGAGCTGCAGGCGGACGACGTGCGCATGCTCGCGCTGGGCGAGGCGACGCCGGAGGCCGACAACGTCCTGGTCAGCCGGTTGTCCGACGGCCGGCACGTCGTGGCCAGCTTCGCCGAGGCGCCGAAGGATCGCGACGCCCTCGAGCGTCGCCTCGCGATGCTCGCGAACACGTTCTCCGAGGCGCTCGCCTCGCCGCCTTCGGAGAGGACGCGGATCCGCCAGCCGGTCGCCACCTCGCTCCACGAGGAGCTCAAGGCGCTCGCCGCGCGCGCCCGCGCGCTCGACGTCGTCGTCATCGACACCGACTCGCCCGTCGTCTGGGGGTGCGCGTCCGTCCCGGCGCGGCCGCGCGCGCGCAACGAGCTGCTCCTTCGTGAGGTCTCCGACCGCGAGCTCGCGTCGCAGGTCGACGACGACAGCGGCCCGCTGCAGGACGTCAGTCCCGAGCCTCCCGTCGCGGTCGAGCTCTCGGGCGGCGCGAAGGGCGGGCAGCGTGACAGCTCGCCGGTCCCGGCCGAGTCGGCGGCGGTGGTCAGCGAGCAAGGCGACGACGATCTGCCGCGCGAGAGCGAGGCGACGCGCCGCGCGATCGCGGCCGTTCGCCGCCTCCCGGCGCTCGACGGCCTCCACAAGGGGCGTCACCTCCGGCACGTCGAGCGCGAGCACGACTTCGTCCTCGCGCTGTCGTTCTCCGGCATCTACATCCTCTGCCTCGTGTTCGACGGCGAGTTCGACGAGCTGCGCGCCGAGCGCGCCGCCGCGGACGCGCTCCCGCGCATCGAGCGCCTCGTCTCCGCGCTCCCTCCGCTCGATCCCGATCCGCCGCAGCCGATGGGCGGCGTCGTCGCGCTCCGCAGCCGCCGACGACGGTGAGCTCTCCGAGCGGCGGGCCGCCGGCCCGGCACGTCCCTCCGATCTTCGTCTCGCACGGCGCGCCGTCGTCCGCGCTCGACGCGGAGAGCGCCGGCGAGCTCGCCGCGTGGGGCCGAGAGCTCCCTCGGCCGCGCGGCATCCTCGTCGTGAGCGCGCACTGGCAGGCGCCGACGCTCAGCCGCGGCTCGACGGCGTCGCGTCCGAAGCTCCTCCGCGACTTCGACGGGTACGACGGCGCGGAGCGCGCCGCGGCCCTCGAGCACGTCGCCTACGACGCGCCCGGCGCCTCGGAGCTCGCCTACGAGCTCGGCGCCGTCGTCCCCGTCGAGCGCACCGAGCGCGGCTGGGATCACGGCGTCTGGAGCCCGCTCCTCCGCATGTTCCCCGACGCCGACGTCCCGGTCCTCCAGCTTTCGCTCGTGCAAGGGGCCGTGCCCCGCCGGCTCTTCGGGATCGGGCGCAAGATCGGCGTGCTCGCCGCGCGCGGCTACCTCCTCGTCGGGAGCGGCGGCGTCACGCACAACACGCTGGAGCTCGATCCCCGCAAGGACGCTCCGCCGGCGGCCGCCGCGCGCGCGTTCGACGCGTGGGTCGCGAACCTGCTCGCCGACGCCGAGCTCGACGAGCTCCTCGCCTGGCGCTCGCAGGGGCCCGACGCGCGCCGCGCGAACCCGACGTCGGAGCACCTCGATCCGCTCTTCGTCGTCGCGGGGGCCGCGAGCCTCTACGATCACGCGGTCGGCTTCCCGATCCGCGGGTTCGAGCACGGCACGCTCAGCCGTCGTTGCGTCCAGTTCGGCCGCTGACGCGCCGCGACCCCTCGGGCGGAGCGGGCGGGGCGCGACGCGCGGCGGCGAGCGCGTCCGTGCGGGCGACGCGATCAGCGGTGAGGCGCCATCAGCTTCACGCAGAGCTCGCTCGCTCGGCAGGCGGCGACGCGGGCCACGCTGTCGATCGGGTTCGTGCAGCTCTCGCCGCGGATGGCGTCGAGGCACTCGTCGAGCTCCTTGCCGTCGATGCCGCTCGGGCACTCGCTCGTCTTCAGCTCGGCGTGGACCCTCGTCCGCACCTCGCGCGCGCAGACCTCGCCGCTCGTGATGTGCTTGTCCGGCCCGACGTTGTTGCACGCGACCTCGCGCGCGCAGCGCGACGCTACGATGCGGTCGATGGCGGCGTCGTTCGCGACCCACGAGGCGGCGGTGAGCGTCGTGACGCCCGCGCGGTCCTGATCGTTCGGGTTCTTCGCCAGGCGCTCGACGAGCGCGCCGGGCTGCTCCTTCGAGGTGGCGGGATCGGTCTCGCGCGCGCGATCACGGCTGCACGCGCTCACGAGGAGAGCGGCAGCGAGGAAACAAGTAACGGATTTCATGGGTGATTCCTCCGCATGGCTCGGATGCAACCGAGGTGCCTCGCCGAAGCGCGAGCGTGCGGAGGTCACCGAGAAGACGCGGAGAAGGGCGGGGCGCGCGCCGCCGCGGCGAGCGGCGGGCCGTCACCAAGGGAACCACTCGCGCGGCACCTTTTGCCACGCGGTGGGACGGCGCGGATCGCCCTCGGGGAGGACGAGCGAGCCGACGAAATCGGCGTGCTCGTACACGCCGCCGATCGACTTGGCGATGCTGTCGAGGTCGATGTCGCTCACGACGCCGTTGCTCGTCGCCTTGTAGAACTGCACGGTGATGCGGATCGGAAACTTCGGATCGCGCTCGAACCGCAGTCCGTGGCCTTCGTTGTACGGCCCGACGTTCGGCCCGTGACCGAGCACCGCTTGCTCGACGTCGCTCCGGTCGTCCGCGGGCGCCGCCGCCTCGGCCGCCGGCGCGGCCGCCGCCTTCGCCGGCGCGGCGCCGCCCTTGGACGCGGCGCCGGGCAGCGATCCTCCGAGGCGTCCGAGGTTGTGGTGCTTCAACGGGACCTGCACGAGGAACAGGACGTCCGCGCCCTTCTGCAGCGCGCTCTTGTCGTCGTCGGTCTTCGGGCCGCCCTGCGCGGCGATGCGCTGCTCGACGTCGCTCTTGCGCTCCGCGGTGAACGCGGCGCGGCTCCCTTTGTTGTTGAAATACAGCTCCTGACCCCAGCCGGCCGCGGTGAAGTCCTCGCTCTTGTTCTCGATCACCTGCATGCTCGAGCCCTGGCGCGTCACGAGGATCGTGAGCACCGCGGGCGAGCCCGGCGCGGACTGGTAGTTGAAGAGGACCGGGTTGAACTCCGCCTTGCCGCTCTTCGGGATCGGGAGGAAGACGGCCTGCGCGCTGACGAGGAAGTGCGAGTCGCGCGGCGCGAGCATGTTGCCGTCGCCGAGGATCGAGTCGGGGCGCGACGCGAACGCCTTGAGGTTCTTGAGCACGTCGGTCAGCGGGACGCTCCGGAGGCTCCCCGGCGAGCGCTGCTCGTTGCCGACGCGCACGAAGAAGCGGTCGGCCGGCACGTCGCCCGTCTTGTCGGTGAAGTTCGGGTGGCGGATGACCGGCATGATCGACGAGCGGAACTGACCGCCCTCGTCGCGCCGCCGGACCTGAAGCGTGAGGTCGGAGATGTTCGGTCCGAGCGCCGAGCCCTGCGCGCGCCCGGTGTCCTCCCACATCACGTTGAGGAGCGACATCTTGCGGCGCGCGACGCGCGCCTGGAGATCGCCGTCGGAGACCATGCCGGCGACCTTGTCGATCACGCGGGCGTATTCGCGGCTCTCCTCCGGCGCCATGATGCCCCAGTCGGGCTCGTCGCCGGCGGT
>JAHBWF010000072.1 GCA_019637105.1 Labilithrix sp.
GGCGCGCGCGCCTCGACGCGCGCCGCGAACACGACGCGCGTCGCGCGCCGCGAACATGGCGCGCGGTTGGGTCACACCCGCGACAAGGAGATCGGTATGAACGCACGAGCGCTCGGCATCACGGTCCTCGCAGGCGGCGTCGCGGCCTCGCTGGCCGTCGCGTGCACGGTGGCGGAGCCGCTCGGCGCGGGCGGCGGCGGCGAGGACACCGCGACCGATCCGAGCGAGATCGTGGGCGGTAAGGACTCGAGCGGTGAGCCCCCGGTCGAGACGGCCACGGGGCTCCCGTGCGACGTCGACGCCGTCCTCAAGACGCGGTGCCAGACGTGCCACGCGAGCGAGCCGAAGTACGGCGCCTCGACGAGCCTCGTCACGTACGACGACCTGCAGAAGGCGGGTCCCGGCGGCAGCTCGAACAAGAAGGTCTACGAGCTGCTGCAGGAGCGCATCCACGACGAGGCGCGTCCGATGCCGCCGAGCCCGCAGCCCCTCCTCACCGGCGCGGAGGCCGGCGTGATCGACGCGTGGCTCGCCGCCGGCGCGAAGTCGTCGTCGGCGCGCTGCACGAACGAGGCGCCCGCCGACGGTGTCAAGCCGCTCTCGTGCAAGCCCGACACCGTGCTCAAGGCGTCGAAGCCGTTCACGATGCAGCCCGGGAGCGCGCTCGATCAGTACGTGTGCTTCGGCGTCGACGTGAACCTCGCGAAGAAGCGCCACGTGACCGGCCTCGCGCCGATCGTCGACAACAAGCAGATCGTGCACCACATCCTCCTCTTCCAGACGAAGAAGGCCGAGAGCCCGGAGCCCTTCCCGTGCGACGCCTTCGGCTCCGCGGCGTGGAAGCTCGTCGCCGGCTGGGCGCCCGGCGGCGACAACCTCGAGCTCCCGCCCGAGGCCGGCTTCCCTCAGGAGCAAGGCACGACGCACTGGGTCCTGCAGATCCACTACAACAACGCGACGGCGAAGACCGGCACCGATCAGAGCGGCTACGAGCTCTGCACGACCGAGGACCTGAGGCAGCACGACGCCGGGGTCCTCGCGTTCGGCTCGACCAAGTTCAACATCCCTCCGCGATCGACGCACACGATCCGGTGCGACTACAAGCTGGGCAGGGACTTCAAGGACGTGAAGCTGTTCAACGCCTCGCCGCACATGCACACGCGCGGGCAGTCGATGAAGACCGAGCGCATCCCTGGCGGCAACGGGACGCCGGAGACGGTCTTCGAGCAGAAGTCGTTCAGCTTCGAGGCGCAGGCGAACTTCCCCATCTCGAAGTCCGTCGCGCAGGGCGACGTCATGCGCACCCGTTGCACCTGGAAGAACCCCAGCGACGTGACGGTCCCCTTCGGCGAGGGCACCGAAGAAGAGATGTGCTTCAACTTCATCGGGTACTACCCCAACATCCCCGACCGCACGCCCCTCGGCCTGCCGGTCTTCACGTGGGTGACGCCCTCGGCGAGCGCGAGCTGCACGACCGAGTGAGACGCGCGCGCCTTCGCCATCGATCCCGTTCCCCTCCCCTCTCCTCTCCTCCCCCAACCTCAACCCCCAGGACACGCCACGATCTTCGGTCTGGAGTCGAAACCGAGCAGGACTTCCGGATCGACCGCACCCACGAGGGAACCGAGCCCCCGCGTGACGTGCATCCCCCCGGCGGGGTCGGTCACGAGCACGACACGGACAGGCGACCGCGAGCGAGACACATGACCTGAATCCGAGCCGCGCTCTCCCGACCCCGCCCGGGCGGGCCCTAGGCCCCGCGCCCACGCGCCTCCCGGCAGGCGGCGGACCGCGACCGCCGCGCCCAAGACTCTCCTCATCGATATCGATCCCCGAACCCTCCACCAAGACGAGGCCACGCCCCGGAGAAGCCCACCCATCCATCCCATCCCGAGGAACGCCGGTCCGCCCCTGGTGCCGGCGTTTCGCTTCATCGTGTCGTGGGCTCCTCGTCCGAGGACGCGGCGCGGCGCGTGGTGACGGAGCGCGGAGGCGCGTGGCGGGCCGAGCGTCCCTTCGCGGGGCGATCCGGCGCGACGAGCGCTCAGGCGCGACCCGCGACGCCTCGGATCAGGTGCCTCTGCGCGATCGCGAAGAGCGCGAGCACCGGGAGCGAGAGGATGACGTTGCCCGCCATGACCACGTGCCAGCGGACGCCGCTGCCCGGCTCCTTCAAGAGGGCGATCCCGAGCGGGAGCGTCCTCACCGTGTCGTCGGTCGTCATGACCAGCGGCCAGAAGTAGTCCGAGTAGTGGTAGACGAAGCTCACGAGGAAGACCGACACCAGCGTGGGCCGGAGGAGCGGCGCGAGGATGCGGTAGATGATCGTGAGCTCGGAGGCGCCGTCGAGCCGCGCGGCCTCGATGATCTCGTCGGGGACCGAGAGCAGCGCCTGACGCACCAGGAAGGTCCCGAGGGCGCTCGCGGCGAACGGCAGGACGAGCGCGCCGAACGTGTTCGTCAGCGAGACCTTCGCGAACATCAAGAACACCGAGACGAACGTCACTTGCGGCGGGACGAGCAAGCACGCCACGACGAGGCCGAACGCCGTCTTCTTGCCGACGAAGCGGAGCTTGGCGAGCGCGTAGCCGGCGGGGAGCGCGAGCGCGATCTGGAGCAGGCCGATGGCGACGGCGACGGCGACGGTGACGAGCGTGTACCGGGCGACCGGCAGCTGCGCGAAGACCTCGCGGTACGCGTCGAGCTGCGGACGCGCGGGCAGCGGCGCGGTCGGATCGCGCGCGATCTCGTCGAGCGGCTTGAGCGAGGTCACCACCATCCACGCGTACGGCAGCACCCAGACCGCCGCCGCGACGAGCGCGAGGACGGTCGCCCAGGACGGCGCCCGCCGCGACGACGCGCCCGTCACGCGGCCGTCCCCCGCGTGCCCGGAGGCCGCGAGCGCCACGCGCGGAGCTGGAGCGCGGCGAGGACGCAGAGGACGAGGAAGTAGACGACCGCCAGGGCGCTCGCCTTGCCGACGCTCAGGTTCATGAAGACCTGCTCGTAGACGGCGTACACGAAGAGGGTCGTCGCGCGCGCCGGGCCGCCGCCCGTCATGATGCGGACGACGTCGAACGCCTGGAAGCTGACGATGAGGCTCGTCGTGGCGACGAAGGCCGCCGTCGGACGGAGCAGCGGCCAGGTCACCCAGCGGAAGCGGGCGAGCGCGCCGGCGCCGTCGAGCGCGGCCGCCTCGTGGAGCGAGCGGGGCACCGCGCGGAGCCCCGCGAGGAAGACGATCATCGCGTACCCGGTGATCTTCCAGACCGTGACCCCGGCGAGCGTCGGTATCGCCGCCGCGGGGTCGCTGAGGAAGCCCACGCGCGGCAGGTGCAGCGCGCGGAGGACGGCGGCCGCGACGCCGCGATCGGGATCGAGCAACAGCACCCAGAGGAGCGCCACGGCGACCCACGAGACGACGTAGGCGCTGAAGATCGCCCCGCGCACGAACGCGAAGAGCCGGCCGGGCCGGTCGAGCAGGAGCGCGAGCAGCAGGCCGAGCGTCATCGATCCCGCGACGACGAGCACGCTGAAGCCGAGCGTGCGGCCGAGGATCCGCCAGAGCTCGCCGCCCTCGGCCAGCGCGGCGTAGTTCGCCGCGCCGACCCACTCGGGCTCGGTCAGCATGTCCCACGCGAAGAGGCTCTGGTAGGCCGCGAGCCCGAGCGGGACGAACACGAACAGGATCCACGCCGCGAGCGACGGCCCGAGCATGAGCCACGGGTGGGAGCGCGCGCGCGGCCTCATGACGCGCTCGCACGTTACTACGACCCTCGCGGGTTCGGGCAGCCTCCTCGCGCGGGTGCGGAGGACCTCGCTCGAGCTCGCGCGCGCCGAGGTCGAGCGCTAGGTCCGAAAAAGGACGGAGCACGCGTGGGCATGGTCCCTGCGTAAAACGAACCCTACGTGCGATCGCGGCCGCGGCGCCGCGGGAAAGGAGCGAGCGAATGTTGCCGGTGAACACGAACACGGGGATGGCGAGGCACGCGAGGACGGCAGGGCTGATCGTGGTCGCGTTGCTCGTCCTCGGCATCCTCGCCGACATCGTCTGACCGCGCCGACAGGCCCGCGTGGCTTCGCCGACGCCCGCCGAGGCGTCGTCAGGCGTCGCGCTCGGGGTCCGCGCCGTCGGGCTCGGCCTTCGGCGTGTCGGCGGGCTCGGGGTCCGCGGCGTCGGGCTCGGCCCTCGGCGCGCCGGCGTCAGGCTCGGCCTTCGGCGCGTCGGCGGCGGGCTCGGGGTCCGCGGCGGCCGGCTCGACCTTTGGCGTGTCGGCGGCGAGCTCGGCCCGCGGCGCCGATGCGGCAGACGTGTCGCCTCGCGCGGCCGCCGGCGCGTCGTTCGGCGCGGCCGCGCGCGCGTCGTCCCGCGCCGCCGGCGCGTCGTTCGACGCGGCCGCCTCGTCCGGCCAGAGCGGGAGCGTGCCCCATCGCGCGCGCTCGCGCTTCGCCCAGCGGACGACGTCGCGGCCGAGCACGAACGTGACGCCGAGCAGCGACGCGAGCGAGACGAGGAGGCAGAAGCCGAGGAACCGATCCTTGTACGAGAGGACGAGGACGTTCTTGCCGGCCGGGACGTCCACGGCGAGCAGCTTCTCCACGCTCTTGACGGCGCCGACGCTGCTCCGCCACTGAGGCGCCCAGTTCTGGTTGACGAGCACGGTGGTCGGCTCCTTGGCGTCGACCTCGAGCGTGATCTCGTTGGGCGTCCAGTCGAGCCGCTTCACCGTCGCCTTCGTCGGATCCTGCGGGTACTCCTCCTGGGCGAGATCGCCGCGCAGCAGCGCCGACTCGGGCAGCGGGTTGCCGGCGACGCAGTAGATGGACCCCATGTTCGCCGTCGTGAACAGGTGCACGTCGCGCCGGTTTCCGCGGCTCTGCTTGAACGGAGCGTCGTAGCTCCGCGGGCCCTCCTGCACGTACATCGTGCCGGGCCGGATGTGCACGCCGGTCAGGATCTCGTCGGCGGACGGCAGCGCGACGCGCGAGTACACGACGAACGCCGCGACGCCCACCATGATCCAGCCGATCTCCGCCGGGTACGGGACCGACGCGCCCCCGAACGTGCGCCGCCGCCAGTCGAAGAACCGCTCCCAAGCGCGCCTCGCCGCCGCCGGGATCGCGTCCTCGAGGCGCGTGATCCCACGCGAGGCCGCGACGCTCGAGAAGAGCAGGACGCCGACCATGAAGCGATCGGGGAAGCGGAGCTGCCCGAAGATCGGCAGCGACTTCAGGACGTGGAACGGCGACGAGTCGCCGAAGTCGCCCATCGCGAGGGAGAAGAAGAGCAGCGCCCCGCCGAAAAACACGCCGGCGGCGACGTCCGCCGTGACGACGCCGACGAGCGCCAGCACGAGGACGACCGAGTACCGCGCCCAGAAGCCGGTGAACATCTCCGCCGCCGTGTGGGTCTCGACCGGCGTGAAGACGCGCGGGAACTGCACGAGGAACGAGAGCGTCGGGATCATCTTGCCGGCGCACAGCCCCAGCGCGACGACGCCGATCGTCGCGGCCGTGACCCACGGGGCGAGCCACGGAGCGCGGAGGAGCCGCAGCCAGCGGCGGGCGCGCGAGCCCTCCCGGTCGAACTCGACGTCTCGACCGCTCCGCCCGCGGAAGAAGCCGTGGAGGCTCATCGCCGTCGTGACGTAGCCGACCGAGAGCATCGCGTAGGGCGTGGGGTACGTCCCCGCCGACAGGACGATCCACGCGACGAAGAACCCGCCGAGCAAACGCGCGCGCCGGACGCGCTCCGCCCGCTCCACCGCGCCCACGCCCTCGTCGGCCGGGCCGAGCGTGCCCTCGACGAGGAAGTAGAGGACGAGCGGGATGAGCTCGAAGCCCATGAAGTTCACCCACCCGTCGTGGATGAAGCTCACGAAGCGGTCGCAGGTGCCGTAGACGACGGCGGCGAACGTCGCGCCCACCGCGGAGGCGTGGAGGCGCCGGCACAGCCGGTACATCCCCTCGAACCCGAGGACGACGAGCAGCACGATCGCGAGGCGGCGCCCGTGCGACACGCCGAACGCGAGCCGCAAGAGGAAGTCGGGCCCGAGGAACGGATCCTCCGGCGCCGCGATGCCGACGGTCCCTCCGCACCAGTAGGGGTTCCACGCGGGGAGCTGGTGGTACCGGAGCAGCGTCATGCGGTCCGACTGCTCCCAGGAGTAAAACTGGTGGTCATCCATCCAGTCGGCGACCTTGAACGGATCGCTCAGGATGCCCTCGTGGCTGAACGCGGCCACCGTCACCCAGAGGATGAGGCGCAGCGCCATGAACGACATGACGCGGTCGGGCCAGCGCAGCGTCGCCTTGCCGATCATCGACTCACCAGTTCGACCGAATATCGAGCGCGGGGGTCGTGGCCGGCAGGGGCTTGCCGTCCGGCCCCGGCCAGCGCTCGCGGATCCCCTCGTCGAGCACGAGGTACGTCTGCGTCAGCGAGATCTTGTGCTTCGCGGCGGCGGCCCGGACGGCGACGCGCTCGTAGTGACCGCGATCGTCCTCGCGCGACCAGAGGTGGCCCTTCCACGTGTTCGCCTGGATCGCGCGGGCGCGCTCGGCGAGCTCGGCGGCCGCGAGCTCGGCGAAGATCGCGCGCCGCGTACGCTCCGGCAGGCGGAAGCGATAGTCGTCGATCTCCTCGGTGGGGATCGCGGGGGGCGGCTTCGCCGAGAGGAGCGGGAGCGTCGCGGCCTCGACCCGGCGCCAGAGGACGACGAGCGCGACGCCCAGCGCGGCGACCCGCACGGCCCAGGCCGCCTTCGATCGCGGGCTCCCCGCGAAGTCGAACATGCGGAGGTACGGGAGGAGCCGCCGCGCCTCGCGCAGCGCGACGGGCTCTCGCCCTTCGCCTGCCTCGTCGACGCCCGCCGCTGGCGCGTCGCGAGCAGGCGACGCCTCCCCACCGGCGCTGGGCCGCTCGTCGCCGCTCATCGGGACGGATCTAGATGAGTCGCACGGGTGGCGCAAGCACGCGTGCGCGGCCCGCGTCCGGCGGGTGATCGTGCCGTCCGCTCAGCGACGACGCCGCACGCGCTTTCGCAGCTCGAGGAGCTCCTTGCTCATCGTCCACCCGTCGCTCACCACCGAGACCGAGCTCTTGTGCGGGTTGTGCTCGACGGCGATCGGGAGCTCGACGACGTGGCCGCCGCGCTCCAGGTGCAGGGTCGCGAGCTCGAGCGAGCAGAGGTAGTGATCGTAGACGAGCTCGCGCCCGAGCTCCTGCGCGAGCGACGTCCGCAGGATCAAGCTCCCCTGCGAGTCGCCCGGCGTGCCCCAGCCGAGCACGAGCCGGCGGAGCGTCAAGAACGTCAGCGACGCGAGCCTGCGCTTGAGCGGCAGTCCGGCGAGCCGCGACTCGGGGTGCGCCTTCGAGCCGATCGCGAAGTCGGGGCGCCCCGCCCTCTCGAAGGCGATCACGTCCGACCAGCCGAAAGGAAGATCGTCCGCGGACAAGATCACGTACGGCTCGCGCGCCTCGCGGATGCCGAGCTTGTAGCCGGCGCCGATCCCTCTGTCCGTCGTGTCGACGAGGCGCACCTCCGGCATGTCGCCGTCGCGCGGCGCAGAGAGCCGCTCCACCTTCCCCCGCGCTTCGGGCGAGAGGGGCGCGCCGTTGTGCGCGAGCAGCACCTCGCGGACGCCGTGCCGCGGCCCTCCCTCCTCGCGCGCGCGACGGACCGTCTCGCCGATCGACGTGAGGTCCGCGTGGAAAGGGAGGACGAGCGTGTACGCCATCGCGTCAGCCCCCTGCGCCGTGCGCGGCAGAGGCGCCGGCGGCGCGATCCCGTGCTCCAGGCTCGTGCGGGAGGGTCCTCGTGGTCATGCGGAGGCGCGTACGATACTCGCCCGAGCGCGTCCGACGCCAGGTCTCGGGGCGCGGCGAGCCTCGGGGCGCGGCGAGACGACGGCTGCGCCACGGCGCGGCGACGAGCGTCGCGAGGGGGGCGCGCCCGCCCTCGCGACCTCCGCGCGAGCGCTGCCGTCGTGCCGGCGTTGAAGCGTCCGGGGAGACTGTGTATTTGTCGGCGCGTTGAGCTCTCTCCGCCGATCACGGTCGGCGGCTTCGTCGAAGCGGCGGCTCGCGCGAGCGCGCCGCCCTCGCGCAGCCGCACGTGGCTGCCGACCCGAACGGCGGCCCCGTTGAAGCGCGCGCCATCGTCCCGCCGGAACGTCCTGCTCTTCGCGGCGAAGGCGTGCGGCGCCGCGCTGCTCATCGGCTGGCTCGTGCGGAGCGGCAACCTCGACCTCCGCGCGCTCCGGGTCCTCTTCGATCGCCCGTCGTTGCTCGCGATGGACCTCGGCCTGTTCGCCCTCGGGGCGACGGTCGCGACGCTCCGGTTCCGCGTCCTCTTGGGGATCGCGGACGTGGCGGTGCCGTTCTTCACCGTGCTCCGCCTGCAGATGACGGCGTTCTTCTTCAACACCGTCATCCCCGGCAGCGTCGGCGGCGACCTCGTGAAGGCGCTCTACGTCGCCCGGGACGCGCCGAAGGAGAAGCGGACGACGATCCTGCTCATCGCCTTCGTCGAGCGCCTGCTCGGCCTCGTCGCCCTCGTCCTCATGGGCACGCTCGTCACGCTCGCGCGGCCCGGCATCTGGGCCGATCCGCTCCTCCGGCCCCTCGCGACCGTCGTCGCGGCGCTCGGCGGGGCGACGCTCTTCGGCGGCGCGCTCGCGCTCCTCGTCGTCCGCAAGGCCGGCGCTCGGCTCGACGCCTACACGAGCGGGCCCTCGAAGATCAGCAAGCTTTTGAACCAGCTCGTCGCGTCGATGCGCCTGCTCTCGGCCGGACCGAAGCGGCTTTTCGTCGCGCTCGCGCTGTCGATGGCGTTCCACGCGCTCGGGATGGCCTTCTTCACCGTGCTCACGAAGGCTCTCCTCGACCGCGACGTCCCGTACTCGTCCGTCGCGACGGTCTTCCCGCTCGGCCTCCTCACGCTGGCGCTCCCGATCTCGCCGTCCGGGCTCGGCGTCGGGCACGTCGCGTTCAAGCGCCTCTTCGAGGCGATCGGCCTCGCGGGCGGCGCCACGGTCTTCAACGTGTACCTGCTGGGGCAGATCGTGCCGGGCCTGCTCGGCGTCTTTCCGTTCCTCTCGCTCCGCCGCCGCGGCGAGCTGCCGACGAACGACGCGACGGCCGACGCTGCCCCCGCGGCGCCTCCCTCCTCTCACGACGACGGATCGCCGGCGCGCCCGGGCCGACGGGACGCCGGCGAGTCGGGTTGATCGCCGGCGCGCTCGGGCCGACGGGACGCCGGCGCGTCCGCCGGACGAGCGCCTCACGCGGACGGCTCGCCGACCCTCTCGGGCCGACGGTCGCCGGCCGGATCAGCCGGGGCGGGCCGCCAGCGCGCGCGCGTGATCGAGCACCGCGCGCGCGTCGCGGTCGAGCAGGACCGCCTCCTCGAGGCGCGGATCGACGATGTCGCGCTCGATCCGGAAGAGCATCGGCTCCCAAGGCCACGGGTCGACGCTCGCGAGCTGGCGCTGCGCGACGTCGTCGTTCGGGTGCGCCGCGAAGAACCCGTCCGCGCGCATCTTGTCGACCGCGGGGACCGTGGTCGGGAGGTAGCCGGTGCGCGTCGAGACGTACGCGGCCTGCTCGGCCTCGCAGAAGAACCGGAGGAAGCGCGCCGCGGCGGCCCTCTCCTCGTCCGGCGCCTGCCGCACGACGACGAAGAACGTGCCGCCCGTGGGCACCGAGGCGCGGACGTCGCGCGGGAGCGGCGCGGCGACCACCGGGAACCTCGCGTTGTCCTCGAGGTAACGGATGTACGCCGTCGACGTCCAGATGAACGCCGCGCGCCCGCCGAGGAAGTCCTGGTTGGTGACGTTCCAGGCGTCGTAGTCACGGCCGGGCGGCGGGCGCATGACGCGCTCGCGGTGGATGAGATCCTGCCAGAGCCGCAGCGCGCGCTCGCCGGCCTCGCCGCCGAGCGTCGGACGGCCGTCGGCGTCGAACACCTCCCCCCCGGCCTGCCCGACGAGCGCGACCCAGAACCACCAGGAGATCGGCACCTCGTGACCCCAACGCTCGCCCGGGCGCGTCAGCGCGCGCGCCGCGAGGCGGAGCTCGTCCCAGGTCTCGGGCGGGCGGAGGCCCTCCTTCGCGAAGAGCTCGCCGTTGCAGTACATGAGCGGCGTCGAGCGGTTGAGCGGCACGCCGTAGAGCGGGGCGCGCCCTCCTCCGCGGAACGCGCCGGCCTGCCCGAGCGCAGGGACGAACGGGATCTCCTTCATGCCCGGGTAAGCGTCGAGCGGCTCGAGGGTGTTCGCGCGCGCGAGGTACGGCACGACCTCGGCGACGACGTGGCTCAGCGCCGGCGCGGCCTTCGCGGCGATCGCCGTCCTGAGCTTCGCGAGCGACTCGAAGTAGTCGCCCTGGTAGGTCGCCTCGACGCGGACGTCGTCCTGCGCGGCGTGGAAGCGACGGATGATCTCGAGGAGGACCTCGCGGTTGCGCCCGCCGAGCGTGTACCAGAAGCGGAGCCTCACGCGGCCGCGCTCGTCCCGCTCCCGGCGGCGGCAGCCCGCCGCGAGCGCCGCGCCTCCCGCGACGAGCGCGCGTCGACCGATGAGCGCGCTCACGCGTCCTCCCCGGCCGGATCGCGCGTCATGCGATGCGCGCTCCGGCCTCGCCGGCGTCGAAGAAGTGGAGCGCCGCGCCGGCGAGCGACGCGTGGACCGCCGCGCCCTTGTCGCGCGGGTCGAAGCCGGGCGCGCGCGCGCGGAGCTCGACGTCGCCGGCGCGCAGGACGAAGTTGGTCTCCGCACCGAGCGGCTCCGCCACGGCGACCTCGAGCTTCGTCGCGCCCTCGTCGCCCGCGCCCACGAGCCGGACGTCCTCCGGCCGCACGCCGACGACGACGCGCTCCGGCAGGCTCTTCCCCTCCGGCGCCGCGAGCGTGAAGGGCCCGCACGCGATCGCGCCTCCCGTCACCGTGCCCTCGAGCAGGTTCATCTTCGGCGCGCCGATGAACGTCGCGACGAAGCTCGTCGCCGGCGCCTCGTAGATCGTCCGCGGCGGCGCGACCTGCTGGATCTCGCCCTTGTTCATGATGCAGATGCGGTCGGCGAGCGTCATCGCCTCGACCTGATCGTGCGTCACGTAGATCGCCGTGACGCCGAGCTCGCGGACGAGCACGCCGATCTCGACGCGCAGCTCCTGGCGGAGCGCGGCGTCCAGGTTCGAGAGCGGCTCGTCGAAGAGGAACACGCGCGGCCGGCGGACGATCGCCCGCCCCATCGCGACGCGCTGGCGCTCGCCGCCGGAGAGCTCCGACGGGAGGCGGTCCATCAGGCGTCCGAGCGCGAGGAGCTCGGCGGCCTCGCTCGAGCGCCTCCGCCGCTCCGCCGGATCGACCTTGCGCATCTTGAGCGGGAACTCCATGTTCTCGCGCACGGTCATCGTCGGGTAGAGGGCGTAGCCCTGGAAGACCATCGCCACGTCGCGGTCCTGCGGCGCGACGCCGGCCATCGACTTGCCGCCGATGCGGACGGCGCCCGCGTCGGCCTCCTCGAGGCCGGCGACGATCCGGAGCGTCGTCGACTTCCCGCACCCCGACGGACCGACGACGACGACGAGCTCTCCCTTCTCGACGCCGAGCGAGATCCCGCGGAGCGCGGCGCCCTCCCCTCGCTCGAAGCGCTTCGTCACGCCGTCGAGCTCGACCTCGGGCGACCTCGGGCGGGCGGCGGGCGCCGCCTCGCCGTCGCGCGCCGACGGCGCCCCACCGGCATGCGCCGACGGCGCCGCACCGCCACGGGTCGCCCCCGCGGTCGTCACGACCCGCCTTGCCACCAGGTCTCGGCGAGCGACAGGTCCTCGAGCGTGTCGAGCTCCATGTAGCCGCCGGGCGTGTCGACGCGGTGGAAGACCGCGCCCCGCTCGATCATCCACTGCCAGAGGTGGATCAGGTAGGCCTTCTGGAACGGCCGGTCGCCGAGCGTCGGGCACGTGGCCTTCGCCTCGTCGTACGCGGCGAGCATCTCCTTCGCGCCGTCGGCCGTGAGCTTGGCGACGCCGATGAACTCGCCGCAGGCGGCCTCGCTCGCGATCGTGCGCGACAGCTCGACGACGCGCTCGCCGTCGGCGCGCATCTTCTCGGCGTCGGTCTCGGGGTGCTTCGTGCGCCGGACGTAGCGCCGCCGCCAGTCGGTGTCGCAGACGAGGACCTTGTCGCGCTTCGCGGCGACGGCGTCCTTCACGGCGCTGCCGCGGTAGACGATGTCCGTGTACGACGACAAGAAGCCGCCGCCGAGGTAGTCGCGCGCGTAGACGAGCGACTCGAGGATGTTGTTGTTCTCCCAGTCGTGGTTCTCGACGTAGGTAAACTCCGGGTAGCGCGCCCGGAGGACGTCGCCCCGGTAACCGCAGACGAAGACGACGTCGCGCCGCGTGAACCCGGCCTCGGCCAGCGCGTCGAGGATCCAGTCGAGCATCGGGCGCCCCATCACGGGGACGAGCGTCTTCGGGATCTCGTCGGTCCTGTGTTCGAGGCGGCTACCTCTGCCGGCGCCAATGAGGACGGGACGCATGGTGAAGGCACGCTACCATGGGCCGCCATGGCCCTGAAGATCGGCTTCGTCACCGACCTCCACTTCGGGCCCGAGGCGTACCACGACGGCAAGCTCCGGAAGCTGACGCACCACGCGGCCGAGCTGACGCGCGCGGTCGTCCGCCGGATGAACGAGGAGCTCCACCCCGACCTCCTCGTCAACCTCGGCGACGACATCGAGGACGAGAGCCGCGACGCGGACCTCGCCCGCTACGGCGAGTGCCAGCGGATCCTCCGGACGGCGCGCGCCGAGCTCGTGAACGTCGCCGGCAACCACGACACGATCCACCTGACCCGCGACGACCTCACGCGGATCTGGACGCCGGACGGCGCCGCGGACGCGCCGCACGGCGGGCGCCTGTTCTATTCGCTCGATCGCGGCGGGTTCCACCTCGTCGTCCTGCACACGATCGAGCAGAAGGACGTCGCGGTCCGGATCCCCGAGGCGCAGCTCGCGTGGCTCCGCGACGATCTCGCGAGGACGCGCCTCCCGGTCGTCGTGATGATGCATCACTCGGCGAGCGAGCAGGACCTGTCCGACTCGCTCTGGTTCGCGGGCCTCCCGCACCTCGCGCTCGTCCAGGAGCGCGCCGCCCTCCGGGCGATCCTCGAGGAGAGCGGCAAGGTCCGCGCCGTCTTCAACGGGCACGTCCACAGGAACCACCTCGACGTCATCGCCGGCGTCCCGTACGTCACGGTGCAGAGCCTCATCGAGAACCTCGACGAGGACGCGCCGGGTCGGCCCGCCGCGGCGTGCGCGGTGGCGACGCTCGAGGCCGAGCGGACGACGGTCCGCGTGCTCGGCGCCGATCCGGCGCGTTACCAGCTCGAGCACCGCCGAGCGTGAGCGACGCGGCGCGCGCGCGCCGCCCGGACGTGACCGCGCGGACCGCGCGACGCCGCTCGCGCCCGGCGACCTCAGGGCGCGCCGCACGCGAGCCACTCGGCGAGCTTCTCCCGCTCGGCCGCCGGCGGATCGTCGGGCCCTGGAGGCATCGTCGTGTTGTCGGCGGCCGCGCGGGAGAAGATGCGGCTCCGCCAGCGCCGCACGTCCTCGACGGTCGCGAAGTCGTAGCCGCTCGGCGCGCCCTTGCGGTCCTTCGTCGGCGCGCCGTGGCAGCCCTGGCAGTGCGCGTCCAGGAATCCCTCGCCGAAGCCGTCGTAGGTGAGCGTCGTGCCCTCGGGCGGGCACGGGCGGTCCTCGAGCGTCGTCTCCTTGCACGCGCCCGCGCCGAGCGCGATCGCCGCGAGGCCTAGCGCGAGGCCTAGAGCGCGTAGTCGAGCCCGGCCCAAAGGCCACCTCCGAAGTACACCGCCGGTCCGCGCGGATCGGGAAACCACGTGCTGTTGACGTCGACGCCGAGCAGAAAGGCCGACGACGCTCCCCGCGCGATGACGAGATCGGTCCCGAGGCTCCCCGCGAAGCCGCCGCGGTGCCGGATGCCGTCGCCGACGCCGAAGAGCGCGCCGAAGGGATCGTGCCGGTACGCCGACAGCGGCTCCTCGTGCTGATGCACCAGCGCGAGGCGGCCGAACGGGCGGAGTCGGCCTCCCGCGAGCTTGCCGTAGACGCTCGCGCCGAGCGAAAGGTACGTGAGCACCCGCTGGTCGACGGTCGCGTAGCCGAGGCGCGTGAGCGCGTCGATCGCGACGATCTCCTTGAAGCGGACGCCCAGCTTGAGCGACTGCGCGACGGCGGCGTCGCCGCGCCACGACGAGCCCTGCACGTTCGGCCCCGAGGCCACCTGGACCTCGGCGCCCGCGCGTGCCGAGGCGGAGAAGGAGAAGGGAGCGGCGAGCGCGGCGGTGAAGATCACGGCCGCGCGCCGCCTCGAAGAGCGTCTCATGCCCATGAGTGGGCCAGGCGACGACCGATTATGATCGCGCGCGCTCCCGACGAATCACATCGCGGCGCATCAAGCGCGCGGCGGATCGGACCGGAGGAGCCCGTGGAGGGCCTTGCGCCGCGCGTCGTCGAGGCGCGCGCGCAGCTCCTTCGCGTTCTTCCCGGCGAACCACCGGACGGGCGGCGCGCCCTTGCGCTCGAAGACGACGACGCCGGCCGTCGCGTCGGCGGAGATCGCGTCGAGCTCCGCCCACGCGATGCTCGTCTCCTTGCCGTTCTCGTGGCAGAGGACGCCCTCCTCCTGGATGAGGAGGTAGACGTTCTCGAAGAGCAGCATCGCCATCGCGCCGAAGCCGAGGATGAGCCCGACCATCACGACGAGGCCGCCGACGAGGCTGACGACGTGCCCGACGTCCGGGGGGAGCCGGCTCACGAGGTGCGCGCCGATCGACGTGGCCCCGACGGCGACCAGCACGCCGGCGACGAGCAACAGGCGGCGCGTCGCCCCCGATCGATCGACGCGGAAGAAGTCGACGCCTGCGGTCGCCACGAGGCGCGTCACGTTAGGGCGCCGCGCGCGCCGTGGCTACCGCCGGGCTCCGCCTACCTCATCGGCGCCGGGCCGTAGCTCGGCGGAGGCGACCAGTTGCCGCCGATCCCGGGCGTCTGCCCGGGCGCCGCGGTGCGCCGCGCGCCCTCCCAGCCGCTCGACCCCCACTGCGGCGCTCCCCGGACGGCGCCCGAGCGGCCGTCCCCGCCGAGCGACGTCGTCGTGCGCCCGAAGCCGCCGTACCCGCCGAAGCCGACGCCGTATCCGTAGTAGCCGGGCGCGCCCTGCACGACGACGTTGTTGTTCACGATCACGTTCTGCGTCGGCCCGCCCGCCTGCGGTCGCGGCGCCGACGGCGTGTACTGCGCCTCGGTCCCCTGCCCGAGCGTGACCGTGCGCGAGAGCCGCGGCCGCGCGACCGGCGCGTCCTCCGGCGGCGGGCTCTCGACGACGACCGCCGCGGGCTCGAACGTCACCGGCGCAAATTCGGCCGACGGCATGCGCGCGTCGTCCTGCGCGTGCGCGCACGCGACGAGGAGGACCGCCGACAGGGCCGTGACGAGGTTCGGGTGACGCACCCCTTCATCTTGGATCACGGCCGGGGCCGGCACCATCGAACTCGCGTCTCCGCGCGCTTTCGTTGCGATTTGCCACGAACGGAGGCCGCGGCGCGCGGCCGTTCACGCCTCGGTTCCGCTCTCGAGGCGCAGGCGTCCGTCGTGGATGGCCTTCAAGATGTCGAGCGGCGACAGGATCCCGACGACGTGCTCGTCGTCGTCGACGACGAGCAGACGGTGGATCGAGCGCTCGGCCATGACGCTCACGGCCCTCGTGACGGGATCGCCCGCGCGCAGCGAGACGGTCACCTTCGTCATGTGGTCCTTCACGACCGCGTCCGGCCGGAGCCGCCCCTCGACGAGCCCGCCGACGACGTCCGACTTCGAGAAGACGCCGATCGCGCGCGCGCCGGCGTCGCAGACCGGCGCGCCGCTGACGCCCATCATGGCGAGCGTGTCGGCGGCTTGGGCGAGGGGCTCGAACGGCGAGAGCGTCACGACGCTCTTGGTCATGATGTCGGCGACGGTCAGCATGGCGTGCCCTCGAGTCTACGCGCGCCGCCGGGCGAAGAGCAGGTAGATCGGCGCCCCGGAGAGCAGGACGCCGACGCTGGTGAGGCATTCGACCGGTTTGCCGTGGATCATCGAGATCGCGATCGCGACGTTGGCGAGGATGTAGACGAACGGGACGACGGGGTATCCCCATGCGCGGTACGGGCGCTCGCGCTCCGGCTCGCGGCGGCGGAGCACGTAGAGCGCCGTCGTGTCGGCGATCGTCGCGAGGACGATCGCGAAGGTCGTGTAGTTGAGGACGCCGCCGAGGCTCTCGATGTTCGCCTCGAACGCGACGACCAGGACGGTCGCGACGGCGGCCTGTCCGATCACGGCCACGTGCGGCGTCCTCGCCGCGTTGAGCCTGGCTGCGGCGCGGAAGAAGAGGCCGTCGATCGCCATCGCGTAGGCGATGCGGGGGCCGACGAGGACGTTGGCGTTCACCGTCCCGAAGATCGACGCCATCATGATGACGGCCAGGATCGGCCCGCCGCTCGTCCCGAAGAGGACGTGACCGGCCTGGATGCCGACGACGGGCATCCCCGGCAGCGACCTCATCCCGAGGGCGTAGACGTACGTGGCGGTCACGAGGACGTAGATGAGCGTGCAGATGCCCAGGCCCACGAAGAGCGACCTGGGGAGGTTCTTCCCCGGCGACTCGATCTCGCCGGCGACGAAGACGCTGGCGTTCCATCCGAGGTACGAGAACAGGACCGGGGCGAGCCCCACGCCGAACGACGAGAACGACGCGCTGCCCTCGCCGGCGAACGCCTCCGGAGCCACGCGATCGCGCCCGAGGATCGGCCCGACGACGACGAGGAGCACCATCGCGCCGATCTTGAGGTACGCCGTCGACGTGTTGACCGCGGCGCCGGTCTTCGTGGCGGACGCGTTCACCGCCGAGGCGATCCAGATGACGGCGATCGCCACGCCGATCTTCGCCGCCGGCGCGAGCGGGACGAGGCTCGAGAGCGAGATCGTGAAGCCGATGGCGAGCGTCGCGACCGTCCCGGCGAAGATGCCGAAGAACGAGAGCCACCCGACCAGGAAGCCGGCCATCGGGTGGTAGGCGGCCGTGAGGTAGACGTAGTTCCCGCCCGCCTTCGGGAACATCGCGCCGAGCTCGGCGTTCGCGAGCGCGCCCGCGAGCGCGAGCGCGCCGCCGAGGAGCCACGCGGAGAAGAAGCCGCCGGCGCTCGGGAACTGCGCCGCGACGTCTCCGGGCGTGAGGAAGATGCCCACGCCGATGACCGACGAGACGACGAGCATCGTCGCGTCGCGGAGCGAGAGGACGCGCGGGAGGTCCTGCGTCCCGGCGGCGCGCTCCGTCACCAGAGGACGTCCTGGTCCTCGACGACGCCGGGCACGCCCTCGAGCGCGACGTCGCGGCCGTCGATCCGGAGCGTGCCCCGGAACGTGCCCGCGGGCTGGAGGAAGCGCGAGCGGACGAGCACGAGGTTCGTGCGCTGCGCGTGCACCGCGCCGACGTCGAACGTGAGGTCGATCCCCTCGCCGACGAGGCGCCAGGGGGCGTCGGGGCGCGCGGCGTCGAAGTCGAAGCGCGGCTCGCGGATCGGGAACACGCCGCCCGGCGCGAACGCGGCGCACTCGGCCTCGCCGACGAAGCCCTCGACCACGTTGAAGGCCACGGCGGCGCCGTCCGCCGCGCGCCCCATCGCGAACGCCCAGCGCCAGCGCGTGTGTCGCGGCATCAGCCCGTGCGTGTAGTCGTACCCGCCGAGCGCGCCGTCGAGCGACACGCGACGGCCGCTCGCCACGAGGCTCCCGCGGACGGCCGCGAGCGCGCGCTTCTCGGTCGCCGAGGCGAGCGACGGACCGATCTCGGCGATCGCGGAGATCGCCGGGGGCGCGGTCGCCTCGTCGATCGCCACGTCGACGTCGAGATCGGCGAAGCGCGCGCGGAGCTCGAGCGCGTCCGGCCCCGCGGCGCCCGCCCGCGCGCCGCCCGTCGCGGGGCGCCGCTCCACCGCGATGCTCGTCCGGCCGGAGCCGAAGCGCGCGACCGGCCCCGGACCGTGGGGATCGTCGGCCACCTCCGCCGCGCGCGGGGGCCCGACGACGCTCCGGTCGACGAGCATGCGCCGCGACGCGAGGTCGAAGACGAACGCGAACGCGCTGGTCGCGTAGCCCATGCGGACCACCGCGAGCGACACCCACACCTCGTCGGACGCCAGCGCGACGTAAAACCATTTCTTCCGCCGGAGCGCGCGATCGACCAGCGCGCGGCCGAGGTCGATCGGCGGGAGCGGGCCCGCGTACGAGCCGAAGGCGGGAGCGCGGGTCGCCGGATCGACGAACGCGGGCGGCGCGGGCGAGAGGATCCTCATCGGGCCTAGAGTCTACCGCGGTTGTCGAGCGCCTCTCGGACGGAGTAGAAGATCCGCATGCGTGCCGCGCTCCCACTCCTCGCAGCTCTCGTCGTCCTCGGCGCGTGTGGACCTGCCGCGGAGCCGGAGTCCACCGCCGGGGCCGGGCCGTCGCGGCGGGCGCGCGGCGACACCCCGCCGGTGCCGCCCGACTCGACGAAGGTGACGGCGTTCTCCGTCGACGTCGAGAACCTGAACGTCGACAAGATCGCGATGCGCGACGGCGGCATCCGCCCGGACGGCAACCGCGACCTCGTCTTCCGCGCGACCGTCGAGGGGCCGGCGGACGCGCTCTACATCGTGACCACGTCGGAGAAGGGTGAGCCCCACTACGGCTTCCGGGCGGACACCATCGCCGGCCACGAGGAGCTCCCGAGCGAGCTCGGCAGCGTCGTCGACGTCGGGCGCCTCACCGTCTGGATCGCCGTCGTCGAGGACGGGAAGTTCATCAACACGGAGGGCGGCGCCCTCGGGAGCCTCTCGCCCGGCCCGCACCAGCTCAAGCTGTACGTGCCGAACACCGGGAACCTGCACCCGGGCAGCCACCTGCGCCTCTACGCGCGCGCGCCGAACGGCGGGCTGGCCAAGGGGCCGGTCATCGCCTACTGACCCCGAGCGCGGGCGGCGCGCATTTCCGCGCAGATCATCCGTCGTGATTCTCGAGACTGGTCTACACTGCCCCGCATGACCATTCGTGGTTGGAACGAGGCCTGGCAGCCGCTCTTCGACAGCCTGGCCCGGATGAAGGCCGCGTGGCCCACGCGGGGGTGGAGCTGGGATCCGCGTCTGCTCTGCGTCACGTCGTCGTTCACGACGGAGCAGGAGCCGGCGGCGCGCAAGGCGACGCAGATCGCGCACCAGAACGAGTGGACCTCCGCCACGATCGTCCGTGCTCCGCAGCCGCTCCGCGACGTCGTCGAGCGCGCCGGCGGGATCCGCCAGGGCCAGCTCGCGCTGTCGACCGGCCCGATCAACGGGCTCCTCGTCTACGGGCTCTGGTGGCCGTGGGGCGACGGCGAGACCGTCTCGCTCCGCGTCGGCCTCGCCGACGTCGACCCGAACCGCGAGCCCTACATCCGCTTCCGCGACGTCTTCGGCGTCACGTTCTGAGGTCGGACGCTCGCCGCTCCGGCGGAGCGCCGCGGCCCGGCGCGGGCGCTCCGGCCCGGGCCGCGTCGTCGATCAATCGCGGAAGCGGACCGCGCGCGGCTTGATCTCGAGCCGCGCGCAGAGCTCCTCGAACGGGCCGCGCGGCGCGCCCCTGTACTCGAGGTCCGCCAGCGACTCGGCGAGCGGGACGTCGCGCGCCAGCGTCGCGAGGCGCTTGTAGAGGAGCGCGTCCTCGCGCCGCGCGGCGAGCGTCGCCGCGAGGCGCGGCGCGCCCGCGACCTTGACGTCCCACGCGCTCGCGTCGTCCGGGATCGCCTCGATCGTCTCGTAGCGGGCGAGCAGCGTCGCGGACGACTTCTCCCCGAAGCCGGGGATCCCCGGGATGCCGTCCGAGGCGTCGCCGGTCAAGGCGAGCAGGTCCGGGATGCTCTGGGGGCCGACGCCGCGACGCGCGCGCATCGCGGCCTCGTCGACGACCTTGCGGCGGATGCGGTCGACCTGGACGATCCGGTCGCCCCGGAGGACCTGCCCGAGGTCCTTGTCCGGGGTGAGGATCCGGACGTGCGCGCCCTGCTCGGCGAAGCGCGTCGCCGCCGTCGCGAGGGCGTCGTCGGCCTCCCAGCGGTCCATCGACCACACCACGATCCCGAGCGCGCGCGCCGCGACCTCGACGAGATCGAACTGGGCGCGGAGCGACGGCGGGACCCCCGCGTCGGTCTTGTAGCCGTCGAAGAGCTCGTTCCGGAAGCTGACGATCGGGTTGTCGAACGCGACGGCGAGGTGCGTCACCTCCTCGGCCGCGTCCTCGAGGAGCGCGAGCATGGAGCCGACCACCCCGGCGGTGGCCTTCACGTCGACCCCGCCCACGACCTTCCCCGGCCGCGGCGCGAAGTGAGCGCGGAAAAGCTCGAAGGTCCCGTCGACGAGGTGGACTCTCATGGGCGCGGGCAAGGCATGGTACGATTCCGGACCGGGAGCGAGGAGGAGACGTTGGCGGAGGGGCCGGGACAGCGCGCGCACCGCCGGATCGGGACGATGGTCCGGGACAAGTACCGGATCGACGCGTTCATCGCCACCGGCTCGATGGCGAACGTGTACGCGGCGACCCACCGGAACGGCAGCCGCGTCGCGCTGAAGATCCTCCACCGCGAGCTCGCGCGCGATCCCGCGATGGCGGAGCGCTTCCGCCGCGAGGGCTACTTCGCGAACGCCATCGGCCACCCCGGCGTCGTCCGCGCGATCGACGACGACGTGGCCGAGGACGGCTGCGTCTTCATCGTGATGGAGCTGCTCGAGGGCGAGAACCTGGAGGAGCGCCGCCGGCGCCTCGGCGGACGCGTACCGCTGCCGGAGGCGCTGCAGATCGCCGACGCCATGCTCGACGTGCTCTCCGCCGCGCACGCGCACGAGGTCCTCCACCGCGACCTCAAGCCCGAGAACGTCTTCATCACGCGGAAGAACGAGGTCAAGCTCCTCGACTTCGGCGTCGCCCGCTTCAACGACGGGCGGAGCTCGAGCGACATGACCGCGGTGGGCATGGTCCTCGGCACGCCCGCCTTCATGCCGCCGGAGCAGGCGCTCGGACGGCGCGAGGACGTCGACGCGCGGAGCGACATCTGGGGCGTCGGGGCGACGCTGTTCACGGTCCTCACGGGCGAGGCGGTCCACGCCGGGGGCGACGCGAAGACGAAGCTCATCGCGACGGCGCGGACGCCCGCGCGGCCGATCCGCGACGTCGCGCCCGAGACGCCGCGGGCGGTCGCGCAGGTCGTCGACCGCGCGCTCGCGTTCGACAAGCTGGATCGCTGGGCGGACGCGGAGGCGATGCGCGAAGCGCTGCGCTGGGCGCGGATGTCGCTCGACGGGGACGTCGCGTCGCAGCTCGAGCGCTTCGACGGCGACGCCTTCGTGCCGCCGGTCCCGACCCGGAGGACGGCCGAGGACGAGCCCACCCTGGCGGGCGACCCGTCGAGCGCGTTCACCGACTCCGCCTTCGAGGATCGGACCGAGAAGCGCAAGGCGGTCGCGGCGCTGCGGCGCCAGCCGATGAGCGACGGCGTGCTCACGAGCGCGCCGCCGGTCACGCAGCGCGACCTGCCGCCGTCGATGGCCGCCAGCGAGGACCCGACGTTCTCGCTCCGCAACGATCCGGTCTTCTCGCTCCGTCGCGGCTCCGAGCCCGCCCGAGGCGCGGAGGACGGGCGGCGCGCCGAGGCGGCGCCGATCACCGAGCGGATCCCTCGTCGCGCCGAGGCGGGAGCCGACGAGCGGCCGATCGCGGCGCTTCACTCGGCCGAGGCCGCCATGGACGCCGCGGCGCTGATCAAGGCCGCCCTCGCGAGCACCGCGCTCGCGTCCGACGACGACGGCCCGGAGCTCCGCACGTTGCCGAGGTTCGACGCGCGACGGGCGGCGGAGGGTGGACCGCCGCGGCCCGCGGCGGGCTCGGCGGCGGACGCGCGCCACGACGGCGGGGCGCCGCCGACGCTCGCGACGCCGGTGACGCCGCCGGGCTTCGGGGTGCCGCGGGGCTTCGCGTCGACGCCGGCGATGTTTCCCGTCGAGCCGGCCGCGGCGGCCCCTCCGTACGGCGCACGAGGCGCCGGGCGGCGATCGCGCGGCGCCGGCGCCGGCGAGGTTCACGCGGACGGTGCCGCTGGGCGAGTCCGCCTCCGCGAGCATCCCCGCGGCCGCGCTCGCGGACACGCGCCGCCGCCCGCAGACGCCCGAAGGCCCCGGCCCGTTGCTCGCCACGATCGTCCCGGAAGAAGTCGGGCGGCGCGCTCCGCATCCTCGTGCCGATCGCGATCGGCGTCCTCGCGGGCGTGGTCACCTACGCGATCGTCCGCCAGCGCGCGGCGAACGCGAGCCACGCCGTGGCCGCGCCCGCCGAGCCCTCCTCCCCGCCCTCGGCGGCGCCGGAGCGCCGTCGCGACCGCGCCGCTCGATGCCCCGGAGCGCCTCGGCGGAGAGCCCCGCGGCGCCGTCCGCCGAGGCCGCCCCGCCGGCCAGCGTCGCGGCCCACGCACCGAGCGCCGCGCCGAAGAAGCCCCGACCCCGACCGTGGCACCAAGCCGCCAAGCGGCTATCCACCGCCGGCGCTCCCACCTCCGACGCGCCGACCGCCGAGCCGCCGCCCGCTCTGTCCCGACGCCGCCCGACCCACCCTCGCCGACGATCCCGAGTAGCGGCCTCGACGCGCCGGCGCCGTCCGCGCCGCGACGCCCGCCGCGACGGCGCGCCCTACGCCCGCCGCCGCGCGCCCTCGCCGTCCGCCCGCGGCGCGCGCGTCACCGCCACTTGAAGAACCGCACCGCGAGGACGAACGACACGGCGCCCCACACCGCGCAGAGGCCGATCTTGCCCGAGACGTCCGCGAGCGACGCGCCGTCGATCATGACGGCGCGGAGCGCGTCGTTGAGGGCGGTGAGCGGCATGTAGCGGATCACCGGCTGGACCGCGTCGGGGAAGCGCGACGACGAGAAGAACACGCCCGAGCAGAGGTACATCGGGAACGAGACGACGTTGATGAGCCCGCTCACGATCTGCGGGTTCTCCGCGCGGCACGCCAAGAACAGCCCCATCACCGCGAACGTGAGCCCGCCGACGAGCGCCGTCAGCGCGAGCGTCAGGAGGTTGCCGCGCACGCCGACGTCGAAGACGATCCGCGAGAAGAGGAGCAGCGGCGCGAGCTCGATCGGCAAGAGGACCGCGCGGACGAGGAGGAACGAGAGCAAGAAGTCGCTCCGGCGCATCGGCGTGGCGGTGAGCCGCTTGATGAGCTTCTTCGTACGCATCTCCGCGAGCGAGAAGCCGATGCCCCATAGCCCGGTCGACATCAGCCCGAGGCCGACGAGGCCCGGGATCAAGAAGTCGATGTAGCGCGACCCCGGCTCGGTGACGGTCTTCTCGACCGGCGCGAAGGCGTCGCTCCGACCCTCGCCGCGCTGCAGGACGTCGTCCGTCACCGACCGCGCCAGCCGGCTCTCCGGCCGCGTCGGATCGAAGCGGTAGGCGTAGCCGGCCTCGCCCTCCGCGGGGACGACGACGAGGCTCACCTTCCCCGTGCGGAGCTCGGCGTCCGCCTCCGCGGGAGGCAGCACCTTCACCTTCACGTCGTCGGCCTTCGCGAGGATCTCGCGCGCCCGCTCGGCGCGCGCCAGCGTCGCCGCCGACGAGGACTCGACGGCGACGACGACCGGCTCGGGATCGCGGTTGCGGAACGCGATCCCGAGGACGATCGACAGGACGAGCGGGAAGCCGAACGTCCAGAACATCGAGCCGGGCTCGCGGTAGAAGAGGCGAAACCGCGAGAGCGCGAGCTCGGTGATCGCGTTGAGCCGCGCGCGCTGGACGCTGACGGGCGCGCTCCTGGGCGGCGCGCGCTTCGACGGCTCACTCACGGAGCGCCCTCCCCGTCAGCGTGACGAACACGTCCTCGAGCGTCGCGTGGTGCGTCGAGAGGTTGGCGAGCTCGAGGTCCTCGGCCCGCAGCGCCCCGAGCACGGCGGGCAGCGCGAGGTGGAGGTGCTCGACCGTGAGCACGATGCGCCCGGTCAAGAAGCGCGAGGCCTTGACCCCGGCGAGGTCGGCGAGCGAGGCCGCGAGGGCGTCCCGCGCGGCGTCCTCCGAGGGCGGCGCCGCGAGCGTGATCTCGACGATCTGGCTGCCGCCGAGCGAGTCGATGAGCTCCTTCGGCGTCCCGAGCGCGATCATCTTGCCGTGATCGATCACGCCGACGCGATCGCAGAGGCGCTCCGCCTCATCCATGTAGTGCGTCGTCAAGAGGACGCTCCCGCCCTGCTCCTTGAACGCGAGGACGACGTCCCAGAGCATCCGCCGCGACTGGGGGTCGAGCCCCGTCGTCGGCTCGTCGAGGAAGAGGAGCCTCGGATCGCCCACGAGCGCGCACGCGACGGCGAGCCGCTGCCGCTGTCCGCCGGAGAGCGTGTCGTACTTCGCGTGCTCCTTCTCGCGGAGCGCGACGAGATCGATCACCTGCTCGACGTCGCGGCCCTCGGTGAAGAACGAGCGGAAGAGCTGGATCGTCTCGCGCACCGTCAGCTTGTCGGGGAGGTTCGTCTGCTGGAGCGACACCCCGAGGCGCTCGCGGAGCCAGCGCTCGTCGGTCTCCCAGCGGCGGCCGAGGATCTCGACGGTGCCGCCCGACGGCGAGAGCAGCCCCTCGAGGATCTCGACCGTGGTGGTCTTGCCGGCGCCGTTCGGTCCGAGCAGGCCGAAGCACTCGCCGACGCGCACCTCGAGGTCCAGCCCGTCGACCGCGACGACCTCGTCGTCGTAGGTCTTCCGCAGCCCGTTGCAGTGGATCGAGAGCTCAGTGGTGGCGGAGCGCTCCTCGACGCGAGGCTCCGACGCGGCGCCGTGCATGCGGCCAAGCAGCCTAGCATGCCACAGCGCCACGGTTGGAGGTCGACCGCCGGGCGACCTCCGGTTTCGAGGTCGACCCCGGGAGCGCGCTGGTTATCATCGCGCCACCATGGCGAGCTCCCTCACCTCCTCACCCGCGTGGCAGGCCCTGTCGAAGCACCACGAGTCCGTGTCGCGCCTGCACATGCGCGACCTGTTCGCGAGCGATCCGGGACGGTTCGCGCGGCTCTCGGTCGAGGCGTGCGGCCTCTTCGTGGACTACTCGAAGCACCTCGTCACCGACGAGACGATGTCGCTGCTCTTCGCGCTGGCGAAGCAGGCCGAGGTCGAGCGCTGGCGCGACCGCATGTTCGCGGGCGAGCGCATCAACTTCACCGAGGACCGCCCGGTGCTCCACGTCGCGCTCCGCAACCGCGGCGCGCGCCCGATCCTCGTCGACGGCAAGGACGTCATGCCCGACGTCCGCGCCGTGCTCGCCAAGATGCGCCTGTTCAGCGATCGCGTCCGCTCCGGCGAGTGGAAGGGCCACACCGGCAAGACCATCACGCACGTCGTCAACATCGGCATCGGCGGGTCGGATCTCGGCCCCGTCATGGCGACCGACGCGCTCCAGCCGTACTGGAAGCGCGAGCTCCAGCCGCACTTCGTCTCGAACATCGACGGCACGGCGATCGCCGAGGTGCTGCGCGTCGTCGATCCGGAGCGCACCCTCTTCATCGTCGCGTCGAAGACCTTCACGACGCAGGAGACGCTCACCAACGCGCGCTCGGCGCGCGCGTGGCTCCTGGCGCAGCCCGGCTTCGACGACGGCGCCGTCGCGAAGCACTTCGTCGCGCTCTCGACCAACGAGCGGGAGGTGCGCGCCTTCGGGATCGATCCCGAGAACATGTTCCCGTTCTGGGACTGGGTCGGCGGCCGCTACTCGCTCTGGAGCGCGATCGGACTGTCGATCGCGATCATGATCGGCATGGACGCCTTCGAAGAGCTGCTCGACGGCGCCTTCGACGTCGACGAGCACTTTCGCACCTCGTCGCTCGAGCGCAACGTCCCGGTCATCCTCGGGCTCCTCGGCGTCTGGTACGCGAATTTCTTCGGCGCCGAGTCGCACGCGATCCTCCCGTACGACCAGTACCTCCGACGCTTCCCGGCGTACTTCCAGCAGGGAGACATGGAGTCGAACGGCAAGCGCGTCGACCGCAGGGGCGAGGCGATCGTCGACTACACGACCGGCCCCGTCGTCTGGGGCGAGCCCGGCACGAACGGGCAGCACGCGTTCTACCAGCTCATCCACCAGGGCACGCGCCTCGTCCCCTGCGACTTCATCGCGCCGATCGAGACCCACGATCCGATCGGCGACCACCACGACATCCTGCTCGCCAACTTCTTCGCGCAGACCGAGGCGCTGATGCGCGGGAAGACCGAGGCCGAGGCGCGCGCCGAGCTCGTGGCGTCCGGCGTGTCTGCGGAGCGCGTCGCGCTCCTCACGCCGCACAAGGTCTTCCCGGGCAACCGCCCGACCACGTCGATCCTCGTGCAGAAGGTGACGCCCCGCGCGCTCGGCGCGCTCGTCGCCGCCTACGAGCACAAGATCTTCGTCCAGGGCGTCATCTGGAGCATCAACAGCTTCGATCAGTGGGGCGTCGAGCTCGGCAAGCAGCTCGCCAACGCGATCCTCCCCGAGCTCGCCGCCGCCGGACCGGTCACGACGCACGACGCCTCGACCAACGGCCTCATCGACCTCTACAAGTCGCGCCGCCGCGGGTAGGTCGTCGCCTCGCCGAGCCGGAGCCCGTGTCCGCGGCTCAGGACGGGGGCGCGAGCGCGGCGCGGTGCTGCGCGAGGAAGTCGGCCAGGCTCGTGGCGGGCTGCCCGGTGAGCTCGCGGACCGCGTCCGTCGCCACGTCGAGCTGCCCCTTCGCCGTCGCGGCGTCGAAGGACGCGTAGATCGCCGCGACCGGCGCGGGCAGGCCTGCGCCCTCGAGGTTCTTCTGCGCCGTCGCGACGTCCACCGGCACGTACTCCACCTTCTTGCCGGTGAGCTCGCCGACGAGGCGCGCGACGTCCGCCTGGGTCGCCGTCGACGGACCGGTGACGTCGAGCGTCCGCTTCCCCTCGAACGACGACGCGAGCGCCGCCGCCGCCGCCCGCGCGCAGTCCTCCCGCGTCACGTAGCCGATCGCGCCGTCCCCGCTCGCGTTCACGAGCTTCGACGAGGCGACGGCGTACGGCAGGCCCGCGAGGAGGATCTCGGCGTAGACGTTGTTCCTGAGGATCGTGTGGCCGAGGCCGGACTCGACGATCCGCGTCTCGGTCGCGTGGTGATCCGGCGCCAGCCCGATCAGCGACTCGGGCCCCGGGTTCGTGAGCGAGGTGTAGAGGACGTGCCGGACCCCCGCGGCCTTCGCGGCGCGGACGGCGTTCGCGTGCTGCGCGGCGCGGCGGCCCGGGCGATCGAGCGCGTCCGTGCTCACGATCAAGAGGCGCTCCGCCCCCGCGAACGCCCGCTCGAGCGACGCCTCGTCGTCGAAGTCGGCGGCGCGGACGACGACGCCGCGGGCGGCGAGGTCGGCGAGCTTGTCGGGGGAGCGCGTGGTCGCGATGATCGGGCGCTCTTCCCCGCGTTCGAGGAGGAGCTCGACGACGCGCCGCCCGAGCTGCCCGGAGGCGCCGGTCACGAGGAGCGCGCCGCGAGGTTCGGTGTTCGTGGTGGTCATGCCCGCCATCATCGCGCGATCCGATTCATGCACAACTGCGCCTTTTGAGACACTATCGTTCCAATATGGGAACGACGACCCGTACGGGAACGACGACCCGGGCCGCCTCGCCGTCGCGCGCGCGCCGCGCCGAGCACGCCAGCCTCGACGATCTGGCCGTGTTCGTCGCCGTCGGCGAGACGCTCGGGATCTCGGCCGCGGCGGCGCGCCTGCGCGTGCCGAAGTCGTCGGTGAGCCGCGCCCTCGCGCGCCTCGAGGACGCCATGGGCGCGCGGCTCGTCCACCGGACGACGCGGCGCCTCTCGCTCAGCACCGCGGGCGCCGAGCTCCTCGAGCGGGCCGGGCCGATGGTCGCGACGCTCGGCGAGACGCTCCGCGCCGCGCACGAGGCCGAGGAGGCGCCCGCCGGACGCCTCCGCATCACCTGCACGGTCGACTTCGGAGCGACGGTCCTCGCGGAGATCGTCACGAGGTTCATGGCGCGCCACCCGCGCGTCGAGGTCGACGTCGTCCTCTCGAACTCGGTCGTCGACCTCGTCCGCCACGGCGTCGATCTCGCGATCCGCTTCTCGCCGAAGCGGCTCCGCGACTCGTCGCTGGTGGCGAAGCGGATCGGATCGCTCACGACGATGCTCGTGGCGTCGCCGGCGTACCTCAAGCGCCGCGGCGCTCCCCGATCGCCGCGGGACCTCGCCGAGCACGACTGGGTCACGTACTCCGGCGTCGCGTCGATCGTGCTCGAGGCCCCCGAGGGCGCGGCGTCGCTCGCGGCGCGCGGGCGCCTGCGCTGCGACGACATGTTCTTCGCGCGCGCCGCGAGCCGCGCGGGCGCCGGGATCGTCGCGCTGCCGGCGTTCCTCGCCGAAGAGGACGTCGCGGCCGGCCTGCTCGTGCCGGTGCTCCCGCGCTGGCGCGCGTCCCGCGGCGCGATGTGGCTCGTCTCGCCGGCGTCGCGCAACGTGCCGGCGAAGGTGACCGCGTTCAGCGCCTTCCTCGTCGAGGAGCTGACCCGGGCGCGCGCCGGCTGAGCGCGCGGCCGACCAAGGCGCCCGACGCGCTCGGACGGCGTCGACGCTCTCCCGCCGCGCGCCCGAGCGCGCGACGGCGCACCCGATCAGACGGCGTCGACGCTCTTCGTCTTGTCGAGCAGGCTCGGGAGCTCGCCGCGGAGGCGCTTCTGCCAGTCTCGGCTCTCGACGGCGTGCGCGCCCTCGGGCAAGAGCGCGCGGTAGCGATCGAGCCGCGCGAGCGCCTTCGCGAGGTCGTCCTTCGCCTCCGCGCGCGCGGCCGCGAGCGTCGCGCTGAAGTACGCGTCGTCGAGCACGAACGGATCGAGCTCCTTCTCGGCCTCGTTCTTCACGATCGCCTGCTCGAGGTCGGCGACGGCCTCGGCGTACCGCTCCGCCAGCTCGTACGCGGTCCCGCGGTCGAACAGCGGCTCGGGTCCGTCGTTGCCGCCGGCGATCTCCTCGGTCGCCGCCGCGATCGCCTCCTCGTAGTCCCCCTGCTCGATGTGCTTCTTCGCGAACGACATTCCGTAACGGCCGGCCATGATGGCGCCGACGGTAGCGGAAGCGCGGGCCCGCCTCAATCGGCGCGCGGCGGCTCGCCCCACGCCCGACCGACGCGCCCCGACCGAACGCGCCACCCCGACCGAACGCGCCGCCCCGACCGACGCGCGCCCCGTCCGAACGCGCCGCCTGGTAGAGTGAGCCCATGAAGGCGATCTTCGTGACGGGGGCCGCGTCGGGGATCGGACGCGCGACGGCGCTGCTCTTCTCGCGGCGCGGCTTCAAGGTCGGCTGCTACGACGTCGACGTCGAGGGCGCGCGCCGCGTCGCCGAGGAGATCGACGCCGGAGCGGGCAAGGGCACGAGCCGACACGGCCGCATCGACGTGACGAACGAGGAGTCCTGGACGTCGGCGCTCGAGGACTTCGAGGCGCACGCGCATCGCCTCGACGTGCTCTTCAACTGCGCCGGCGTCCTCCGCACCGGCCGCTTCGAGGACGTGTCGCCGACGGAGTGCAGGAGGCAGCTCGACGTCAACGTGATGGGCGTCGTCCTCGGCGTCCAGAAAAGCCTCCCGCTCTTGGAGCGCACGGCCGCCGAGCACGGCGAGAGCGTGATCGTGAACATGTCGAGCGCGTCGGCGACCTACGGCCAGCCCGAGCTCGCGGTGTACTCGGCGACCAAGTTCGCCGTCCGCGCGCTCACCGAGGCCCTCGACGTCGAGCTCGCGGGGCGGAAGATCCGCGTCTGCGACGTGATGCCGAGCTACGTCGACACGCCGATGGTCGCGTCCCAGACCCACACGCCGAAATCGCTCGCTCGCCTCGGCGTCAACCTCACCGCGGAGGGCGTCGCCGAGACGGTGTGGAAGGCCGCCCACGGGCGCGGCCTGCACTACATCCCGCAGGTCAACGTCGCCCTGATGGACCGCCTCGGCGGCCTGCTCCCCGAGCTCGGCCGCGTCGTGACGCGCCAGATCGCGAAGCGCTAGTGTCCAGGCTCCCGGCCTCGCGCGGCGGGAGAGCACGCGTCCCGCGAGCCGCCTCGGACGCCCCGAGCCCGCGCCGGCTTCGAGGGACGAACACGGGCGCGGTTCAGACCGCGAGCGCCTCGAGCGACATGCGCGTGCGCCCGACGATGATCTCGTCGCCGGCGAGCAGCTCCTGCTCGCCCTTGATGCGGACGAAGACGCCCGTGCGCGAGCCGAGGTCCGACAGGACGATCGACCCCGCCTGCTCCTCGACGAGGCAGTGCTGGTCCTCGACGAGCGGGTCGGCCGTGAACACGAAGTCGCCGATGGCCGACCCGATCTGCATCGTCGTCCCGCGCGCGACGACGCAGGCGCCCTTGGCGCCGCCCTCGAAGAGCTGCACCACGCGGAACGACGAAGGCCACTTGGGCGAGGAGTAGAAGTAGGTCGGGCCGGGCCCGGGGCCGTCGTTGGGCTCGGGGTTGCGCTCGATGAGGAGCACCTGGTCGCCGACCATGAACTCGTCGCCGATCTCGAGCTCGACCGGCTGGCGGATGCGGAGGAAGACCCCGTTGCCCGCCTCGAGGTCGACGAGCCACATCCGGCCCTTCTGCCAGCGGATCTGCGCCTCGCGCGGGTGGCAGAAGCGCTCGTTCTCGAGCGCGATCGCGCCGTCGCGGCCGATGATCGCGGCGTCGCCGAGCGGCTCGTAGTACGCCGGACCGCCGGTCAGGCTCCGCACCACGTTCAAGCGGAAGCGCGCCTTCTGCGACTTCGGCGTGGGCTTGCCGACGAGCTTCGCGATCGTCTGCGAGGGCTCGGCGACCGGCGGCGGCGGCGGCGGCGCGGCGATCGGCGAGGGCTCCGCGGCGGGCGGAGGGGGGATCGAGCGCGCGGCGGGCGCCGCCTCGACGCGCTCCTCCTTCTTGGTCGCGAGCTTCTGGACCTCGAGGCGCGGCGGCGTCTCGAAGAGCTCCATCCCGCCGACGGCGCGGCCCGCGATGATCTCGTCGAAGCGGCCCTCGCGCAGCATGATCGCCATCTCCATGTGCTGGCCCTTCATGAGGGCACGCACGTACTTGGCGATGTCGTCGCGCTTCACCTCGCTCGCGTACACGCGCTTGTGGCTCTTGATGATGCGCCCGCCGTCCGCGAAGAGGTGCGTGATGATGTGCGGGCGGTCGAGCCCCGAGTCCTCGGTCTGGATGTGGAAGACCAGGCCGTTGAACTTGACGTTGTTGTTGAATCCGACCTGCGCCCGCATGAAGTTCGGGCGCGCGATCTGCTTCTCGAGCTTGGCGATCTCCTCGGCGGTCCACCGCGCGATGGCGTCGTCGAGGGGGCCGTGGTCCTTCGCGGAGATCCCCTCCATCCGCTCGAACGCGAGCTGCGCGAGCTGCGAGCCGGGGTCGAGGCGGAACGCCTCCGCGAGCAGCTCCTGGCCCTCCTTGTCGTTGGCGCCGTTGGCGGCCCAGGAGCACAGGAGGGCGACCGCTTCGTCGCGCTTTTCCTTGCCGACAAGCCAACGCGCGACTTTGGCCGCCGAGCTCCGAGACATGGTCGAGGACATCATCGATGGGGCCCCGCGTCCGTGCAAGCCCCTTTCGTCGTCCGCGGCGAGAAGCTCGAGCGGGCCGGCGCGAAGGGGCTCCGGCGACCGCGCGCGCTCCGTCGCGCTCCGTCGCGCGGGGCGCGCGGGGCGCGCGCGACGGGCCGTCCGCGAAGACGGACGCTCAGCGGGCGACCGGGGCGTAGAGCGACACGCCGCGCACGTTCTCGTCGACCCGGAGCGGCACCTTGAGCGACGGCAGCGCCCGCTGCTCGCAGTCGGTGCGCTCGCACAGGCGGCAGGTCACCCCGACGGGGACGCAGGTGTCGGGGTTCGCCATGTCGATCCCGTCGGAGTACACGAGCTCGCGGGCGTGCTCGACCTTGCACCCGAGGCCGATCGCCTGGACCGGGTGCTGGGCGTGGTAGCCGCCGGAGTCTTTCTGGATCGTCCGCGCGATGCAGAAGAACTCGTCGCCTTCGGGCATGCGCGAGACCTGGATGCGGATCATCCCGGGCGTCAAAAAGGCGCTGAAGATGTTCCAGCGCGGGCAGGCGCCCGAGAAGCGCGCGAAGCGGATCCCCGAGGCGCTGAAGCGCTTCGAGATGTTCCCGGCGACGTCGATGCGGATCATGTGGAACGGCACGCCCTCGGCGCCCGGGCGGCGGAGCGTCGTCAGGCGGTGGCAGACCTGCTCGAAGCCGACGCGGAAGCGCCGTCCGAGCACGTCGATGTCGTAGCGCTCGGCCCTCGCCGCCTCGAGGAACGGCGCGTACGGCATCAGCACCGCGCCGGCGAAGTAGTTCGCGAGCGCGACCCGCGCCAGGCCGCGGGACTCCTCGGTGGTGAGCCGCGCGTCGGCGGTGATGCGGTCCATCAGCGCGCCCTGCGTCATCACGGCGATCTGGTTCGCGAGCTGGAACGTGCGGCTGCGCGTGGGCAAGAGCTCCGAGAGGACGAGCAGCTTGCGGTGCGGATCGAAGCGCCGGAGGACGCCGCGCTCCGAGCCCCAGCGCGCGATCTGCACCTGGATGCCGAGGTGCTTCTCGAGGTAGCGGATCAGCCCCGGATACAGATCGTCGCTCGTCAGCTTCGCGCGCGCCGCCATCGCCTCCGCGGCGGCCTCGAGCTCGGGGAAGTGGTTCGAGCAGCGCTGGATGAGATCCGTCACCTCCTCGCTCGGCAGGTGGGCGCCCGGCGAGGCGAGCTCCTCGCCGTCCGACAGACGCGACGAGAGATCGTCCGCCGAGGCGCGCGCGGCCCGATACGCGCGGTAGAGCGAGAGGACGGCGCGCGCGGCGCTCGGGCTGGCGACCGCCATCTCGCGGACGTCGACGGACGTGAGGTCTTGCTCTTCGAAGAGCGGGTCGGCGAACGCCTCGGTGAGATCGGCGACGAGCCGCGCGTCCTCGTCGGTCGCGAACGAGTGCACGTCGACGTTGCACAGCTGCGCCAGCTTGATGAGCAGGTTCGCCGGGAGCGGACGGCGGTTGTTCTCGATCAAGTTCAGGTAGCTCGGCGAGATCCCGAGCTTGTCCGCGAGCTGGACCTGACTGAGCGCTTCACGCCGCCGGAGCGCGCGGACCTTCGCTCCGAACCGAGGGGCTTCGGCAGTTTGACGCAGTGGCACAATTCACCTCCGTGGCGTTCCTGTCATTGACACAATTTACAATGCTACAGCCTGTCATTGACAAGCCAAAACGGCTGTTTCTTCCGTATCAACTGAGCAATCTTGACTGCAAAGCGACCTCACCGCAATCTCCTAACACGTTGCATCAAGGCGACGGTAGAGTGCGGACATGACGACCCCCGCTGCCCCCTACTCCCTCCACGCCAAGCCGGTCCCGGGACAGGACTCCATCCTCACCCCGGACGCGCTCGCGTTCGTCGTCGAGCTCGTCCGCAAGTTCCGGCCGCGGGTCGTCGAGCTGCTTGCGAAGCGCGCGGCGCGCCAGGCGGACTTCGACGCGGGCAAGGCCCCCGACTTCCTCCCCGAGACCGCGGACGTCCGCGCGGGCGATTGGCGCTGCGCGCCGGTGCCCGAGGTGATCGCCGACCGCCGCGTCGAGATCACGGGTCCCGTCGATCGCAAGATGATCATCAACGCGCTCAACTCGGGCGCGAGCGTCTTCATGGCGGACTTCGAGGACGCGACGACGCCGACCTGGCAGAACCTCGTCGAGGGCCAGGTGAACCTCCGCGACGCCGTCCGCCGGACGATCGCCTTCGAGCAGCCCGGCGCGACGCCGGACGCCCCGCCGAAAAAGTACGCCCTCAAGGACCAGACCGCCGTCCTGTTCGTCCGCCCGCGCGGCTGGCACCTCCCGGAGAAGCACCTCCGCGTCGACGGCGAGACGGTCCCCGGCGCGCTCGTCGACTTCGGCCTCTTCTTCTTCCACAACGCCAAGGAGCAGCTCGCGCGCGGCGCGGGCCCCTTCTTCTACCTGCCGAAGATGGAGAGCCACCTCGAGGCGCGGCTCTGGAACGACGTCTTCGTGTTCGCCCAGGACGAGCTCGGGATCCCGCGCGGGACCATCAAGGCGACCTGCCTCATCGAGACGCTGCCCGCCGCGTTCGAGATGAACGAGCTGCTCTACGAGCTCCGCGACCACTCGGCGGGCCTCAACTGCGGGCGCTGGGACTACATCTTCAGCTTCATCAAGAAGCGCGCGAACGACGCGTCGGCGCTCCTGCCCGATCGCGGCGAGGTCACGATGGACAAGGCGTTCCTCGACGCCTACGTGACGCTCCTCATCGAGACGTGCCACCGCCGCGGCGTCCACGCGATGGGCGGGATGGCCGCGCAGATCCCGATCAAGAACGACCCGGCGAGGAACGAGCAGGCGCTCGCGAAGGTGCGCGCCGACAAGCTCCGCGAGGTCACGAAGGGCCACGACGGCACGTGGGTGGCGCACCCGGGCCTCGTCCCGGTCGCCAAGGCGATCTTCGACGAGCACATGCCCGGGAAGAACCAGCTCGGCGCGCACGCCTCGGGCGGGGCGACGGTCGGCCGCGAGGACCTCCTCCGGCCGCACCAGGGGAAGCGCACCGACGCGGGGCTCCGCCACAACATCCGCGTCGGCATCCAGTACCTCGAGGCCTGGCTGCGCGGTCAGGGCTGCGTCCCGATCTACGACCTCATGGAGGACGCCGCGACGGCCGAGATCTCGCGCGCCCAGGTCTGGCAGTGGATCCACCACGCCGCGCCGCTCGACGACGGCAGCACGGTCTCGCGCGAGCGCTTCGAGCGCGCCGTCTCCGAGGAGATGAAGCGCATCGAGGGCGAGGTCGGCCAGGAGCGCTTCGCCGCCGGAAAATTCGACGAGGCCTGCAAGCTGTTCGTGCGCCTCTCTCTCGCTCCTCGGTTCGAGGAGTTCCTCACCCTCCCCGCCTACGAGATCGTCACCCAAGACACCCTCGGGGCCTGACGCCAGCACCTCGCCCGACCAGGAGACCGCCCATGAGCGCCGCCCGCACCGACGTCCTCGATCACCCCCTGACCGACCTCCGGGAGATCGTCTCGCGTGAGTCACGCGACCAGCTCCACGCCAAGCGCTTCGACGGCATCGTCCGCGCCTACTCGAAGGCCGACGTCGAGCGCCTCCGGGGCTCGTTCAAGATCGAGCACACGATCGCGACGCTCGGCGCCCGCCGCCTGTGGGAGCTGCTCCATACGGAGCCGTACGTCCACGCGCTCGGCGCGCTGACGGGCAACATGGCGGTGCAGCAGGTCCGCGCCGGCCTCAAGGCGATCTACCTCTCGGGCTGGCAGGTCGCCGCCGACGCGAACTCCGCCGGTCAGATGTACCCCGACCAGAGCCTCTACCCGGTCGACAGCGTTCCCACGGTCGTGAAGAAGATCAACGCGGCGCTGCTCCGCGCCGACCAGATCGAGCACGCCGAAGGCCGCCGCGAGCGCCACTGGCTCGCGCCGATCATGGCGGACGCGGAGGCCGGCTTCGGCGGCCCGCTCAACGCCTACGAGCTCATGAAGTCGATGATCGAGGCCGGCGCGGCGGGCGTCCACTTCGAGGACCAGCTCGCGAGCGAGAAGAAGTGCGGCCACATGGGCGGCAAGGTCCTCATCCCGACCTCGGCGTTCATCCGCACGCTCACCGCGGCGCGCCTGGCCGCCGACGTCTGCGACGTCCCCACGATCCTCGTCGCCCGCACCGACGCCGACAGCGCCAAGCTCCTCACGAGCGACGTCGACGAGCGCGACCACCCGTTCATCGTCAAGGGCGAGCGCACCGCCGAGGGCTTCTATCGGATCAAGAGCGGCGTCGAGACGGCGATCGCCCGCGGCCTCGCCTACGCGCCGTACGCGGACCTCGTCTGGTGCGAGACGTCGACGCCCGACCTCGCGCAGGCGAAGAGGTTCGCGGAGGGCATCAAGAAGGAGTTCCCCGACAAGCTCCTCGCCTACAACTGCTCGCCGTCGTTCAACTGGAAGAAGCACCTCGACGACGCCACGATCGCCAAGTTCCAGCGCGAGCTCGGCGCGATGGGCTACAAGTTCCAGTTCGTCACGCTCGCCGGCTTCCACGCCCTCAACTACGGGATGTTCGAGCTCGCCCGGAAGTACAAGGACGCCGGCATGGCCGCGTACTCGGAGCTCCAGCAGGCCGAGTTCGCCGCCGAGAAGGACGGCTACTCCGCGACGCGCCACCAGCGCGAGGTCGGGACCGGGTACTTCGATCAGGTGGCCGAGGTCATCTCGGGCGGCAAGGCCTCGACCCTCGCGCTCGAGGAGTCGACCGAGGCGCACCAGTTCTGAGCGCCGCGCCGGGCGGCCGATCGCTCCGGCGCGATCGGCCGTCGCCCGCGGTCGGCGTCGCGCGCGCGACGCCGACGCCTCACCGGCACTCGCCCTCCTCGCAGACGAGCGAGTGGCAGTCCCAGTCGGCCTCGCACGGGCTGCCGCACTTGCGCGCGCGGCTGCACATCCCCGTCGAGCGCTTCGGCGCCGTGACGCAGAACGTGTCGGGCTGGCACTGGCACGGATCGAGGCACGGCGTGCCGACCATGAAGCCCGTGAACTTCCCGGTCGCGCACTTCGTGACGTCGATCGTCTCGGCGCAGGCTCCGCCGTCCTTCGAGGCCGGGACCTTGTCCGCCGGGATCTTTCCGGGCGCGCCGGCGTCGTCGGGCTCCTCGGCCTGCTCCACGATGACCACGTCCTCGATGCCGACGAGCGACGCGCACGCGGTCGAAAGGAGCGTCGCGGCGAGCGCCCCGAGCAGCGACGCCGCGAGCGCGGCGCGCGGCGCTACCACGCGAGCCTCGGCGGCAGGAGCTCGGCGCGCGCGCGGCCGGTCGACGGCGGCGCCTTGGTCGCGCGCGGGGTCGTGAAGAGGACGTACGCCCCGGCCACGACGAGGACGACGCCGGCGACGACGGCGACGTTCGCGACCGTCGCCGACGTCCGCGCCCCCTCGGCGTCGGCGCGCGCGCTCGCGTCGGCGCACGCGGCCGGCTCGCACTTGGCCTCGACGGTCGCCCACTGATCGAAGGCGCGGACGCCGAAGAACGCCCCCACGCCGAGCGCGACCACGCCGGCGCCGCCGAGCACGAAGCCGAGCGTCGGGACGCCGGCCTCTTCGTCGCCGGAGGCGCTCCGCGTCGTGCGCGGCGCCCCGTCGCCCCGCGCCGCGGCCGCGTCGGCGCGCGCCGGATCGCCGAGCGCGCCGGCGGGGCCCGCGGCAGGGACGACGACGACGCCGAGCGCGCCGGCGGACAGCGCGACCGTCTCGGCCCAGGGAGCGACGCGCCCGCGCTCGCAGGCGACGCGGTGCGACCCGGGCTCCACCGGGAGCTCGACGCCGAGCTCGCGGGGCCCGAGCGGCGCGCCGTCGAGGGTGACGCGCTCGCACCCGCCCCGATCGCC
>JAHBWF010000073.1 GCA_019637105.1 Labilithrix sp.
CCCGGCGGCGACCGCGCCGGGCGGCGGACCGGAGGAGCAGCCCGCCGCGCCGAGCGCGGCGGCGGCGCCGAGCGCGAGCGCGCATCCGCTCGCGCGCGAGAGACGTTGGACATCGAGCCGGCCCCATCCCCTACCGTCGATCATCCCGGCTCAGCGTAGCGCTCGACGTCGGGCGCGCTCCCGCGTTTCGAGGCGCGTCGCCCTTGCCGCGCTCGCGCGAGCGGCAGCGATTCGCGAGACACGGCCGCCGTGCGTCGCGCGCGCCGTCGTCGTGCGTCACGGGCTGCCGGGTCGTGCGTCGTGCGCCATCGTCGTGCGTCACGCGCTGCCGGGCCGTGCGTCGTGCGCCGTCGTCATGCGTCGCGCGCCGCCGGGTCGTGCGTCGCGCCGCGTCGTCGGTCGCGGGTGACGCGCGCGCCGACGTGTGCGACACCTGAGGGGCCGTGAAGCTTCGTCGCCGTCAGGTCCTCGCCCTCGGAGCGCTCGTCGCGACCGCGCCGCGCGCGGCGCTCGCCGGTGACGCGCGCGTGGTGCTCGGGCGCTTCACCACGACGTACGCCGGCGACGCGGAGCACAAGGCGCGCGCGTTCAACGTGGAGCTCGCGGCGGGCGCGATCGACGGCCGGGCGATCGCGCCGGGCGCGACGTTCTCGTTCAACGACGCCGTCGGCGAGCGCACGGCGGCGTTCGGCTACGCGAAGAGCGTGGTGCTCCGCGACGGCATGATCGCCGAGGGCGTGGGGGGCGGCGCCTGCCAGGTCGCCTCGACGCTCCACGCCGCCGCGCTCCTCGCCGGGCTCGACGTCGTCGCGCGCACCCCGCACTCGCGTCCGAGCGCGTACATCCGGCTGGGACTCGACGCGACGGTGGTGTTCCCGAAGATCGACCTGACGCTGAGGAACCCGGGCGGCGAGCCCGTCACGGTGCGCGCGCGCGCGGCGAAGGGCGCGCTCGAGGTGTGGCTCGACGCCCGAGGAGAGGCGAGGCCCGACGTGTCGTTGCGGAGCGAGATCCTGGAGCGCGTGCCGTCCTCTCGGGTCCTCGAGCGCGATCGGACCATCGTGGACGACAAGGCCCACCGCGTCGCGTTCGGGATCCCGGGCTACCGCGTCCGGAGGATCCGCGAGGTGCGGGCGCCGGGCGCCGGGGCGCGGCGCGACGTGCGGATCGACACGTACCCGCCCACCCACGAGGTCCTGCGCGTCGCGCCGTCGTTCGACGCGTCGCGCCTCGCCGGCGGATCCGAGGATCCGAACGCGGAGGAGGCCGCGCCGGCGGAGATCGTCGACGCGCCGAGCGCGACGCGGCCGGTGCTCGTTCAGCTGCGCCCGTCGACCGTCGTCACGCTCGACAACGGCGGGTGATGCACGGTCGCGGAGGACGCCGTCGGGCGCGCCTCGAGCGGATCGGAGCGCCTCGGTCGACACGCGCGGGCGAGGCGCTCGGGAGCCTCGTGACGAGGTACTTTTGACAACGTGCACGGGCCGTGTTCGGATCTCGGACCGCTCCAGCCATGACCACGCGGCACGTCGCGCTCCTCCGTGGCATCAACGTCGGCGGGAACAACGTCATCCCGATGGCCGCGCTCCGGTCGGCGTTCGAGGGGATGGGCTTCACCGACGTGGCCACGCTCATCGCGAGCGGCAACGTCGTCTTCTCGGCGACCACGAAGTCGAACAAGTCGCGGCTCACGACGAAGATCGAGAGGACGCTCGGGGAGACGTTCGGCTACGTGTCACGCGTCGTGATCGCGACGGCCGAGGAGCTCGCGCGCGTCGTCGACGAGGCGCCGCGCGGGTTCGGCCGGCAGCCGGACCTCCACCGTTACGACGTCCTCTTCGTGAGGGAGCCCGTGACGCCGCGGGAGGCGCTCGCGCAGATCCCGATCAACCGGGAGGTCGACCAGGTGCACGCGGGCGCGCACGCCCTCTATTTCCGCCGGCTCGTCGCGGAGGCCTCGAAGAGCCGGCTGTCGAAGATCGTCCAGATGCCCGTCTACAAGGAGCTCACGATCCGGAACTGGAGCACGACGACCAAGCTCCTCGCGCTCGCGCAGGGCGCCGGGACGTCGCCGCGCGCGCGCCGCCCGTAGGGCGAGCGATCGGTTCGCCCCGCGTCCACGTCCACGCAGACGGTCACCCTCGAGCCTTCGCGGGGCGACGACGAAACGACGGACGACGCGCGCGTGCGGGCGCGCCCGGCGCGGCGGCGTTGTCGTCGGGTCATGCGGCCGTGGAAGCGTAGCCGCTGCAGCGGCCCCTCCGAGCGCGCGGCGACGCTCTCCGCGCGCGCGAGCTCCAGGCGCCGGCGCCGGCGCGCCGAGGCCCGCCGCGTCGAGCTCCTCCGTAGGACCTGCGCGGTCCGGCGATCGATCGTATCCTTTGTCCCGTGCAGGACGCGCGAGCCGCCACCCCCTTCGCGCACGTGCTCCATCGAGACGTCATCGCGAGGCTCGCGCGCGGCGGCACGCTCGCCCGCGGGCGCGCGTACGCCGCCGAGGGGCGGGTCCTGGCGCTGGCGCGCGAGGGCGGGCAGATCGTCGGCGCGGTCCGAGGGAGCGCGATCTACGCCGTTTCGCTGTGGGTGACCGCCGACGGTCTCGGCTACGTGTGCTCTTGCCCGGCGGGCGCCGAAGGGGACTTCTGCAAGCACTGCGTCGCCGTCGCGATCGTCTGGGTCGACCGAAACCCGCCGCCGTGAGCGAAGGGCCGCGCGCGGCGACGTGCAGGTCGACCGGCGCGTCTCTTCCCGAGGTCCTCGTCTTCTTCCCCGCGCCGACGCGGGATCGTGCCTCGTCGTCCGCTCGAGGCGCTCTCCGGCGCGTTCGCCGGGTCGTCGTCAGTCTCTCGTGCTCGGGCTCCAGAAGGCCTGCCGGATCACCGACAACGCGGCGATGCGCGCGACGAGCTGGTCGAGCTCGTCGCCCGCCACCGAGGCGGGAGTCAGCGTGGCCTCGATCGTGACCTCGTCCTCGCCGAACGCGCGGATCTCGATGTCGCGCGTGGGGATGTTGGCCTCCTCGAGCATCTCCTCGAGCGCGCCCAGCGCCTCCTTGCGGTGCGTGTGGGTCGCGATGACGGTGACGGTGTTCGTGACCTCGACGGTCGTCCCGTCCATCGGCTGGCGATTGATGCGGTCCGCGACCGGTCGAAGCAGCGTGTTGGCCGCGAGGACGAAGCCCGTGCCGAGGACGGCTTCGAGGATCAGATCGGACCCCGCGCACGCGCCCACCGCGGCGGAGCCCCAGAGGGTCGCCGCCGTGTTGAGGCCGCGCACGTTGCCCTGCTCGCGCATGATGACGCCGGCCCCGAGGAAGCCGATGCCCGAGACGACGTACGAGATCGTGCGGACGGCGCCCTCGTGGCCATGGAGGCGGTTGGCCGCGTCGACGAAGACCGCCGCGCCCACCGCGACCAGGATGTTCGTGCGTAGGCCAGCCGTGCGCTGGCGCACCTGACGCTCGAACCCGATGAGCCCGCCCATGACGAAGGCGGTCGTCAGGCTCACGAGCGTGTCGAGCAACGATCGCACGTTGATGTTTTCGATCGCTTCCATGCGGCTCGCGCGAAGACCTCACGGCTCGAGGAGCCGCGGAGGAGCTAGCCAATGTCGTGCCTCCTCGAGCCGACGCGATCGGACGCCTCGGGCGCTCCTCCGGGTCGGCGCGATGGCCTCCTCAAAGGAGCGAGAGCTGCTGCGCGGGGCGCGGGCGCGCTTCGGGCGCGCGCGGCGCCGTCACCAGGTCGGCGGGCAGGTCGTCGAGGAAGGGGCACGGCCCGTTCTCGACGAGGGCGCCGCGGACCACGCGTTGCCGCGCCTCGGTCAGCACGAGGCGCGTCTTCGCGCGCGTCATCCCCACGTAGAGGAGGCGGCGCTCCTCTTCGCGATCGGCGGAGCGGCCGGGGAGCTGCAAGGGGAGCAGGCCGTCCTCGCAGCCCGCGAGGAAGACCAGGGGGAACTCGAGGCCCTTGGCGGCGTGGAGGGTGAGGAGCGCCACCTTCTGGGCGCTGAGCCCGACGTCGCCCGCCTGCCAGAGCGGCACCGCCGCGAGGAACGCGGCGGCGTCGCGCCCGAACGGCACGGCGAGCGTGGCGAGGAGCTCGGCGGCGGCGTGGCGATCGGCGTCGTCCTCGTCCGCGACGAGGCCCGCGAGCAGATCCGCCACCGGCTCGCGCCCGACGCCGCGCGCCGCGCCGTCGGACGCCGCGCTCTGCTCCACGAGCGCCCGGAGGCGCGCGAGCAGCTCCGCCGCGTCCGGGCGAGCCGTCGGGGAGTCGTCGCCGACGCGCTGGTACGGGATGCCGCTGCGGTCGAGCGCGAGGCCGATCGCGTCGGCCTGCGCCGAGGTCCGGAAGAGCACCGCGATGTCGTGGAACGCGAGCTCTGCGTCGCTCGCCGCGTCGCCGCGCCCGACGTCGAACGAGTGGAGGCTCGTCCCGCCCAGCGTCCGCTCGATCTCGCGGGCGATGAAGCGCGCCTCCTCCGCCTCGCTCGCCAGGCGGACGCGCTCGATCGGCGGCGACGCGGGGGCGATCGGCTCGAGCGGACGCGGGGCGCGTCCGGGCGCGCGCTCGATGACCCGCGTGGCGGCGCGGACCACCGCCGCCGGGCAGCGGTAGTTCGTCCGGAGCGCGACGACCGCGGCGCCGGTGTAGTGCGTGGTGAACCGATCGACGCAGCCCGGATCGGAGCCGCGGAAGCCGTAGATCGCCTGGTCGGGATCGCCCACCACGCAGATCTCGGTCTCCGGCCCCGGGGGCGCCAGGAGCAGCACCAGCCGCTCCTGGGCCGGGTTGACGTCCTGGTACTCGTCGACGAAGAGGTGCCGGCGCTCCTGGGCCGCGGAGCGCGCTTCGCTGCACGTCTCGAGGAGGCGCACCGCGCGGACGACGAGATCGTCGAAGTCGAGCGCGCCGCGCGCCTCGAGCGCGCGCTGGTAGGCGGCGTAGACCGGCGCGAGCTCGGGCCTCTCCTCCGCGCATCGTTCGGGATCGATCAGGTTCGCCTTGGCCCAGCCGACGCCGGAGGCGAGCTTGGCGGAGGGCTTGACGCCGACCTCCGCGGCCGCCGCCGCGATCGCCTCGGCGCGCGCGGCCTCGTCCAGGATCGCGAAGTCGGGCGCGAGGCCCGCCGGCGCGGCGAAATCGCGGAGGAGCGCGAGGCCGAAGGCGTGGAACGTCTGCGCCTCGATCGCCGCCGCGGACGGCCCGAGCAGCGCGGCGAGGCGCTCGCCGAGCTCGCCGGCGGCGCGACGGGTGAAGGTGATCGCGCGGATCGCCCGCGGCGAGACGCCTCCCCGGACGAGCCGGGCGATGCGGTGCGTGACGACGCGCGTCTTGCCGGTCCCCGGCCCCGCAAGGACGAGGAGCGGGCCGCCCGGGTGCTCGACGACGCGCGCCTGCTCGACGTCGAGCCCCGGGGCGTGCGCGCGCGGCGGCTCCGTCGACGGAGCCTCTCTGGCGGGGCGCTCCGGGCGCGCCTCGTCCGGGCCGGCCGGCGGCCCGCCGCGGTCCGCCGGCGCGGAGGGCGTGAGCGCGGCGAAGCCGAAGCTGCGCTGGGCCATGAGCTGCCGTCGCTCCTCGGCGTCGAACACGCGGACGACCCCGTACTCGCCGTCGTAGCCCGGCTTCACCTGGACCTGCCCGGCGCGCATCCGCTGGATCGCCTCGCCGAAGAGCGGCGGTCCGTCCCGCCCGAGCTCTTCGACCGGCAGATCGCCCAGCACCGCGAGCTCCGGGCCGACCCGCGTCAGCAGGCGCTCGTACTCCCGGCCGACGCGGGCGCTGCCGGCGCCCGTGTCCACCAGCTCGCCGAGCAGCTCCGCCAGCGGGATCAGGCTCTGGAACGGCTTGGCCCCCTCGGGACGCGCGCCCTCCGGTCGATCGGCGAGCACCTCGACGCGCCCCGAGACGCCCGCGGTCAGCCGCTTGCCGCAGCTCGGGCAGAGCCCTCCCGCGTCGCGCGCCTCGGCGGGCGTCAGCACGACGCGGCAGTGACGGTGGCCGTCGAAGTGGTACTTCCCCTCCTCCGGGAAGAACTCCACCGTCCCGAGGAAGTGCTCTCGCCGATCGCGGAGCGCGTCGCGCAGGGCGAAGTACGACAGATCGCAGTCGAAGACGTTGGCCTCTCGGCCGAGCTTCTCGGGCGAGTGCGCGTCGGAGTTGGAGACGAGGGCGTAGCGATCGAGCGCCGAGAGGCGCCAGTTCATCGCCGGATCGGACGACAGTCCCGTCTCCACCGCGAAGACGTGGTCGGCGAGATCGGCGAAGCACGCGGCGATCGCGTCGAAGCCGGACTGCGCGCCCAGGGCGGAGAACCAGGGCGTCCAGATGTGCGCCGGCACGAGGTACGCGTCGGGCGAAGACTCGAGGACGATCTCCAGGAAGTCGCGCGAGTCGAGCCCGAGGATCGGCCGCCCGTCGGACGCGATGTTGCCGATGCCGGCGAGGCGCGTCGCGATCCGGGCTGCGGCCTCGAAGTCGGGCGCGTAGGCGAGGTTGTGGACCTTGCGCACCTTGCCGTCGCGCTTGTAGATGCTGCTCACCTCGACCGAGAGCAAGAAGCGCACGGGGGCGCGGCACGCGGCGGGCACGCCCTCGTCGACCGCGCGCGCGAGGTCCTCGCGGAGCGCGAACAGGCCGTCCTCGGCGGGGACCAGCTTCTCGCGCAGCTCCGCGAACCAGCGCGGGTGGGTGAAGTCGCCGGTCCCGACGACCGTGATCCCCTTGCGCTGCGCCCAGCGATGGAGCTGCTCCAAGGTGAGGTCCTTGCTGGTGGCGCGCGAGAGGTACGAGTGGATGTGGAGGTCGGCGACGAACTTCACGCGCGCGACCCTACCAGGTCAGCGGGAGGCGTGGCGAGGGTCGCCGGGGCCGCGCTCACCGCCGGCCGCGGACGAGGCCTCACGGAGCGCGACGCCGCACCGGCGCCGCGTCGCCGGCGCGGTCCTCGCGCCTGTCGCGCCGGCGCTATCCTTGGTCGGACATGAAGCGCGTCCCCGTCGACTCGTCCATGATGACCTCGGTCGGCTACGACGCCGCCGGGCGGATCCTGGAGATCGAGTTCCGGAGCGGCCACGTCTATCGGTACTTCGCCGTCTCCGAGGACGTCGTCCGCGCGCTCCTCGAGGCTCCTTCGAAGGGGCGCTTCTTTCACGCGTGCATCGACGGCCGCTTCGACTACCAGCGCGTCGACGGGGCGCGCTGACGCGTCCTCGCGAGCGCGCTCGTACGCCGTGCTCGCCGGGCCGCGATGGACCGGGGCCCCCGCGCCGTCGAGCCGGCGCCGTCCGCGTCCGAGCGCGACGTAGCCGGTGCTCGCTCAGCTGCACCCCGATCCGCTGCACCCGACGATGGTCGTCCACGCTCGACGACGGTGTATGGTGGAGGGACACGGATGACGTCGTCGGTCGCGCCTCGAGCAGATCGGAGCGGAGCGGGTTGCCCCAGTCGGGACGATCCGTGGCGCCGTGGCTCGTCCCGCGCTTCGTCCTCGGCGCGGTCATGGTGCTCGTCCATCGCGGACATCGCGGATCCGGCCGAGACGCAGGGCAGGCGTGTCGATTGCATCCGGCTCGGACCATTCCTGCACACGCCGTCACTCGGCGGGAGCACGGATGAAGGAATGGATCACCCGATGCGCGATCGCGAATCCCGGGAGGTTGCTCATCTGCGGCCGACGGTCGTCGTCCGGAGGCGCTTGGTCATCGACGCCGCCGCCCTGAACGCGAGCAAGCGCGGAGCGGCGGCGGCAGAGGCCGCAGCGTCGGACGACGTCGAGGAGGCTCCGCGCGAGCGCGCGTCCGGCTTCTTCGCCCGCGGGAGCGTCGCGAGGGAAGCTCCGCCGGAGGACGAGGCGTCGCTTCGTCCGGACGCGGCGTCTCCGTCCGGTGACGAGCCCGCCTACCTCGACGAGCCCGCCGGTGACGACGTCGGCGAGAGCTCCCCGGCGTCGTCGCCCGTCGCGGCTCGTCCGCCGATCCGCCTGGAGCCGACCGTCGGCGTCCGCGCCGTCGCGGAGCAGCTCGGGGTCTCCGCGGCGCAGGTCGCGGCCGAGCTCGTGACCCGCGGCTTCTTCGAGGTCACGCCGGCGGCGACGCTCTCGTTCGAGGTCGCGCGGATCGTCGCGGAGGCGTTCGGCCGCTCGGTGGTCGAGGCGCCGGCCTCGAGGAAGCGGAAGGCGCCTCGGACGCCGGCCCGGCGCCCCGCCGTCCGGCGGTCGGCGCCCACGAAGCGCGTCGCGAAATCCGCGGCGGCTTCCTCGACGAAGCGCGGCGCCAAGGTGGCGAAGACGAAGAAGAAGCGGAGCAGCCGAGCACGCTCGGGGTGGCGCGCCGCATGAGCCAGCCCGCCCGCGAGAAGGGAATTCTTCGGAGACGATGAGGATATCGCTCGAGCGCATCGACACGCGAGGCCTTCGCATAGAGCTTCCTTCCCCCGCGCGCGACCAGTCCGTCGTGATCGCGTCGACCTCGAACCTGCGCGGCGAAGTCGCGCTCGGGGGAGGAAAGACCTCGCTCTCGGGCGTTCTGGCGGACGACGTCGTCCTCGCCTCGCTCCGCGTCCTCCTCGGCAAGCTGATCCTCTCGAGCGCCGCCGGCGCTCGCCTGACGGGGCTCGGCGTCGGCCTCGAGGAGAGCGCGGGAGGCCTCGCGCTCGACGTCACGGCGACGTCGCTCGTCGCGGAGGACCTGAGCGTCGAGATCGGCGACGTCGCCGTGCGCGGCCGCGCGAGCCTCGGCGGCGTCGAGCTCGTCGTGCGCGGGGGGGAGGGGAGCCTCGCCGCCGAGAGCGTCGAGCTCGGCGCGTTCTCGCTCCGGATCGGAGCCCTCGAGCTCGCGTCGGACGTCGTGCGCGGCGAGCGCGTGAGGATCGCGTGGGGTCCGGACCCGTTCCGCCTCACGGCCGCCGGCCTCCACGCGCCGGGGCTTCGCGTCTCCGTCCCCGGCGCGCGGATCGCCGCGGGCGGCGTCGCGCTCGCGGCGTTCGACGTCGACGGAGGCAGCGTCGCCGTCGGGCGCGCCGCGGTCGAGGGCGCGCGCGTCGAGGTGAAGATGGGCGGCGGCGCCGCGTCCGAGGCCGCCCCGGCGCCGCCGCGCGCGCGCGAGCCGCTCCTCGACCTCCGCCTGCTCGACGCCCTCGAAGGCCGGCTCGACGTCGACGTCGAGGTCGACCTCACCGTGCCCATCATCGGGCGCCGGCAGGCGACCCACCGCCTTCGCGTCGGGATCGATCAGGGCACCATCGACTTCCTCGCGCTCGAGAGGAACCTCTCGCGCCTCGAGGACGCGATCCTCGATTTCGCCGTGCGCGACGGCGGGCTCGCCCTCGAGCGCGTGAACCCGCTCTTGCCCGCGCGCGGGCACGGGAAGCCGATCGTCGTCTGGGACCTCGACGCCGCCGACCTCGAGCTGGCGAAGAACGATCGCGTCCGCCTCTCGGTGCTGCCGAACGCGCGGGTCGTCGGCGCCGACGACCCGAAGCCGGAGGCGCCGCAGGCGAAGAGCCCGATCTCCCTCCGCCACCTCGCGTTCCTGGGGCTCGACGCGCGCCTCAGGCTCGCGCCGATCGAGCTCGCCAGCGGGCAGCTCCGTCTGAAGCACGTCGGCGGGCTCACCCTCGGCGGCGAGGTCCGCTACGACCCGGGCGAGCCGGCCCCGCCGGGGCTGGTGCGCGGCGACCTCTCCGAGCTCGCCGCGAGCGTCCACCGCCTCGCGCTCGGCGCCAGCACGCTCGACGTCGAAGCCGTGCAGGTCGACCGCGTCGCCCCCGTCGAGGTCGCGTTCGCCGACGTCACGCCGACGTCGCTGGCGCTCGATCTGAAGGGGCTCGTCCTCCAGGACGCGGCCTTTCGACCCTCGACCTGAAGGACCCTCGGCGTGGCGGAGGCCGGCACCCGGGAGAGGTGCCGACCCGTCGCGCCGAGTCGACGCGACTCGAAGAAGAGACTCAAGAGAGCTGCTTCTTCAGCGCGCTCATCTGGGCGTGGCTGCGCACCTGCAGCGGCACCACGCGCTGCTCGATGACCGCGCGCACGTCGCCGTCGAGCTTCGGGACGTCGCGCTTGTAGTCGGCGTTCCCGTGGTCCTCGCCCTCCTCGAGCGCGGCGATGGCCGACTTCTCGCCGAGCACGTCGGCGCCGCCCTGGACGAGCTTCGCGAACGAGCCCCACGCGCCGGACGACTCGGCGGGCGTCCCTCCGAGCTTGCGGATCTCCTCGGTCAGGATCGCGACGCGCTGCTCGTGCGATAGCTTGCACTCCGCGAGCGGCGCCCCCAAGCTCGAGGTCTTCAGCGACTCGATCGCCTGACGGTAGGTCTCGACCGCCGAGATCTCACCGCGAAGGAAAGAGTTGAGCTGTTCGACGTTCTTCTGCATGTCAGCCATGTCATCGTCTCCGGTACGGGTTCGAAGTTGCTGCCGCGATCGCCGCGGCGCCCCATCACCATGCGGGACGCGTGCCGCGCGGCCGGCTCGCCGGTGCGGGCGGATTGCCGTGAGATCCCAGGCCGTCACGCCGGCGCGATCGACGGCCCGGGCGCGGCGGCGGGCAGCTTCGCGACACCGCGCGCGTTTCTGCCCACGCGCCCCGCTCGCGCTCGCGGACGACCTCGTGCGGCGAGGGGCGGCGGCGCTCGACGGCGAGCGCGTCGCTCAAGGCTTGGCGCGGACGGCGAGCGTGCCGGCGGCGGTGCGGCCGAAGACCTCGGGCGCGTACATCGCCTCGATGCGCGTCGGCGGGACCACGAACGAGCCCACCGACGTCGCCCGCGCGAGGTAGCGGACGCGGTACATCCCGGGCTCGATCCGGTCGAAGAACGTGACGACGCGATCGTCGCGGACCTCGCGGCGGGACTTGGCGGAGCGGAACGTGGTCCCGAGGAACGTCTCCTTGCGGGAGAGCGCCCGCTCCTCGGCGTCGCGGCTCGCCTGCGACGTGGTGTCGAGATCGTAGTCGAGCGCCTCGAGGCCGGCCGGGAGCGGATCGTCGAGGACGACGTGGTCGCGCGGCTCGGCCGACTCGAAGAGCAGATCGACGACCACGAGCTCGCCGGCGTTCACGGCCTCGGCGCTCCGCTTGGGGACGCTCGCGAGCGCCTCTTCGACCGCCGCCGGCGCGACGCCGCGGACGAGCTTCGTCACGAAGAGGCCCTCGTCGCGCGCCTTCGTCGGGAGCGCGCTCGTCGCGTAGTCGAGCTTCGCCGAGTAGAAGAGGTTGCCCCCGCGCGCCTCGAAGGCGAGCGTCGGCCCGCGCGTCGTCAGGGCGTCGGCCGAGACGAACACCGTGTCCTCGCGCAGGCTGCCGCGCGGGAACTTGCTCTCGAGCAGCGCGCTCCCGCCGAGCAGGGTCCGCGCCTCCAGCGCGCCTTGGCCGGACTCCTGGAGGCGACGGTAGTCGGCGAGGGCGAGCAGCGCCCAGGCGTCCTCTTGCGTCGTGCGCCACGCGTCGTTCGTCCCGCGAAGCGCGAGGAGCCGGCGCGTGATGCGGGGCGCGAGCGCGTGCTTCGGATCCGCGGCGAGCAGCGCCCTGAGGACCACGGCGAGCGTGCGCGCGTGGGACTCGAGGACGGGGCTCATCTCGTAGCTCTCGTCCTCGTCGACGTCGACGGTGTTCGGGCCGACCCGCAGCCGCGCCTCGATCTCCTTCGCGAGCGTCTTCACCTGCGCGGGGTTCATGTCGCTCCGCGCCATCGCGTGGAGGAGCGCCGCCTGGGCGAAGAGCCGCTGGCCCGCCCGCGCGTCGTAGAGGACGTTGAGCGCGCCCGGGTTGGGCCAGCCGAGCGACGAGAGCGTGTCGCCGACGAAGGCCGCGCCGACGAAGTCGAGCCGGCGGGCGATCGCGTCGCGCCGCCGCCGCTCCTCCTCGGTCAGCGCCGCGTCTCGCTCGCCCGGCTCGCCGTCGCCCTGCTCGGCGTCTCGCTCGCCCCTCGCGAGCCGGCGCGTCACCGCGGCGAGGCTCATCGAGAGGTAGTCGCGCCCGCGCTCGATCGCGTCGCGCGGGACGAAGCGCTTCTTCTCCGCGGCCCCGGCGATCGCGGAGAGCGCGTAGGCGCTGAGCCACGGCTCCGACGACGCCTTGTCCCAGAAGCCGAAGCCGCCGTCGTGGTTCTGCCGCTTCAGGAGGGTCTCGACGCCGGCGTCGATGACGGCGTTCGCCTTGGCCGGAGGGTAGGCGTCCTTCGCGAGGTCCATCAGCGCGATCAGCGGGAGGATCTTGCTCGTGATCTGCTCGGTGCAGCCGTACGGATACTCCTCCAGGCGGTCCATCGTCATGCCGAGGCCGACGAGCGCGCTCGACGAGACCCGCACCTCGAGGCCGCCGCGGTCGCGGCGCATCGCCGTCAGGTCGCCGAGGCCGATCGCGGCGTCGCCGGAGGTCTCGCCGTAGACGGCGACCTTCTCGATCGAGACGGGGAGCTCGACCTTACGCTTCATCTCGACGCGATCGACGTCGGCGCCGGACCTGACCTCGAACGCGATCAGCGCCTCGCCCGGGGCCGCGGCCTTGACCGGGAACCGGACCTCCATCTGCCCGCCGCGAGGCATCGTGACGGTGCGCGCGCTCGGGCCGGTCAGCGCGAGGCCGGCGGCGCTCATCTTGACGTCGACCTTCATCGGGGACGTGTCGCGGGTCTTCTCGTCGAGCTTCGACGACACGATGACGCTCGCCTCGAGCGCGTCGCCGACGCGGAGGAGGCGCGGGAGCGCCGGGCGCGCCATCAGCCGCCGGTAGGTGGTGACGCGCGACTCGCCCGAGCCGAAGCGATCGTCCGCGGCCGCGGCGACGGCCATCAGCCGGAAGGTCGTGAGGTTGTCGGGGAGCTTGAACGAGAAGCGGGCCCTGCCCGTCTTGTCGGTCTTCCGCCCCGCCTCGAAGAACGCGGTGGTCCGGAAGTCGGCGCGCTTCTGTCCGTCGCCGCCGTCGCCGCCGTCGTCACCCTTGTCGTAGCCGTCGCCGGGGTTGCGCGCGAGGGCGTACTCGTAGCCGAGGGGCGAGACCCTCTCGCCGGCCTTCATCGGGAGGACGCGCCCGAGCGCTTCGCGGTTGTCGAACGTGAAGACGGACGTCTTGCGCCGCCGGACGAAGGCGGGGAGCGGATCGGGCGTGACGTAGCTCGTGAGCGCGAGGACGCCCTCGTCGACGACGTAGAAGGTGATCGCGCTCTCGACGGGCTTGCCGTCTCCGTCCTTCACCACGACGTCGGCCTCGACGGTCGCGCCCGGCGGATACTCGCGCTTCGGATCGGTGACGCTCACGCTCAGGCGGTGCGCCTCTTCGTTGACCCGGAGCTCCGCCCAGCCGAAGCGGAACTCGGGCCCGCCGAGGTCCGCGCCCGCCGCCGGCGGGGCCTGGATCCGACCGCGCACGGCGACGACGCTGACGAACGCGTTCGGGTAGAACTCCGGCCGGATCGGCACGTCGACGACCGGGACCGCGCCGCGGATCGGCACGACCCTCCGCCAGAGGACGCCGTTCCGCTCGACGGTGACGAGCGCCTGGCCCTCCTTGAAGGGGCTCCGGAGGAGCACCTTCGCCGTGTCGCCGACGTCGTACGTCTTCTTGTTCACCTCGAGCGTGACGCCGCGCCGGTCGTCGGCCGCCCACGCGCCCGCCGCGGTGGGCGCGTCCTCGGTGCCGTAGACGGCCATGCTGGCGCGCACGGTGTTGCTCGCGGCGTCGCTCGCCGTGGCGCGGACGACGAAGTAGCCGGCGCGGGGAACGTGCAGAGTGCATGCGCCGGTGGTCGCCGTGGTGACGGCGTCGCACGTCGAGACGATCGCGTCCTCGGCGCGGGTCTGACGGAGCGGACGTCCGTCGGGCTGCTCGCCGGTGACGCCGCTCCAGCGCCGCTCGACGAGCTCGACCTTCACCTTCACGCCTGCGCGCGGCGCGCCCGCGGGATCGAACGCCGCGACCTCGGTCTTCATCGCGGTCCCCGCCGCGACGAAGCGCTCCTTCGGCGTGCGGAGCCCGACGTAGAACGCCGCCGGGTGCACGACGGCGCTCGCGCGCGCCGAGACGTCGTTGCGCGACATGTCCTGGACGTCGGCGTCGAAGACCACGCGCTCGGGGCGGCGCTGATCGTCGAAGGCGAGATCGACCTTCCGCACGAACGAGCCCTTCGCGTCGAGCGTGCCGTCCTGGCTGTCGACCTCCTCGGCGCCCTTCGTCTCGTCCGGGTAGTCGCCGGTGAAGACGTCGTCGGTGAGGGTGAACCCGTCGGTGCCGGGCGGGGCGAACGGCACCTCCTGGCGCGAGACCGTCGTGGTGACGGCCGCGCCCTGCATCGGCGCGCCGTAGAGGTAGTCGCCCTGGACCGAGAAGGTCGCGGTGTCGCCGCGCACGTACCAGGGCTTGTCGGCCTCGGCGGAGACCTTGAACTGGTTCGCCTTGAACTCGAGGATGCGGATGTCGTGCTTGAAGACGCCGGCGGCTCCGGCGTTCGACGCCCCGCCGGGGAGGGCGGTCGCCGTGATGGTCGCCGCGCCGACGTCGGCGGTCTTCGGGATCGGCAGGTCGGTCGCGAACGTGCCGAAGTCGTCGCACCGCGCGCGGCCGTCGTAGATCTGCTCGCCGTTCCGGTCCTCGAGCTGGATCCGGAGCTCGCGCTGCGGGATCGAGCGGAGGCCGCCGCCCTCGGCGACGCGCACGATGCCGGCGATCTTCGCGGTCTCGCCCGGGCGGAAGACGCCGCGCTCGGCGTAGACGAGCCCGATCCAGCTGCCTTCCTTGGAGAGGCGCTGGAAGCCCGAGGTGAGCCTGGCCTCCGCCGACGAAGGCGCCACCTTGGTCACCGTCCAGTCGTCGCCCGCGCGGACGATGACGACGGCGTCGTCGCGCACGCGCGCGTCGTCGTACGGGTCGTCGCCGCGCGCCTCCTTCGCGAGCGGGTCGAACCGCTCGACCGGCACGAGCACGAGGCCGTCGGCGTCGGTCGTGCCGTGGAAGACCTCGCCGCCCTTCGCGGTGCGGACGGAGACGCTGGCGCCCGCCGCGGGCCTGCCGCTCGAGAGCTGGGTCACCCAGACGAGGCTCCCGAACGGGCTCATCTTCGCCGTCACGCCGAGGTCGGTGACGTTGACGAGCGACTCGACGCGGCCGCCGTGGTCGTCCTTGAGCGCGCCGGGCGGCGAGACGACGAGGAGCGCCGGTCCGCGGCCCTTCCTCGGCGCGAGCGCCGCGTCGAGATCGATGAAGTCGACGGCGCGCTGGTTCGTCTCGGCGCGCGTCGTCACCCAGGTCGACGCGAGCCCGTTGCGCGAGACGAAGTCGGCGGTGCTGCCGCGCGCGACGGTCCAGGCGGTGGCCTGCGCGTCGGTGAGCGGCGCCGCGATGCGGCTGTAGCTCGGGATGTTGATCGCGCCGACGGGGATCTTGTGGCTGCTCGTCGCCTCGAGCACCTGGCCGACGAGGCCGAGATCGAGCTGGTACGGGAGCCGCTCGCGCCGCGGGCGATCGGCCGGCGCGGGCGCGGGCGCGGGACGCGCGGGCGGCGCGGCGTCGGCCCGGGGCGCGGGCGCGGCGCCCGCCGGCGGCCTGGTCAGCGGAGCTTCGACGACGAGGTCGAAGCTCGCGTCCTTCTCGAGGCGCTGGCCGTAGACGTCCTTCATCCCGGCGGTGAGCGTGACGCGGTACGACTCCCCGAGCTTGGGCGCGACGCCGAGCCAGTGCTCGGTCGACGGATCGAGGCTGCGCTTCTCCGTCTTCGCGCCCGGCTTGGCCGGCGGGCGCGGCGGGAGCTTCGCCGCGCGCACGTGGCTCCTCAGCTCGTCGGGCGCGACCGGGGTCGAGAGGACGACCTTCACGTCGCCGTTCGCGCGGCAGCGGCCCTTGGTCTCGATGCGCGGGCAGTAGAAGTCCACGAAGCGAAGCGGCCCGTGCGTGCGCATCACGCGCGTGATCGGCGCGCCCATCGGGCGCGGGCCGCCCGCGCCGCGGAGGGAAGCGGCGAGCGTCAGCTCGACCTGATGATCGAGCGGGAGCGGCTTGGCCGGCGTGAGGACGACGACGTGCGACTCCGGCACCCCCGGCTTCGCGTCCGCGGGCGGCGTCTTCTCGCGCGCCGCGGAGAGGCCGATCGTCTCGCCCGCGTCGCCGTCGGCCTCGAAGACCCGCAGCCTGGCGGCCTCGCGGACGGCGTTCACGTCGACGCTCTGATCGAGCTCGAGGCGGAACGACGCGCCGCTCGGCAGCGCCTGCTCGGTCACGCCCGCCGGCCCGAGCGCCCGGAAGCTGGAGAGCTGCGGCCCGCCCGTGTCGAGCTCCAGGGTGTAAGCCTTGCCGAGCACCGAGCCGTCGAGCGCGGTGACGTCCGGCGGGACGGTGACGACGAAGTCGCTCCCGCCGGGGAGCTCTCCGGCCGGCGTGAAGAGGAGGCCGCGCGTGCCCGTCCACCGCCAGTCGCCCTTCACCGCCTCGCCGGCCTTCGTCTTCATCGTGATGGCGGGGACGCGCTCGTCGTCGGCCATGTCGACCGAGCGGACGCCGCGCGAGAAGAGGACGGTGACCCCGGGCTGCTTCCGGTCGACGACGCGCCCCTTCGGCGCGGCGTAGACGACGGCGAACGGACCCTGCGCGCGCGTCGCCGGCGCGTCCGGCCCACGGGGCGCGAGCGTCACGCTCGGCGCGGCGCCGCGAAAGCAGGATGCCAGCACGAGGAGGCTCAGCGCTCCGATGCGCGCGCAGCGCCGATCGATGTTCGCCATGTCGCGGCCGAGGTTAGCCGTCCTCGCGCGCGCGTCACCGACGAATCGCCGGTGTCGCGCGCGGTCGAATAGGCCTTGACCGGCGCGCGAACCGGCGGCGCGGACGGGACGCGCCCCGAGCGGCGCGAGGCCTTCACGACGGGCGGCGGCACGGGCGGCGTGTCGTCCTTCTGAACGCAGGCCGACAGATCGAAGAGCATGAACTCGAGCGCCTTCTCCTGCGGCGTGAGCGGGGCGTTGTTGCACTGGGCGGGGAAGATCCCGCCGCCGCCGGTGGTCACGTGGAAGCTCGAATAGAACGCGCGGCCGCACTGGTCCGCGGCGTCCGTCCCCACGGGCGTGTTGAAGGAGTACGTCTGGGTCGTCGTGCTGGAGTAGATCCAGCGCTGCGACGGGGCGTTGACGGCGCTCACGCGCGCGTACGTCCCCGTGAGGTTGAGCTCGCCCTTCGTCGTCGTCGCGCCCACCGCGTCGAGCCAGTCCGCGAGGGCCGCGCCCTTCGGGAAGGACGTGTCGACCCGCGCGGGGTTCTGGTACGAGCCGCTCACCGTGAAGTTGGCGGTGGTCTGCCAGGGCGCGGGCCCGGACTTGATGACGTCCTGCGAGAGGTCGGTGATGAAGACGCGGCCGCCGCCGTTCGCGTAGTCGACGACGTTCTGCCGGTCCGCGGCGCTCGTCGGCTGCGAGCCGCACGGGAGCGCGACGACGTCGTACCTCTCGAGCTCCGCCTTCGAGCCCCAGAGCGCGGCGCCGTTCGGGGTGGTCGTGGCGAGCCTCGCGCCGCCGCCCTGGTAGACGTGGATCCGGCCGTCGCCGTCGTGGGTGGTGAACTCCCCGTCGGCGACGCCGATCTTCCGCATCAGGCACTCGGTGCCGTCGTACGGGCTCGTCACGATCGCCATGAGCGGGATGTCGCCTTCGCTCTTGTCGCGCGGCAGGCGCGTGAGCTCGGCGTCGAGCGGGGTGTCCGCGCACTCCGCGACCTTCGGGATCGTGATCCGGCGGCGCCAGCGCCCGACCTGGATGACGAGCGGGACGTCCTCGCCGACGGGGACGTCCTCGAGCACGAACTTGCCGTCGGCGCCGGAGAGCGCCGTCGCGATCGGCTCGCCCGACGTGATCGCCCCGCACTTGTCGCACGAGACGCCGGCGGGGAACGGCGCGAGGTCGCCGTTGGGGACGTAGAGGATCGCGTTGTAGATCGGATCGGCCTTGCCGTACTGCGGCGGCGTCGGCGCGTAGACGACGCCGCTCACGCTCGTCGTCCCGCCGCCCGCGCAGGCCACCTGCCGGCACTGGAGGTTCTTGCACCCCTCCGGGAGCGAGCCGGCGTCGTCGCCCAGCCCCGGCCCGCCGAGGCCGCCCCCTCCTCGGCCGCCGTCGTCGTCGTCGAACCCGCTCGCCCTTTCGCTGGAGCCGCATGCCGAGGCCACCATCCCCGCGACGGTGAGCGCACCGAACAGCGACGCGATTCGCGTCCTCATCGAGACCTCCGACTCCCCCGGAGGATGATACCGAAAGCGGAACGCGCCCTGCGAGCCTTCGTCCGTGAGATCCATCGTCGGTGGTCCGCGCAGCGAGCGCGCGCGGCACGCACATCCCCCGCCGCGGTCGGCGGCCTTAGCGCACCGTGACGCGTACCGGCGCGGACGCGCGCCCGCCGCGCCGCGCGACGATCGTGTGCTCGCCCGCCGCGAGCGGCCAGCTCCGTGTCCTCCCGAGGGGCCGGTCGTCGACGAAGACCTCGACCGACGCGTCGTCCGGCTCGACGCGGACCTCGAGGCGTTGAAGCTCGACCGGTCGTTCGGGATCGACCACGAAGCGCGCGCCGTCGAACGGGTAGGCGACGCGCGGGTCCAGGCCCTCGCGCGCTCCGTCCGCCGCGCCGAGCGCCGTCGGCTCGTCCTCGTCGATCGGACACGCGGGAGAGCTGCCCCCGGGGACGAGCGGGCGGTTCGTCCGTCGCGCCCACGCGTCGTAGGGCGCGCGCCACTGCTCGAAGACGCGGTCCGTCGTCGTGTCGCTCGCGCAGCCCGGTCCCGCGCGGAGCCCGTTGCGTACGTCGAGCCGCACGCGCACGTGCGTCGCGCACGTCGGCGCGTGGTCGGCGTCGCCCGCCGGCCGCCACTCGTAGACGCGGCGCGGGCACGCCGACGTCGGGATCTCGCCGGACAGCGCGCAGATCGGCGTCCGCGCGAGGCCGAGCCGCGCGGCGCCGGCGCCGAGCGCGAGCGGGTCGCCGGTCGACGGCCGGCTCCGCGCCGCGGCTTCCATCACGTCGCGGAAGATCGGTCCGGCGCCGGTGATGCCGCTGACGTCGCGCATCGGCGAGCCGTCGAAGTTCCCCACCCAGACGGCGACGGTGACCTCGCGCGTGTAGCCGACGGCGACGTTGTCGCGGTAGCCCTTCGAGGTGCCCGTCTTGGCGGCGACCGGGACCTCGAGCTCGAGGGCGTTCTGGTCTCCGAACGCCGCCGTCCGCGCGCTCTCGTCGCTCAGGATGTCGGTGAGCATCGCGGCGACGCGCTCGTCGAGGGCGCGCCCCTCCACGCCGGGGAGGTCGAGGTCGGTCGCGTGGTCGCCGCGGACGAGGCGCGTCACGAGCCGGACCGGCCGGCGCACGCCGCCGCGCGCGAGCGTCGCGTACGCGCCGGCGAGCTCGAGGAGCGTGACCTCGCCGTCGCCGAGCGCGAGCGCCGGGCCGTAGTGCTCCGCCTCCTCGACGAGCGACGCGAAGCCGAACGCGTGGAGCCGGTCGAGCACGCGCTCGGTCCCGAGCTGGTGGATGGTGTAGACCGCCGGGATGTTGAGCGAGTTGCCGAGCGCCTCGCGCAGGCGGACCGGGCCGCGCTCCTTTCTGTCGTAGTCGTGCGGGACGTAGTCCCCGCCGCCGGGGAGCGGGACGTGGAGCTCGACGTCGGGCAGGAGCGTCGCGCCGGTCCAGCCGAAGCGGCTCATCGCCTCCGCGTAGACGAAGGGCTTGAGCGACGAGCCCGGCTGGCGGCGGGCGAGGACGCCGTCGTTCTGACCGAGCGCCGCCGCGCCGTAGAAGTCGGGAGACCCGACCCACGCGAGCACCTCGCCGGTCGCGTTCTCGAGGACGACCACCGCGGCGGCGGTGACGTGCTTGGGAGCGAGGGCGTCGAGCGCGCTCGTCACGGCGCCCTCGGCCGCGCGTTGGAGCTCCGGATCGAGGGTGGTGTGGATCTCGGAGAGCGCGGTCTTGTCGCGCAGCGCCTCCGCGAGGCCCGGCTGCGCGGCGGCGAGCGAGCCCGAGACGAGCGCGCGCGTGAAGTGCGGCGCGCCGAACGCGGGCTTGTCCACGCGGGCGACGATCGGCTCGAGGGCGGCGCGCTCCTTCGCGGCCTCGTCGATCATCCCGGCGTCCGCCATGCGCGCGAGGACGCGGTCGCGCCGCCGCTTCGCGAGGTCCGGGCGCTTCGTCACGGCGTAGAGCGACGGCCCGCGCGGGAGGCCCGCGATGAGCGCGGCGCCCGCGAGCGACAGCGACTCGGGCGCGGTCCCGAGGTAGGCGTGGCTCGCGGCCGCGTAGCCGCGGAGGTTCGGCCCGTAGACGACGCGGTTCAGGTACTCCTCGAGGATCCGATCCTTGGAGAGCGACGCCTCGATGCGGAGCGCCAGCGCGGCCTCCGTGACCTTGCCCCAGAGGCTCCGCCGGTGCGGCCGCACGGTGCGCGCGAGCTGCATCGTGATCGTCGAGGCGCCGGACACGACGCGGCGATGCGCGACGTTCGACAGCGCCGCCCGCGCGACGGCGGCGAGGTCGACGCCGTGGTGGTCGTAGAAGCGCCGGTCTTCGGCCGCGAGGACGGCGCTCCGCACGTGCGGCGGAAAAGAGGAGAGCGGGAGCGGCCGGGCGCGCGCGCCGTCGTCGGCGCGCACCTCGCGGAGGAGCCCGCCGCTCCGCGCGTGGATCCGGAGCGACGGCGCGGCGGGCTCGCGGAGCTCCTCCGGCAGCGGCGTGAAGAGCGCGACGATCCCGACGAGGAGGAACGGCGCGGCGACGAGCGCGGCGACGGCGAGGAGCACGCGCCGCCGCGCCGCCCGAAGCCGGCGCCCCCACGCGCCGAGCGACGCGAGGAGGCGTCGTACGCGGGCGCGGAGCGCGGGACGGAGCGCCATGGCCGGCACCGTAGGCGAAAACGTGCGCCCTGACCGCACGCTTGCGCGGAGGACGCCCCGAGAAAACGGCGAAATCGCCTTGCGCGAGGCGCGACTCCGCATCAAGCTCGGCCCGTGAGGCGGGTCCCGAAGATCCGGAAGATCGTCGGTCGCGAGTCCGCGGTGTCGCTGCGCGCGCCGCCGCCGCCTCCGGACCGCCTCCGGGCGCCGGTCTGGTTCGTGTGGATCGAGGGCGGCGATCCCGTCGGCCCGGTCTCGGCGGACCAGATCGCGCGGGGCATCCAGGCGGGCAAGGTCCCGACCCACGCGAGCGTCCGGCAAGGGGCGGACACGTTCTGGGGAGACGTCCTCGACGCCCCCGACATCGTCTCGGCGCTCAAGGCCGTCAGCGCGGAGAGCGAGCCACCGCCGCCGCCGAGCATGGCGCCGGGGCTCGTCGCCCGGCAGTACATGGTCTGGGTGCCCGGCTCGGATCCGGTCGGCCCCGTCTCGGCGGATCAGGTCGCGCGCGGCATCCGCGCGGGCAAGGTGCCGGCGGACGCGAGCATCCAGCGCGTCGGCGATCTCTTCGCGACCGACGTCCTCGACGAGCCCGACGTCATCGCCGCGCTGAAGCAGCTCTGAGCCGAGCGCCCGGGCGTACGCGCGCGCCCCCCGGCTCAGGCCGTCGACTCGAGCGCGCCCGCGCCGAGGTGGCTCGTGAACCAGCCCGCGGCCGAGCGCGCCACGCGATCGAGCGCGCCCGGCTCTTCGAAGAGGTGCGTCGCGTCGGGGACGATCTCGAGGAGCTTCTCGCACCCCAGGAAATAGAGCGTCTCCCGGTTGAGCGTGAGGACCTCGCCGTCGAGGCCTCCGACGAGCAGGAGCGTCGGGGCCTCGACGCGCGAGAGCGACTCCTCGGCCAGATCGGGGCGCCCGCCGCGCGAGACGATCGCGCGGACGACGCCGGGCCGCTCGGCCGCCGCGATCAGCGCCGCGGCGGCTCCCGTGCTCGCGCCGAAGTACCCGAGGTCGAGCGCGCGCGTCCGTTCGTCCTTCTGCGCCCAGTCCGTGGCCGCGCCGAGGCGTGACGCGAGGAGCGAGACGTCGAAGCGGAGGTGGGCGGTCCGCGCGTCGATCCGCTCCTCCTCCTCGGTGAGGAGGTCGAACAGCAGCGTGGCGAGCCCGGCCTCCTGGAGGACGCGCGCGACGTACTGGTTGCGCGGGCTGTGCCGGCTGCTCCCGCTGCCGTGCGCGAAGAGGACGAGCCCGCGCGCGTTCGGCGGGACGGTCAGCGTCCCCTCGAGCCGCGCCTCGCCGGCCGGGATCTTCACCTCGCGCCGGCTCGTCACCCGTACACGCTCCGACTCGCCCCGGGCGCGCGCCGCGGGCGACGCGGCTCTCTCGGCGCGCGCGCGCCCCAAGAGCTCGATGACGTCCTCCTCGGTGGTGGGCGAGAAGTCCTCGTACCAGGGGCTGACGGCGTAGAAGGTCTCCTCGGGGTGGAGGCAGACGACCTCGTCGGCGACGGTCGCGAGATCGTCGAGCGTCTCGGCCGCGCCGACCGGCACGGCGAGCACGAGCGCTCCGGCGCCCCGGGCGCGCAGGGTCTGGAGGGCGGCGCGGGCCGATCCGCCGGTGGCGACGCCGTCGTCGACGACGATCACCGTCGCGCCCCGGACGTCGAGCGGCGGCGCGCCCTCGCGGAAGCGCTGCACTTGCGCGTCGACCGCCGCGCGCTTGGTCGCGATGATGGCGCCCAGCTCTTCTTCGGCGACGCCGAGCCGATCCATGGTGTCGCGGTCGACGTAGACCACGCCGTCCTCGCCGACGGCGCCGAGCCCGAGCTCGGGCTGCATGGGCGCGCCGAGCTTGCGAACGACGCAGACGTCGAGCGGCGCCTCGAGCGCGCGCGCGACCTCGTACGCGACGGGGACGCCGCCGCGCGGCAGGCCGAGGACGATCGGCGACGCGCGACGGTACGCGCCGAGGTGAGACGCGAGCTTCCGCCCCGCGTCTCGGCGATCCCGGAACAGCTTCCGTAGGCTCATGCCGAGTGGCCTTCAACTTCGGTGCCGTGCGCGCGCCCGCGTCCTCCGCGGCGCGCCTCGCGGGGGCGCGGCGGAAGAGACCGCCGCGCGGGCGAGGCGTCGATCGACGCTCGACCGGATCGCCGCGCCGCACTCCCGCGCGGCCCGGTGAGGCGCGCCGGGAGCTCCGCGCTCGCGCGATCGTTCGGGCCGTGCTCGACGATGGCCCTCGCGTCGACCTCGTCGCCTGCGGCAAGCGACACCGACCGGTGAGCTCGACGGCTCGCCGCGGCGCCGCGAGGCGCGCGCGGCGCCTGCGATCCATTCGATTAAAACGTCGAACCGAACCTCGCGGCATTCCTCGATTCGTCGGGGGGCCTCCGCGACGCCGAGGTGAGCCCGGCGTCGCGCCTCCGCCGCGCCGGCCGGGTCGTCGCGCTCCGTGATCTCGGTCGTGAAGGTCGGCGCGACGACGTCTCGCGTCGAGCCGGGCGGCGGGCAGCGCCCGCTCGAAAGTGCTCCAATCTGCGCCGGGAGCGCTGAATTTCGGTTGCTCTGCCGTGCGGACCGCTCTACCCCTGTCTGCTGAAACGAGGTGGACTCATGGCTAAGGGTGCGAAGAAGACGACCAACAAGCCGCTCTCGAAGAGCGCGATCCTCGAAGCCGTCACCGAGGCGGTCGGCGAAGAGCTCTCCCGCAAGCAGGTGAAGCTCGTCGTCGAGACGCTCGTCGAGGTCGGTCATCGTGAGCTGAAGAAGAACGGCATCTTCGTGTTGCCGGGCTTCGCGAAGTTCGTCGTCGTGAAGAAGCCGGCGCGTCCGGCGCGTGAGGGGATCAACCCCTTCACGAAGGAGAAGCAGAAGTTCGCCGCCAAGCCGGCGAGCAAGGCCGTCCGCGCCCGCCCCGTGAAGGCGGTCAAGGACGCGGTGACCTGAGCAGCGACACGAAGAGCGGGTCAGAGTCCGAGACTCTGACCCGCGTCGTCGGCCCGCGCCGCCCGAGCGCGTTTTCGGCGGGCCCGACCCCGACACGACGGAAGAAGAGGCGCGAGCGCTCCGAGCGGAGGCCGCCGCGCGCCGGTCGAGGCGAGCCCCGCGCGCGAGCTCGCGGCCCGCCCGCGCGCACGACCCCGCGCGCGGGAAGCTCGGACGGCGCGGCTTCGTAGACGTGGGCGAGGAGAGAGCGAATGGCCTTCGACGCGATCGCCTACGGGCCGGACGAGCCCTGCCTGGTCACGATCGACGGCGCGGAGCTGCTCGCGCACGACGCCCGGAGCGAGCGTCCGAAATGGAGCCTCGCGTTCGAGCAGCCGCTCGTCGCGGCGCTGTTCGTCGACCCCCGCGCGCTGCCGGCGTGCGCCGGAGGGTCGGGGGGCGGCCCGTGGAGGTCGGCCGCTTCGACGGGCCGATCGGTCCTCGCGCTCGACGTCGAGGGCCGCCTGCACCTCGTCGACCCGACGGGGCACGCGCTCGGCACGTACGGGCCGTTCGGCAAGCCGCGCGCGATCGCCGCGAGCGCGACCGGCGCGTCGCTCGCGCTCGCCGTCGACGACGCCGTCCTTTTGTGGCGCGGAGGTGAGCGCCTCGACGTCCCGCTCCGCGCGAGCGTCACCGCCACGACGAGCGCGCTCGCCTTCTCGAGGGACGGCGCGACGCTGGCCGCGGCGACGGAGAAGGGCGAGGTCCGGACGTTCGACGTCGGCGGCGCTCTCGAGGAGACGCTCCGCGTCGATCTCCGCGGCGCGATCGCCGCGCTCGCGGAGGACGAGGCCGGCCGTTGGCTCGTCGCCGGCCGGGACGGCGCCTCCTCCGTCGGTCCCGCCGGCGCCGTCCGGCTCGACAAGCTCCCCGGCGGCGTCAAGCGCGCCTGCTTCGACGCGGCGGGGGGCCGGCTCGCGCTCCAGCGCTCGGAGCGGAGCCTCGTCGTCTACGAGTGGCCGAGCCTGTCGGTGGCGATGCGGATCGAATACACGGATCGATCCGTCCGCGGCCTCTCCTTCGGAGCGGACGACTGGCTCGGCGTCGCGCTCGATCGCGGCGACGGGAACAAGATCGACGTCGTGACCTCCGCGACCCGTCGAACCGACACGCATCCGGGGAGGCCGCACCGATCGTGGACGCTCCTCGTCGAGGGCAGGGCCGAGCGTCGCTCGGCGAAGGAGGCGCAGGAGATCGCGCGGCCGAAGGCGGCGTTCCCCGCGCCGCCGAAGAGCCGCGGGAACGCCGTCGGCGCGCGCGTCGGGATCGGAGCGATGATCTCGATCGCGGTCCTCGCGGTGCGCGTCTGCGTTCGCACGTCGACGCCGGGCAAGTCGTTCACCTACCAGCCGAGCGTCGTCGGCTCGCCGGCGCTCGACAAAAGCACGTGCGATCGCGCGTGCGCGGAGGATCGGCTCTCGATGCTCGCCCGGGAGTGCGAGCGCCCGACGCTCCGTTGCGCCGTCGACGCGCGCGCCGCGGTCCAGGCGCTCGCCGCGGGTGACTGCGAGGAGGCGAAGGCCGCGGTCGAACGGATCGATTCGGTCAGGGGCGGTCGCGGCGGAGGCGCCGACGCCCCGCTGTTCGGAGCGAACCTGCTCTTGGCGAGGCTCGGCCTCGACGAGGCCTGCGCCGGCGGCGCGCTCCAGCCCCTGAAGAAGCACGTTCAGCTCGTCACGCTGAGCGGCCCCGAGCTCGAGCCGCTCGTCGAGCGGATCCCCGACGCGACCCCGGGGGAGACGCCTCGAGCCGTCTGGGCGGCGCCCGACGGGGCGATCTTCGTCGCGACGAGGGTCGCGGGGGACAGGCGACGCGAGGACGCGTGCGTCGTGTACCGCAAGTCCGAGGCCGGCGCGTGGGCCACCGTCAACGAGGGCCTCGCGGGCGACTGCGCCGCGCTCTACGGGGCGAGCTCCACCGAGGTCTACCTGGCGACCAGCTACCGGGTGACCCGCTTCGACGGCGAGGCGTGGGAGCGTGTGCCGACGCCGTCGCTCGACCTCGTCCAGTCGTCGACCTCGAGCGGCGCCGATCTGTTCGTCGCGAGCCTCCACGACGAGGTGGGGCAGGTGCACCGGCGCCGCGGGGACACGTGGGCCAGCGAGCCGATCCCGGCGGGCGTCGAGGTGACCTCGTTGTTCGGCGGCGGCTCGACGCTCTGGGCGCTCGGGCAGGACGCCGCGTCGCGGCAGGTGCTGCTCCATCGGTCGGCGCGGGGGGCGTGGTCCGTCCGCACGCCCGCGGGCGACGCGGGCGCGGAGTCGATCCTCGACGTCTGGACGAGCCCGACGGGAGACACGTTCGTCGCGACGGACGCGCGGGTCCTCCGCTCGACCCGAGGCGGTCCGTGGAAGGAGCTCGAGGCGCCGGGCGTCGTCACGGCGCTGTGGGGGCGGTCGAGCGCCGACGTCTACGGCGCGTCGCTCACCGGGCTCCTTCACTACGACGGGAAGGCGTGGTCCGAGACCTCGTACGTCGGCCGCGTCGGCGCGGTCTCCGGCGCGGAGAGCCGGGTGCTGATCGCCCGCGTCGGGGACTGAGCTCGGGACGCGTCATCCGGAGGTGAGCGCTCCGCCGCCGGCACGTCGCGGCAGCTCGAGGCGGAACACGGCGCCGCTGGGCTGGTTGTCGGCGACCGAGATCCCGCCGCCGTGCACCTCGACCGCCAGGCGGCAGAAGACCAGCCCGAGCCCGCGGCTCGTCCGGCCGACCCCGGCGCCGTCGACCTGGGCGTACTTGTCGAAGATGCGCTCGCGCTGCTCGGGTGGGACGCCGGGCCCGCCGTCGCGCACCTCGAGCACCACGCCGTCCTGGTGCGGGCGCGCCGCGACGGCGATCGTCCCGCCCGAGGGCGTGTACCGCATGCCGTTGTCGAGCAGGTTCTCGAGCGCGCGGCGCAGGAGCAGCGGATCGGCGTGGAGCTTGGGGAGCCCGGGGGCGATCTCGATGAGGAGCGTCTGACGGCGGCTCTCGACGCGCCGCCTCGTCTGCTCCTCGAGCTCCGAGACGAGCGCGCCGAGATCGACCTCGGTGAGCTCCGGCGTGAGCGCGCCCTCCTCGGCGCGACTGATGTCGAGGAGGTTCATGACCATCTGATGCATGGCCTCGGAGGAGGCCATGATGTCCTCCACGGCCGCCTTCGGGTCGCCGCTCACGTCCGTCCCGTTCAAGACGAAGTCGCCGTTGGCGAGGATGCTGGCCAGCGGGTTCTTCAGATCGTGGACCACGAGCGACGTGAGCAGGTCCTTCTGGCGCTGCACGCGGAGCAGCGCGTCGCGCTCACGCCGGAGCTCGTGCCGGAGGCGCGTGATGCGGATCAGCGAGCGCACGCGGATGAGGAGCTCCGTCCGGTGGATGGGCTTGCCGAGGAAGTCGTCGGCTCCGGAGAGGAGCGCCTTCTCGTGCGTCTCGTGGTCGTGGAGCGCGGTCAAGAAGAGGATCGGCACCTCCTCTCCGCCTGGCAGCGCGCGCAGGCGACGGCAGGTCTCGAAGCCGTCCATGCCCGGCATCATGACGTCGAGGAGGACGAGATCGACGGCGTCACGCTCGAAGGCGGCGAGCGCCTGCGCGCCGCCCTCCGCCTGCGTGACGGCGTAGCCGGCGGCGTCCAGCTGCGCCTCCGTGAGCATCCGGTTCTGCGCGTTGTCGTCGACGAGGAGGACGTGGCCCTTCGTGGAGGTCATCGGCGTTCGCTCCGGAGGAAGGCCTCGACCGTCGGCCCGAACTCGCGCGTGTCGATCGGCTTGCTGACGTAGCCGTCGAACCCGGCGGCGAGCAGCCGCGCGCGATCTCCGGCCATCGCGAAGGCGGTGACGGCCACGACCGGGAGGTGCGCCGTGTCCGCGCTCCCGCGGATCGATCGGAGCACGGCCTCGCCGCCGCCGCCGGGGATCTGGATGTCGAGCAGCACGAGGTCCGGCACCCGCGCGGCGAGCGCGCGCTCGGCGTCACCGACGCTGCAGGCCTCGATGATCTCGTGTCCGCGGTTCTCGAGGACGTCACGCACGAGGAGGCGGTTCATGGGATGGTCTTCGACGACGAGGATGAGGCTCATCACCGGCTCCTGTCCGTGGAGGCCGCGCCCTCCCCGGGGCGCGGCGCGTTCGCGGCGGCGTCGGGGACGGCCCGCGGGCGAATGCTCTCGTGGATCCGTCGCATCAGCGCCTCCGGGCCGCGCGCGGTCTCGCGCTGGAGGTAGGAGACGTTCGGCTGCGGGATCGACGGGATGGCGTCGACGATCCCGAGGACGGGGATCGACGAGGTGGTGCCGTCGAGGACCGCGTCGGGATCGACGTCGTCCCCGGCCAGGTCGACGATCGCCAGATCGAGGCCGGCCTCGAGCACGGCGCTGGGCGCGAAGCTGGGCGCTCGTTCGACCCTGCAGCCGGCCTCCACCAGCGACTCGGCGACGCCGTCGAGCTGCGCGCCGCCGACGACGAGCACGCGATGGCCGGCGATGCTCCGCACCGGGACGCCGACGCTCGCGAGCGCCTCGTGGAGGGCGCTGCGCGCGACCGGCTTGATCAGGTGCCGCGCCGCGCCGAGCTCGCGGCCGCGCGGGACGTCGTCGTTGACGGACACGATGACGACGGGGATGTCGGCCGTCGCCGCGTCCTGCTTGAGACAACCGAGGGTCGCCCACCCGTCGATGTGGGGCATGAGCAGGTCGAGCGTGATCGCGGCGGGGCGCTCGCTCGCCGCGACGCGGAGCGCCTCGTCGGCCGTCCGGGCGAAGAGCGCCTCGAGCCCCGCCGCGCGCACGTGCCCGGCGAGCAGCAGCGCCGCGTCGTCGTCGTCGTCGACCACGAGGACGCGGGTGGAGGAGCCGCCGCCGGAGGGCGGCGGGTCGCTGCTCCGCGTGGCCTCGGGCTTCCGCACGCCGGGGAGGACGACCGTGAACGTGGAGCCCTTGCCGAGCTCGCTCTTCACCGAGATCGTGCCGCCGTGCATCTCGACGAGGCGCTGGGTCAGCGCGAGCCCGAGGCCGGTGCCTTCGGGCTTCTCCGCCATGCCGGTCGGCTCGAGCTGCTCGAACTCGTTGAAGAGGCGCGGGACGTCCTCCGGTCGGATGCCGACGCCCGTGTCCTCGACGTCGAGCCGGACGGCCTGATCGTCCCCGCGCGCGACGACGCGCACCGCCCCGCCCGCGGGCGTGAACTTGATGCCGTTCGACACGAGGTTGTAGAGGATCTGCTTCAGGCGGACGGGGTCGACGTAGATCAACGGGAGCGTCGCCGGGATCGCGACCTCCAGCGTCACCCCGCGCGCCTCGGCGAGCGCGCGGGTGCCGTTCTCCACGCCGTCGGCGATGGCGCCGAGCGCGGCCCACTCGCGGTTCAGATCGAGCTTCCCGGCCTCGATCTTCGAGAGATCGAGGATGTCGTTGACCAGGTTGAGGAGGTGGCGCCCGGCCTGGAGGACGTTGGCCACGTAGGTCGTCTGCCGGGCCGAGAGCGGGCCGGCCATCCCTTGCTCCATCAGCTCCGAGAAGCCGATGATCGCGTTGAGCGGCGTCCTGAGCTCGTGGCTCATGTTCGCGAGGAAGCTGCTCTTCGTCTTGCTCGCGAGCTCCGCCTGGAGCCGCGCTCGCCGCTCCTCTTCGACGGCGAGGCGTTGGCTGATGTCGCGCGTCGTGATGATCGTCCCCGAGATCGCGGGCGTGTCGAGGTGGTGATGGACGATCGACTCGAGGAAGCGGAGCGAGCCGTCCTTGTGGACGGCCTTGAGGTGCACCGTGCGGGGGCTGAGGCCGTCGAGCGCCTCCACCAGCTCCTCCGCGGCCAGCGCGCGCTCGTCGGGGTGCACGAGGTGCCTCAGGTCGTGTCCGAGGAGCTCGTCCGGCCGGTAGCCGAGCAGCGGCTCGATCGCGGGGCTGGCGTAGCGGAGCTTCCCTCGGCGGTCGAGGACCATCACCACGTCGGAGGAGTGCTCGACGAGGAGGCGATGACGCTCCTCGCTCCGTCGCACCGCCTCCTCCGCCTCGCGCCGCTCCCTCCGCGACACCGCGTTGCGAAGCTCGCGCTCGATCACCGGTCCGAGCCGGAGCAGCGCGCCCTTGACCACGTAGTCGTGGGCGCCGGCGCGCATCACGTCGACGGCGGCGCTCTCGCCGACGGTCCCCGAGACGACGATGAACGGGACGTCGAGGCCGAGCTCGCGGACGAGCGCGAGCGCCGCGGGCGCGTCGAACGTCGGCAGCGCGTAGTCGCAGAGCACGACGTCCCACTCGCCCGTCCGGAGCTTCTCCTCCGCGGCCGCGCGCGTCTCGACGCGCGCGACCGTCGGCTCGTAGCCCGCGCGACGGAGCGCGATGACGTTGAGCTCGGCGTCGTCGAGCGAGTCCTCGATCAGGAGCGCTCGGAGCGGCCGCGCGGGGTCGCCGGGGTTCTCGCCCGCCGTCATCGTCACCAAGAGTGCGCGGACGGCACGGGCGCCGGACCGGGCCTTCCGAGGAGGTATCCCTGGAGGTAGTCGCAGCTCAGCGCGACGAGGCGGCCGAGCTCCGGGACGGTCTCGATCCCCTCGGCGACGACGAGCATGTCGAGCTCGTGACAGAGGCGCGTGATCCGGTCGACGATGTGCGAGCGGACCGGCGAGGACTCGATGCCGCGGATCAACGACATGTCGAGCTTGACGATCTCCGGCTCGAGGATGGCGAAGCAGGTGAGCCCCGCGTAGCCGGCGCCCAGATCGTCGACGGCGATCCGGAAGCCGAGCTTGCGGAGCTCGCCCACCCTCTGTCGGGTGTCGGCGACGTCGTGGAGGGCGCTCCTCTCGGTGACCTCGAGGACGACGTGCTTCGAGATCCTCCCGAGCGGAGAGCGCGGATCGAACAGCGTCGGGTCGAGCAGCTCCGCGGGGTGCAGGTTGACGAAGAGGAGCGTGTCGTCGTCGTCGGGCTCGAACGTGGCCGCGGCCAGCTCGCGCACGCGTCGCCCCATGTCGTCGATGCGTCCGACACGCTCGGCGAGCTGGAGCATCGCGCCGGGGTGGGGGACGGACGGCTCCTTCGGGCGCATCAGCACCTCGAAGCCGGCGGTCCGCCGGCTGCGACGCTCGACGATCGGTTGAAAGTGAACCACGAGGCTCTCGAGCGCGCGCTCGAACGTCGTCGAGAGCTCCTCGCGCTCGCCCGTCAGCGGCGTCCCGGCGCCCGCCGCGATCGCCTCGCGCCGCAGGCGCGCCATGCGCGAGAGCTTCACCGCGTGACGGAGCGTGGTCGTGAGGACCTCGTTCGGGACCGGCTTGTGGAGGTACGTGAGCGCGCCCAGCTCGAGCGCGTCGCGCACGGTGTCGGCCGACGGCTGGGCGGTCATGAGGACCACGGGGACGTCGAGGTCGTACGCGCGCACGAGGCGAAGGAGATCGATCCCCGACATCCCGGGCAGCGCGATGTCGCTGATCACCGCGTCGTAGTCGCTCTTCACCAGCAGCTCGGCGGCGTTCGCGCCGTCGGAGATCGCGGTGACGTCGAACTCGCCCGCGAGCGAGCGAGAAAGCCCGCGCCGCAGCTCGTTGTCGTCCTCCACGAGGAGGAGGCGCGGCGCGCGGGCATCCGGGGAGTCCTTCGCGCTTCTTGGTCCGACTTCACGTGTAGTCCGCATTTGAGCAGGGAAACGCGCGGCCGACGGCTCGTCAAGGCAGACCATGACGATTCTGTAACATAAGGCACTCATGACGTTTTTGTCGAATGCAAGGCTCGCGTCGTCGCCGCCGTCGCCGGCGGGCGGCCTGTTTCGACCGTCACAGCGCGCCCGCCGGTCCCCGGGGCGCTTCGCCCGTTTGGCCTATGATGCGGCAGATGGGCCTCGAAGACTTCGCGGACAGGGCGCGCAGCACCGTCGAGGAGCTCCGTGACGACGTCGCCGACTACTGCCGTGAGCGCAGCCCCTGGCCGCGCGCCGCGCTGGCGGTCTACCTCGTCTACGCGGGCGTCCGTCACCTCGCCGATCCGCTCTACCGGAGCTGGTTCGCCGGGATCACGCTCGTCTTCCACGAGATGGGGCACATCGTCTTCGCGCCGTTCGGGCGCACGTTGATGCTGCTCGGGGGGAGCATCATGCAGCTCCTCGTCCCGTTCGCCGCGGGCGCCTACCTCCTCCTCAGGCAGCGCGACTGGTTCGGGCTCGCGGTCGGACAGTCGTGGCTCGCGTTCAGCACCTGGGACCTCGCGACGTACATCGCCGACGCGAACAAGGAGCAGCTCCCGCTCGTGTCGATGGGCGAGAACGCCGAGCACGACTGGTCCACGTTGCTCACGCAGTGGCACCTGCTCAACGCGTGCGACGGCATCGCGACCGCGACGCGGGTCGTCGCCTTCCTGCTCTGGGCGACGGCGATGGCCGCGACGGCGTGGATGCTCTGGAGGATGGTGCGCGCGCGGCGCGAGGCGGGCTGAGGCGGCGCGCCCGGCCCGAGGCGGCGGCGTCGAGCTCGGAGGATCGGCGGATCAGAGGAAGGACCCGTTGGCGGTGTTCAGCGGTACGGGGGTGTCCCGCGCGTCGAAGCGCACGACGGGGCCGTCGGCGTAGGGGACGAAGTAGACGTACTTGCCGTCGAAGGCCCCGCCGTTGAACCGCTGCGCCCCGCCGGGCAGCGTCCGGGCGTCGAAGGTGGTCCACGACGAGGCGGCGGCGAAGTCCCCGAGCGTGTCGTAGCGCGTCACGACGACGCCCGCGGTGTCGTCGAAGGGGACGAAGTAGACGAAGCGCCCGTCGAAGACGCCGCCGATGAAGCCCTTGAGGCGAGCGTCGAACGCGCTGACGTCGACGCCGCGCCACGACGCCGGATCGGCGAACCCGCCGAGCGTGTCGAAGCGGACGACGTTGCCGTGTCGGACCCCGCGCGCGTTCTCGTAGGGCACGTAGTAGAGGTACCGCTTGCCGTCGAAGACGATCCCGGCGAACCCGCGCCAGGCGAGCGAGAGCGTCGTGAGGTCGAAGGCGGACCAGTTGAGCTCGAGGCCGCCGATCCCGTGACGGATCGCGATGCCGTGCGGGCCCGCGCCGTCGTCGAAGGGCGCGAAGTACAGCTTGTCGCCGGCGAACGCGCCTCCGTAGTAGCCCGTGGCCTTGCCGGCTCCGGCGTCGAGCTTCGTCTGCGTGTCGTACGCCTCCCATCCGGCGTCGAGCGCGGGCTGCCGCACGTCGTGGAGCGCGATCGACCGCGCGGTGGTCCGCGACGGGAGCCAGACGTGGCTCTTGCTGAGGACCGCGCCGCCGTGGCCGCCGGTGTCGGGCGTGGTCGCGTTCGCGGTGAGCGCGATGAAGCTCCACGCGGAGGCGGCGCCGAACGCCTGGTTCGTGTCGAAGCGCGCGACGAGGCCGCTGGGCGTGCCGACCGGGTTCTGGAACGGGACGAGGTAGAGGAGCTTCTTGTCGAAGACCGCCGCGCCCGCGAAGCCCTTCGCGCGCGGGTCCACGGAGGACACGTCGAACGACGTCCACGACGCCTCGTTTTCGAACGGGAGGGTCGTGTCGAAGCGGGCGACGTTGCCGTGCGCCGCGCCGCCGTAGGCCCACGGCGAGAGGTAGAGGTAGCGTCCGTCGAAGGCGGCGCCGACGTACCCCTTGAGGCTGGGGTCGACGGTCTTGCTCAGGTCGACGGTGGACCAGAGCCGCGCGTCGGTGAGCTCGTGGTAGCCGCCCGGCAGGACGGACGCCTCGAGCCCCGCGTCCTCGCCGCCGCCGCCGTCGCCGGCGTCGGCCGCGCTCGCGCCGCAGGCGTGACGAGGCGCGGAGCCGGTCCACCGCGGCAGGTCGAGCTCGGAGGCCACGGCCTCGCACGCGCCGTCGGGGGCGCAGGTGGTCGCGGCGGCGCACTCGGTCCCGTCGCAGGCCCGGCAGAGCGAGACGACGAGCACGCGGCTCTCGCCGGGCACGAGCCGCGAGCGCGCGACGCGCGAGACGACGACGTCGTCGCCCCTCCAGGCCTCGGCGCGGACGACGAAGGGACCGCGCTCGTCGGTGCCGGCCTGGACGCCGAGCGTGAGCGGCAGCGCGGCGCCGTCGCGGAAGTCCACGCGCCTGTCGGCGACGACGCCGCTCACGCCCTCGACCCGCAGCGCGATCGTGTCGACGTCCGTGACGTCGCCGTCGACGACGACGACGACCTCCGTGACCGAGGAGCAGCTCGACGCGCTCGCCAGCGCGCCGCCGATCGACAGCGCCGCGAGCAGCCCGAGCCGCGCTCCTCGTTCGTACGGTCCACGCCGGAGCCGAGCCATCGCGCTCGCTCAGTGTCGCACGCTCCGGACGAGAGCGCATACGTTCGGCGCCCGCGCGCGCGCCTGGCGGCGCGATCCGACGCAGGTCGAGCCGCGGCGAACGCCGCCGACGCCGGCGCCGAGCGGCGGGGGTGGCGGCGGACCGCCAGCGGCGCGTCGGACGGCCGACACGAGCGCCTCGCAGATATCCGCCTCCGCCAGCTCCTCGTTTTCGCCGGGGTCGGCGCAGCCCATCGAGGACGTTGCCTGGCGCACAACGCCAGCGCGATGGCGGACATGAGCGCAGTCCGGATGCGCGGTGCGAGCTGCTTCGGTACGTCCAGATCGCCGCGACGATCGCGTTCGTGGCCGCAGGCCTGAAGGCCGGCGTCGCGCTGAAGCCGAAGGTCGTCCGCGCCACCACGCAGCTCGAGGCGCCGTCGACGCCGGCGAGCGGCGCGTCGGGGGCGATGACGAACCTCCCCCCGCCGCCGCGTCCGCCGGCGGATCCGCGTGTCAGGTGAGCCGCGCGCGCACGTGCGCGACGAGCTCGGCGATCTCGTTCGCCGGCTCCCGAGCGCCGTACGCGTGGGCCAGCCGCTCGAGCGCCGCGCACGCGGAGCCGGCCGACGAGGGCCTCGCGGAGGGGAACTTGCCGAGCAGGCGCACGACGTACGCGTCGAGCGATCCGGCGGCTTCGGGGACGTAGACGCTCGGAGGGGGCGCCGACTCCTCGCGGATCGCCCGCGCCACGCCGGTCTCGGTGTCGGAGCTCCAGAGCCTCCGCCCCGTGATCATCTCCCAGAGCACGACGCCGAGCGCGAACAGATCGCTCCGCGCGTCGACCTCGAGCCCGGCGAGCTGCTCCGGGGCCATGTACGCGGCCTTCCCGCGGACGACGCCGGTGCGCGTCGCCGCGGCGCGGTTCGTCCGCGCGATGCCGAAGTCGAGGAGCTTCACGTCGCCGTCGCTCGTCAAGAAGACGTTGTGCGGCGACACGTCGCGATGGACGATGCCGAGCGGGCGGCCGGCGGCGTCGCGCGTGGTGTGCGCGTGGTGCAAGCCGCGCGCGACCGCGGCGGCGATCGAGCAGGCGTCGGCGAGGTAGAGCCCCGTGCCCTGCCGCATCGCGACGCCGAGGGCGACGCGGAGATCGACGCCGTCCAGCCACTCCATGGCCAGGTAGGGCACGCCCTCGTCCTCCCCGACGTCGACGACGCGCACGACGTTCGGGTGATCGAGCAGCATCGCCAGCGCGCCCTCGCGCGCGAACATCTCGCGGAGCTCGTCGGAGTCGGCGAGGTGCTCGTGGACCCGCTTCACGACGACCCGCTGTCCGGCCAGCGGACCGGACGTGGGGCGCGCCAAGAACACCTCCGCCATGCCTCCGGAGGCGAGCGGGCGCTCGATCGCGAAGCGGGGACCGGTCGTCACGGCGACATCCTAGCCCGGAGCGGGGCCGCGGGCGGACGGCGCGCCGCCGTCGTCCCTCGTCCGGTCGGGAGGCGCGGGTGACGCTCGGCTCGCCGGCGCCTGCCCGTCGCGCGGGGCCGCTCGCGTTCCCGCGTGCGAGCTGCGATGATCCCCGTCCCTGGAGAATGATCGCGGTCGGCGACACCCTCGGACGGTACGATCTCCTCGCGCGCCTGCGCGCGGGCGGGATGGCGACGCTCTACCTCGGGAAGCGCGTCGGCGTCGCCGGGTTCACGCGGCCGGTCGCGATCAAGGTCATCCACCCGCACCTCGCCGCGAGCCCGCGGTTCGTGCAGATGTTCGTCGACGAGGCGACGCTCTCCGCGAAGATCGACGATCCGCACGTCGTCCACGTCGAGGAGCTCGGCGAGGCGAACGGCACTTACTTCCTCGTCATGGAGTACGTCGACGGCGCGTCCCTCGCGGAGCTCCTGCGCGAGCTCGGCCGGCGCAAGCGCGCGCTGAGCGTCGAGCTCGCGGTCTGGGTCGCGGCGCAGGTCGCCGCGGGCCTGCACGCCGCGCACGAGGCGACGACCGAGACCGGCGAGCCGCTCGGCATCGTCCATCGCGACGTGTCTCCGCACAACGTGCTGCTCGCGTTCAAGGGGCACGTGAAGCTCATCGACTTCGGCGTGGCGAAGGCGCGCGGCCGCCCGGGCGACACGCAGACCGGATCGCTCCGGGGCAAGCTCGCCTACATGCCGCCGGAGCAGGCGTTCGGGCGGAGCGTCGACCGCCGCGCGGACGTCTACGCGCTCGGCGTCGTCCTCTGGGAGATGCTCACGATGCGGCGCCTCTTCGACGCCGACAACGAGTTCGCGCTGCTCGAGCGGGTCCGCCATCCGGACATCTGCCCGCCCGGCCAGGTCGCGGCCGGCATCCCGCCCGCGCTCGAACAGGTCGTGATGGCGGCGCTCGCGCCCGATCCCGAGCGGCGCCCGGCGACGGCCGAGGAGCTCCGCGCGCGGCTGATGGCGGCGGTGCCCGAGGCGAGCTCGAAGACCGCCCACGACCTGTCCGGCGTCATCGCCGCGATCATGCCGGACACCATCAAGCGGGCGAGGGAACGGCTCGCCGAGGCGCTCGGCGAGCCCCTCGCCAGGAGCGAGGCGCCGGCGGCCCCGCTCGCGCCCGACGACGAGGCGCTGGCGACGATGACCGTCACGATGCCCGACGCCACGATCCTCTTCGAGAGGGAGCACGAGGTCGAGGCGCCTCACGCCGAGGCGACCGCCAGGCGCGCGCGTCCGCGGCGGGCGGCGCCGCCCATGCTGGTCCTGGGGGCGGCCGGCGCGGCGCTGGCGATCGTCGTCGCGATGGCGGTCGTGATCGCGACGCGGCGTTCGCCCGTGACGCACGCGCCCGCGCGGGCGCCGTC
>JAHBWF010000074.1 GCA_019637105.1 Labilithrix sp.
GCCCGCGTCGTTCTCCTCCGCCGGCCCCGGCGCGCCGCGCTCCGCCGCGTCGATCAGCGCCATGAACGCCGCCGCGTCGATGCACTGCGTGCCGTATTTCCGCGCCTTCTCCGCCTTCGCCGAGGCCGAGCTCGGATCGGACATCACGAGGTAGGTCAGGTCCTTCGTCACCCCGGAGAGCACGGTCCCGCCGTGCTCCTCGACGAGCTCCTCGTACTCCTTCCGCGGCCGCGGCAGGGCCCCCGTGAAGCAGAACGATTTGCCGGAGAGCGCGCCGCCCGCGCTCGGCGCGACGGGCACGACGCCGACCTCGAGGAGGCGCTGGATCTCGTCGGCGCGCGACGCGAGCCCGGCCACGACGCTCTTCGCCTTGATCGCCCCCATGCCCTTCAGCGCCGCGAGCTCCTCGGCGTTCGCCGCCTGCACCTTCTCGAGCGTGTCGTAGCCGTTCGCGACCAGGAGCTTCGCGGTCTCGAGGGCGAAGTCATCCATGCCGAGCGACGCGAGGAAGACCGGGAGCGACAGCGGCAGCTTCGCGCGCAGGTTGGCGAGCACCTTCTTCGCGACCAGCGTCCCGCGGCGCTCGAGGCCGGCGATGTCCTCGACCTTCAGGCGATACAGGTCCGCCGGCTCGCGCACGAGCTTCGCCTCGACGAGCTGGGCGATCAGCTTGTCCCCGAGCTCGAGGATGTCCTGCGCCCCGACCCACCGGCGGATGCGCCCCTCGACGATCGCGCGGCACTCGCGGTTGGTGCAGACCAGGTACTCGCCGCGGCGGCCCAGCGCGGCGCCGCACGCCGCGCAGCTCTCGGGGATCGTCGCGCCGGGTCCGTGCTTCACCACGACCTCTTCGAGGTAGGGGATGACGTCGTTGCGCCGCGAGACGAGCACCTCGTGCCCGACGCCGATCCCGAGCCGCTCCACGTTGGAGACGTTGTGGAGCGAGACGAACTGCACCGTCGCGCCGCCGATCTCGACCGGCTCGACGTTGGCGATCGGCGTCACGCGACCGGTCGGGCCCGTCTCCCAGTGGATCGCGACCACGCGGCTGAGCTTCGCGAGCGACGGGAACTTGAACGCCACCGCCGCGCGCGGGCGACCGCCGAGCTCGCCGAGGAGCTCTTGCGCGCGGAGGTCGTTGGCCCGCACGACGAGGCCGTCGATCTCGTAGTCGAGCGCGCCGCGCTTCTTCGAGAGGTACTCCGCGTGGATGCGGAGCGCGCCCTCCAGATCGGTCACCTCGAACGGCGGGACGACGAGCCCGAGCTGGACGAGGCGCTCGTACTTCTCCCGCTCCGTCGCGAACTCCGTCTCGCCGCCCTCGAGGTCGTAGAACACGACCGTGAGGAACTCGCAGCCGGCGCCGTCGTAGCGCTTCGACGTGCCCGCCGCCCGGTTCCGCGGCGGCGCGTCGGTCCCGGGGAAGCCGATCTTCATGTCGGAGAGCTTCAAAATGATCTCTCCGCGGATCGAGACCGTGAGCGGCTCGGGCAGCCGCGCGGGGACGCCCTTCATCCGCCGCGCGTTCCGCGTGATGCGCTCGCCCACGTGGCCGTCCCCGCGCGTGATCGCGTCGGCGAGCCTGCCGTCCACGTAGTTCACGGCGAGCGAGAGCCCGTCGAGCTTCTCGGTCACGAGCAGATCGTTCGAGATCGGCGCGAGCGAGCTCTCCGTCCCGAGCTGGTCGCACCTCGCCGCCCACTGGCGGAGCTCCGCCTCGCTCACGACCTTGTTGAGCGACCCCATCGGGATCGCGTGGCGAGCCTTCTCCCACTCGGTGAAGGCCACCGGCGCGCCGATGCTCTTCAGGACCTCGTTGTCGGGATCGAGATCGCGGAGCTCCTCCTCGAGCTCGTCGTAGGCCGCGTCCGAGACGAGCGCCTGACCGTTGTAGTAGGCGTCCTTGTACGTGCGGACGAGCTCGGCGAGCTCGGCGGCGCGGGCGGCGTTCGGACGGGTGGCCATGCGGCCGGCAGTTTAAGGAGATCCGCCCGCCCGAGGAATCCCCATCCCACCTCCGGCCGACGAGCTCGCGGGCGGCGACGCGGGGCGCGTCGGCAACCTCAAGGAGAACGTCGTCCCGCTCGGATCTTCCCGCTCGAGGCGCACGGCGCCGCCGAGGTCGGTCGCGATCCGGCGCACCACCGCCAGCCCGAGCCCCGTCCCCGACGCGCGCGTCGTGAAGAACGGCTCGAAGACGCGCGCCGCGACCTCGGGCGCGATCGTCGGTCCGTCGTTGTGGATCCGGATGTAGACGTCGTCCTCGTCGAGCGCCACGCTGAGCGAGACGTTGCCCTCCCCGCCGACGTTCTGCAGCGCGTTGACGAGCAGGTTGACGAGCGCCCGACGCAAGAGGAGCGGATCGGTCTCGACGACGGGCAGCTCGTCCGGCATCGACAGCGCGACGTTCCGCCGTTCGCCGCCGAACGTGGGGTCGAGGCACGCGGCCTCCACCGCCTGCTCGAGGACCGGCGCGAGCGCCACGCGCTCCAGCTCCACGGCGGACGGGCGCGAGAAGTCGAGCAGATCGGTCACCAGGCGGCGGAGGCGCTCGGCCTCTTCGTGGATGATGTCGAGCAGCTCGGGCGCCGCGCCCGCGTCGGCGCGCTTCTTCCGGAGGGCCGCGAGCGCGTTGAAGATCGTGCCGAGGGGGTTCCTGACCTCGTGCGCCATCACCGCCGCCATCTCGCCGACGGCCGCGAGGCGCTCCTTGTGGACCAGCTCGGAGCGGAGCGCCTGCATGTGGATCGCCGCGCCGATCTGCGCGGCGAAGAGCTGCACCGCCACGAAGTCGTGCTCCGTGAGATCGCGCCCCGTCACAGCGAGCAGGTGCGTGAGCCGCCCGTTGGTGAGCACCGGACACCACGCGCTGCGGATGATCTGCGCCCGCTCCATGCTCGCGCCGAGCGCCGTCGCGGCGCGGGCCGCCCCCGGGAGGAGCGTCGGGAGGTTGTCGAGGAAGATCGGACGCCCCGTCCTCACGACCTCGGCGAGGATCGGCGTCTTCGCGAGCGGCATGGTCACGCCGATGATCGAGCGGCCGTAGTCTCCGACCGGGTCGCCCTCGGCCGACACGACGCGCGTCGTGATCGAGCCCCCCGGGACGAGCTCCGTGAACGCCACGATCCACCCGAGCGCGAGGAACGTGGCCTCCGTCGCGTCGAGCAGCTCCTCGGCGTCGAGGAGCGCGGTGCCGCGGGCGAACGTCTGCGCGAGCGTCCCCATGAGGCCCTCGGCGCGCGTCACGTCCGTCACGTCGCGCGCGCTCACGATGAGCGTGTCGCCGCGCTGCCCGAAGCGGAGATCGGTGGGGATCTCGACGCGGTCCGAGACGCGCGCGAAGCGGATGCGGCACGTCGCGGGGAGGTCCCAGCCGACCCGGCGCTGCTCTTCGAGCAAGGCCAGGCGATGACGCTCGCCGGGGGCGAGCAGGTCCACGAGGGCCGCGCCGACGAGCGGACCGCCGAGCAGGCGCGAGGCGGCCTCGTTCGCCCAGACGACGCGCTCGGCGCGCACCACGAGCAACGCGTCGGGGAGCGCGTCGAAGACGCCGAGGTCCAGCCCATCCGCGAACACACCCACGATCGCCGTAGGATTGTAGGGACGCTCTTCTACGTCAAGCGACGCAGTCCTCCCGGCGGCCGAGCCCGCGCGACGCTCGAGGTGGCGCGCGGCGCATCCTCCCGGGGGTCGGACCTCGAGCGCCGGCGCCGGAGCCCAGCCGCCCGGGTCAGTGGATGGCTTCGCCGGGTCGCGGGAGCGCGAGGACGCGATCGGGATCGTCCCCGAAGAGCTCGACCACGCGCGCGCGGACGGCCGCCGGGACGGGCTTCGGTCGAGACCGCGCGCACCTCGCGGCCTCTTCGATCGAGCCGACGCCTTCGTTGCAGAACGCCTGCGTCCAGCCCTGATCGAGCGCGAGGAGGAGGCCTTCGCGGACCTTGTCGCGCTGGAGCTGCCGCCACCACATGGCGCTCGGCAAGCTCGCGCGCTCCGGGTGCACTCCCGCGGGGCCGAACTCCGCGTCGTGCTCGTGCGCGACGCGGGCGTCCTCGGCGGAGCCGCGCGCTTCGATCGGACGCAGACCGGAGCCGAGGTCGACGCTGACGAAGAACGTCGACTGGTAGCGCCCTTCGTGCTTCGTCGCCGGATAGCGGAAGATGCGCGGCTCGTCGCGGTAGCGCGTCACCTGACGCGTGCGCGTCTCGTACTCGGTCCGGACCTTGCGGACCTCGCGCGTCCGTGACTCGTCGCGGTAGCGCGTCACCGGGCGCGTGACGTTGCACGTGCCCTTGCGCGGCGGCGCGCAGGTCTCGAGCCGATCCTCGTACGCGGTGTAGGGCACGCGCTCGGTGTACGTCTCGGTCTCGACGTACGGCACCTCGATCGGCTGCTGGTACGTCTCGGTCGCCTCGTACGGGACCCGCTCGGTCCACGAGCGCGTGAGCTCCGTGGGCTCCCGCGTGAACACGGCGGCGACGCGCCCCTGGATCTGCGCGGACGCGCGCGCGTCCGTCGTCGCGGTGAACCAGACGGAGCGCTCGACGGCCTCCCGCACGGCGCGCTCGAGCTCGACCTGCTCGTTCGGCGGCGTGCCGAGGACGCCGCCGGAGATCGCGACGCCGCCGACGAGGAGCGGGCGCGCCCTCCAGGCGGGCATCGGACCGCCGACCTCCTTGCAGTAGGCCGCGACGAGCTCGAGGGTGAACGGCTGCTCGCCGGCGGCCCCGGTCGCTCGCGCGCACGTCTCCGCGCCGGCCTTGGCGATCTCGGCGTCGAGCTCCGCGCCGAGGGCGCCGACCTCGGGGCGCTTCAGCCACGCGTTCGCCTCGGCCCGCCGAGCGCGCGCTGCGAGCGCGCGCCCGCGCGTCGTCTCGGCGCGGACCGTCGCCCGGAGCGTCGTCGTCACCCACTCGACCGTCGCCGAGACCCGCGCCGCCCGCGCCGCGTCGACCGAGCCGGCGTGCAAGCGATCCTTCGTCTGCACGACCTCGAGCGCGGCCCCCAGCGCCTCGCCCCCGCCGCCGCCCCGCGCGGCCTCCGCGCGGTCGAGCGTCTGATCGAGCAGGCCGCGCTCGGCCCGCGTGAGCAGCGTCTTGACCCGCGCGTCGTTCGGCTTCTGCGCGAGGACCTGCGTGTAGAGGTCCACCGCCAGCCGGTAGTCGCCGCGCTCGAGGGCGTCGTCGGCGCGCCCGCGCAGCGTCACGCACGCCGTCGAGGCGAGCAGGGCGGCGACGACCAGCCACCGAGCCACGACGCTCGACGAAGGCTGGCGCGGAGGGACGGAGGCGGCGCGCATGGGGGATCTCGAGGCGGGTTCGGCTCGGGTCGACTCTAACCGATCCCGACGATCGACGCGCGCGGGCCCGTTCTATTCTGATGAGGCTGACGCGCGGGCGCGACGGACCGCGAGGATGACCCTGCGGTGGCGTCCTGCTAAGGAAGAGCGTCGTGTCGACCCACCTGCAGATCCTCCTCGGGCGCGAGAGGGGCCGCGCCTACGCCGTCGCGGGGGGCTCGTACGTGCTCGGCAGAGGCACGGACTCCGACCTCATCCTCGCGAGCGAGATCGTCAGCCGGCGCCACGCCAGCGTCGTCGTCGGCCCGAACGATCTCCGCGTGACCGACCTCGGGAGCAGCAACGGCACGTTCATCAACGGCGCGCGGGTGCTCGGCGAGGGCGTCGCGGTCCGGGGGGACATCCTCCTCGTCGGAGACGTCGCGCTGCGCGTGCACGGGCACACCGTGCCCGCCCTGTCTCCGGTGCGGCCCGACTCCGAGCCGGGGACCTCCTTCAACCTCTCGGGCAACCTGCTCGAGGTGCCGCCGTCGACGCTGCTCCGCTACCTCGCCGTCATCAAGAAGACGGGCGAGGTGCTCCTCACCTCTCCGCCGCTCCAGAGCCGCGTCGCGTTCACGCGGGGGCACATCGGCGAGGTCTTCGTCGACGGGCGCAAGACGCGCGACCCGATCCAGGCGCTCACGGCGATCCTCCGATGGAAGGGCGCCTTCGAGGTGGGCGAGTCGAGCTCCGCCGGGTCCTCGCTGCTCCTCGGGCTCGACTCCGTGCTGCCGCCCGTGGGGAGCTCGTCCCGGCCTTCGACGCTCCCGAAGCCGCCGCGGCTCTGAGCCCGGCGCCTCACTTGCAGACGGTCACCGGGACCTCGGTCGGCTCGCCGCCGGTCGGGTTCAGGATCGTGACGTAGTACTGGAAGCAGCCGCCGAACTTCGAACGCCTGTCGAGCTCCTGGAAGAACGGCTGGAGGTCCCAGATCGGCTTGTCGAACGACGGAAGCTTCGGCACCGGGATCTCGTGCGGCGACGGCCGATCGTCGGGCGGCGAGAGCGCCGACGCGACCTCGGCCGTCGTCGCCTCCTCGTCCGCCTCGTCGACGTCTTCGTCGCCGACCTCCGAGCCGCAGCCGACCAACGAGGAGAGGGCCACGACGAGGCAAACGGCGACGGACTTTGCGAGCATGCTGTGTTCCCTGCTCCTCGTGAGAAGCAGCACACGTACCAACCGCGCTCCGTCATCCCGATGACGGAGCGCCTGCGTTTTCGCCGGGCGACGAGCGCGCGCGCAGCCGCCGCGCGTGGCGGCACCCAATCCGCCACAGCCCATCCCGCGCGGCCGCGGGCGCGCGAGGGCGTCACCGCGTCGTCGGGCGGCGGCCGTGCGAGGATCGCGCACACCGTACACGCACGGCCGCGCGGCACGGCGCGCGCCGGAGCGGCGTCAGGCGGCGCGGTCGAGGTCGGCGATCATCCCGGCGCCGTCGATGCGATCGGCCGCGAGCCCGTTCATGTACTGCGCGAGCCCGACCTTCCGATAGCGCGGCACGATGCGTGGCGAGACGAGGCCGATCTCGCGCAGGTTCGGGACGAGGCGCGAGAACATCGTCTGCCGGAACTGGACCATGCCCGGCGTCTCGGTCACGAACGACTTCCACTGCCCGCGCGACATGACGCCTTCGAACCACTCCTCGTAGACCTCGACGGCCAGGAAGCGATCGCGCATGAGGAGCGCGACCTCGAACGCCCAGTCCTCTCGCTCGCGACGCTCGCTGTCGGAGAGCTCGCGGAAGTGCTGGCGGAGCGCGAGCACGCCGTAGTGGACGTGCCTCGCCTCGTCCCGGATCACGTACTTGAGGAGCTCCTTGAGGAGCGGCTCGCCCGTCTGCCGGTACAGCGTGCCGAAGGCCCCGAGCGCGAGGCCCTCGACCATGATCTGCATGCCGAGGAACTTCATGTCCCAGCGCGAGTCGGTCATGAGGGCGTCGATGATGACGAAGAGGTTGTCGTTGAGCTGATAGAGCTTGCACAGCTTCTCGTCGAGGTAGCGGTGGAACACCTCGACGTGCCTGCCCTCGTCCATGACCTGCGTCGCGCCGTAGAGCTTGCCGTCGTAGAACTGAACGGCCTCGGTCACCTGCGCGGCGGCGAAGAGCGCGCCTTGCTCGCCGTGGAGGAACTGCGAGAGCATCCACGAAGCGACGCTGTGGACGAGGCGGGCTCGCTCACGCGCGTCGAGCTTCGGTCCGCGCGCCTCGAGCGCGTCGAAGTCGAGGAAGCCGTCGGGCAAGAGCGGCCTCGCGGGATCGTACGGATCCACGCTGGTCGACCAGGCGAGCGTCGAGTCGCTGTTCCACTGCCCCTTCTTCGCGCGCTCGTAGAGCTTGCGCATCTCGGGGTTGTCCGCGGGGTACGTCCAGTCGAAGTGCGCCTCGTGCCGCGCCCGCGTCTTCGTCGGGACGCCCTGCTTGGCGCGCCGGAGGATCAGCCCTTTGACGCCCGACGGTCCGAGCGAGCGGAGCACGCGGGGATCACGCACCTCGAGGAGGATGTCCAGCGCCTCGAGCCAGCCCTCGAGGCGGCCCCGCATCTTCGTCGGCAGCAAGGACGTCAGCTTCGCGGTGTCGATCATCTCGCCTCCCCCTTTCGAGACCTATTCTACCGATCGGTAGGCCACCGTCAAGGCGAATCCGGAGGCGCCGCTCGGCGCGGACGAGCTCAGGTCCGAAAGCGCCCGTCGAGGACCTCGGCGAGCGCGTCGTCCGCCATGTCCCCGAGCTGCCCCCGGCGACGGCGACGGTACGCGCGGGCGACCTTCGGCAGCTCGTTCGCGTCGAACCACGTCCCGTGCTCGTGGCAGATGTCGACCTCGACGCCCGCGCTGGGGAGGCTCACGGCCGCGAGGGTCCCGCTGCAGCGAGGGCAGGCGAGGTTCTTCTGGATGACGCCCGGCGGGAGCGTCTCGCCCTTGCCGATGCCGAGCGTCGTCGCGATCCCGACGAGGTCGCGATCGAACGCGCGCATCAGCTCCTGCGTCGCGAGGTTGTCGATGAAGAGCCCTCCGCACTCCACGCACGCGTCGGCGACGAAGACGCCGGCGAGGTACGTCGTGAGGGCGCGGAGGCATCGAGGGCAGTTGTACTGGCCGCCTGCTGAGACTCGGTAGGTCACCGCACGAGCGTACCCTCACGGAGGCTCGATGGGTCTACGCGTCGTTCGTTTCGCGCCCGCGCCGATCGCGATCGTCCGCCGGCCTCACGGGCACGGGTCGTCGGCGTTCGCGCCGGGCTGCTCGTCCGTCGGCCCCGGCGACGCGCCCGGATCGCCGCCGCCGCCGTTCTCGTCGGGGGGCAGCGGCGGGAGGAGCGCCGCGATCTCCGGCACCTTGTCGACGCGCGTGAAGGTGAAGCCCTCCGCCTTGAGGATCGGCACGATGTACATCACCATGTCGACCGTCCCGAGCTGCTCGGGATCGAGCTCGTTGTAGTACGGGTCGTGCATGAGCACGATGCCGCGGCTCGCGCGCTTGATCTCGGTGACGTAGAGGTCGCCGCAGGTCGTCATCGGCGTCCGCTTCCCGTCGCTGCCGTCTTGCCAGCAGTCCCAGTCGGCGACGCGCCCGGCGGCTTCGTCCATCTTGTCGCCGACGTCCCAGAGGATCGGGCCGACGTACTTGTTCATCGGCGTGTCCGCGAGCGCCGCGAACGTGACGTCGTCGTAGTCGCCGAACGGCGGACGGAAGAGGAAGCGCTTCGTCGGGATGAACGGCTCGATCTTCGTGTCCGTGTCCGCCAGCTCCTGGACCACCTCGAGATCCGCGAGGCGCGGCGTCTCGGTCGCCGTTCCGGTGAGCGAGCGATGCGTCTCCGTGTGGTTCGCGACGAGGTGACCGTCGTCGACGAGCGCCTGCAGGACCTCCGCCGCGCCGGCCTCCAGCGAGCGGCCGTTCACGAAGAACGCCGCCTGGATCCCTTCGTCCTTCAAGTAGCGGGAGAGCTGCTTGGTGCGCGGCCCCGGGCCGTCGTCGAACGTGAGCGCGAGGCTCTTGGGGGCCATGCTCGAGCCGCGGAGCCCCGTGGTCTGGAGCGCTTGCGTCCCCGTGCACGTCTTGTCGACGGAGCTCGTCTTCGCGGATTTGTTCGAGCAGTGAACGAGCGTAGTGACGGCCGCGAGGGCCAAGAAGCCGGTGAGGGATCGGTAGGTAGCCATTGGACAGCGCCTGCCAATGCATGAGCCGATCCGCGCGTCCGGCTCGCGGCAGCGGGGCGTCGTAAGAAGCGCCGGCGCGAGGATTTCTCGGCGGTCTCGCCCTCTCGGCCGGCGCGTCCCGCGCCGCGACGACGCACGTCGTACCGGGCGCTCACGCCACGTGTGACGATCGCGACGCGCCTGCCTCGCGCCCCTCGATCGCACGCGCGAGGGGCGCACCCGCGTGGGCGCGCTCTCCGGCTCGGCTCGCCGGGCGACCACGAGGGACCGTGGCCGCCCGTCGCTCAGGACCAGGTGCGCGGCGGCGGGTAGCTGCCGGGCGCGCCGGCGGGCGGCGGCGCGAACGGCGCGGGCGCGGGCGCGGCCCCGTACTGCCCCGGCGCCTGCGGGGGCACCGAGGCGTAGCCGGGCGCGTTCTGCTGCGGCGCGGCGAGCTGCGGGGCGGGCGGCGCGTACGAGATCTGCGGCGCGCCGTAGCCGTTCTGGGAGACGGGGGCGCCGAGCGCCGGCGCCGCCTGGTTGCCCTGGAACGCCGCCTCGACGGTCTTCGCGCCGGGGATGTTGTTCTTCATCGGCGCGAACAGGCCGAAGAAGCCGTTCGGGATGAGCATCGTGAGGCTGACCGGACCGTTCTCGCCCACGCCGCGGACGCGGAGCTTCTTCTTCATGAAGAGGCCCTTGACCTTGACCTCCTGGACGTTGCTCCAGGCGATCGAGTCGACCTGGTGCAGGCGCTGCTCGAGCGGCTGGAGGAAGCTGTAGCGGTGATCGACGAGGATCAGGCGCTGGTCGGTCGCGAGGACGAGGTACTGGCGGCGGATGAAGCCGAAGGCCCACCACGGCATGTAGCTCGTGACGGTCTGGCCGACGAGCTGCTCGCCCGGGTTGAGGATGCCACGCGAGAGAATCTGAACGTGCAGGTCGCTGAAGAACATGGAACCGAACCTCCGGGCCTCTCCTACGCTGCCCGAGGGGAATGCTTCCTCCCCGCGGACATTTGTTCTTCGCCCGCGAAATTCCCGCCGTCCCGGGTCGCCCGCGCCCCTCGGCGCTCGGCCGCGGGCGGCCGCCGGACGGCCGGGCACGATTGTTGAACCCCTGCGGAAACGTGCACCTCCCGTTCGTGCACGAGCTCAGAGAGAGGAGCCTCACGCATGGCCGTGCCGGTCCAGATCACCTTCCGCGATATCCCTCCTTCCGCCGCCGTCGCGGCGCACGTCGAGCGGCGCGCCGAGAAGCTCTCGACGTTCTTCGCCCGTATGTCGAAGTGCCACGTCGTGGTGGAAGAGCCGCATCGACACAGCCGGCAAGGCAAGAAGTTCAAGGTCGAGATCGACATGCACGTCCCCGGCAAGGAGCTCGTCATCTCGAGGAACCCCGAAGACAGCACGGACGATCTCCACGCCACCATCGACAAGGCCTTCGACGACGCCGAGCGCGTCCTCGAGGACTACGCGCGCCAGCTCCAGCCCGACACGAAGACGCGCGTGACCCCTCCGCGCGGCGTGATCGCGAAGGTGTTCCACGAGCGCGGGTACGGCTTCATCGCCGTCGAGGGCGAGGACCAAGAGGTGTACTTCCACCGGAACAGCGTCATCGGCGAGCGCTTCGAGCGCGTGACGGTCGGCACGAAGGTGCGCTTCGCCGAGGAGGAGGGGGACAAGGGCCCGCAGGCGAGCACGGTCTACGTCGGCGGAGCGACGTGACTCACGCGGGCGGCGCGTCGCCCGCGTCGCGGCGCGCGTAGCGCTGTGCCAACGCGGCGCAGACCATCAGCTGGAGCTGATGGAAGAGCATCAGCGGCAGGACGATCAGGCCGACGGCGGGCCCGGCGAAGAGCAGCTTCGCCATCGGCAGCCCGCTCGCGAGGCTCTTCTTGGAGCCGCAGAAGACGATCGCGATCTCGTCCTCCTTGGAGAACCCGAGGCGGCGCGAGAGCCACGTGAGGAGGACCATCACGACGCCGAGCAGCGCCGCCGACACCAGACCGAGCAGCGCGATGCTCGCCGGCGGCAGCCGGTGCCAGATCCCCCCGACGACGCCCTCGCTGAACGCGATGTAGACGATGAAGAGGATCGACCCGCGATCGACGTACCCGAGCCAGCGTTTGTTCCGCTCGAGCCAGTCGCCGATGAAGGGCCGCAGCGCGTGCCCGACGACGAACGGGACGAGGAGGAAGCCGACGATCTTCCACACCGCGTCGAACGACGCCGAAGCGCCCTCCCCCCCGTCGAGGAAGAGCGCGACGAGGAGCGGCGTGACGAAGACCCCGGCGAGGTTCGAGACCGTCGCGCTGCAGATCGCGGCGGGGACGTTGCCGCGCGCGATCGACGTGAAGGCGATCGACGACTGGACGGTGGAGGGGAGCACGCTCAAGAACAAGACGCCCGACAGGAGCGCCGCCGGCATCCACGGCGAGAGCGCGGCGCGGAGGCCGAGCCCGAGCACGGGGAACAGCGCGAACGTCGCGAGCAGCACGAAGAGCTGGAGGCGCCACTGCGTCATCCCGCTCACGATGACGTGGCGCGGGAGCCGGCCGCCGTAGAGGAAGAAGAGGAGCGCGATCCCGCCGTCGGCGACGCCGCCCATGACGACGGCGACCTGACCACGGCAGGGCAGCACCGACGCGATCGCCACGGCGGCGAGGAGCGCGAGGATGTACGGATCGAGCCGGAGTCGGGCGAGCAACGGCGCGATCCTACCGCGCGCCGCCCGCGAGCGCGCGGCCGTCGTCATCGCCGCCCCAGCGGCACGAGGACCGCCGCGCGCTCCAGGCTCACCTCGGCGATCGCCATCTGGCGCTCGAGATCGAGCTCCTGGAGGCGCGCCTCCCACAGCGTGTTGTACGCGTCGAAGAGCTCGGCGATCGAGAACTTGGCGGCCTGGTAGCTGACCTCGGCGCGCGAGCGCATCTCGGCGGCCGCCGGGAGGGCGGCCTCGCGGTACTCGTGGAGCGCCGCCCGCGCCGCCTCCCGCGCGCGCCACGCGCCCTCGACCTCGGTCTTGATCCTCACCTTGAGCGCCTCCGTCATGAGCTCGCTCGCGTGGGCCTCGGCGAGCGAGCGCCCGACCTGGCCCTGGTTGCGATCGAAGAGCGGCAGCGGCATCGTCACGCCCGCCGTCACCTGGAGGCCGAAGGGCCCCCTTACCGCGTAGGCGCCGGCGTACAAGCTCGGCGTCGGGAGCGCGTCCTTCCGCCACCGCTCCGCCGCGTGGTTCGAGGCGACGGCGTTGCGCCGCGACAGCTCGAGGTCGGGCCGGCGCTCGAGCGCGAGCTTGACCAGCGCGGCCTCGTCTCCGGGCCCGCGGAACGCGGCGAGGCCGGCGCGCGTCACGTGGACGCGCGTGAGGGTCGGCTCCGCCATGAGCGCGAGCAGGCGCGACTCCGCCTGCGTGCGGTCGGTGACGGCCGTGCGGATCGCCGCGCGGACCGTCGTCTCGGACGTCCTCACGCGGAGGACGTCGTAGGCGCTGGCCGCGCCCGCCTGCGTCCGCGTCTCGACGATGCGCCGGAGCCGGGCGAGCTCGCCCAGGTTCTCCTCGAGCATCGTCACGCGCGCGTCGGCGAACGCCGCCTCGACCATGGCGCCCTGGAGATCGGCCGCGCGCTCCCAGAGGAGCGACAGCACGGTCACCTCGGCGACCGACACGAGCGACTCGGCGGCGCGCCGGCGCGCCGGGATCTGGCCGAACACGGGCAGCGGCACCGAGAGCTGGGCCTCGACGCCGGACTTGCCGTCCGGGGGCGTCCCCGCGGCGAGGAGCGCGCCGCCGACGAGGAGCTCCGGGTTCGGCAGGAGCTTCGCGGTCACGACGTCGAACCGCGCCGCGCCGACCTGCGCGCGGAGCGCGGCGACCTCGGCGCTCGCGCGGAGCCACCGCTCGAAGAGCTGCTGCTCGGTGAGCGAGGGGGCGTCGGCGTCCGCCCTCTCGACCGCGCCGCTCGCCGGCGCCGGCTCGGCGGGGGCCAGGGACGGCCACGCGCCCGCGCAGGCCGTCGCGATCGCCGCGAGGAGGCGACGTCGCGGCGGGCGGCTCACGGCCCCTCCTCGAGCGACGGGGTGGGCGGAGGCGGCGCGGGCGACCGGCGGGCGACGAGCTTGTAGAGCATGGGCAACGTGACCAGGGAGAGCGCGAGGGACGTGAACAGCCCTCCGACCACGACGATCGCGAGCGGCTTCTGCGAGTCGGAGCCGATGCCGGTGCTGACGGCGGCCGGGACGAGGCCGAGCGTGGCCACGAGCGCGGTCATCACGATCGGGCGGAGGCGCGTGCGGACCGTGTCGGTCAAGGCGACGTCGATCGGGCGCCCCGCCGCGCGCTGATCTTCGACGCGCGAGACGAGGATCACGCCGGTCTGCACCGAGACGCCGAAGAGCGCCAGGAAGCCGACCCCCGCCGAGACCGAGAAGCTCGTGTCGGTCAGGACGAGGGCGGCGATCCCCCCGACCGGCGCGGTCAACAGGACGTTGAGGAAGACGACGAGGGCGTCGCGCACGCCGCGGAACGCCGCGATCAGGAGCGCCAGGATCGCGGCCAGCGTCACCGGGACGATGAGCGCCAGCCGCTCGCCGGCGCGCCGAGCGCTCTCGAACTCCCCTCCCCACTCGACGTCGTAGCCGGGCGGGACGCGGACGTCGCGCGCGACGTTCCGCTGCGCCTCGTCCACGGTCGAGCCGAGGTCGCGCTCGCGGACGCCGAAGCGCACGGCGATGTAGCGCCGCCCGTTCTCGCGGAAGATGCGCGAGGCGCCGCCGACGACGCTCACGTCGGCCACCTGCGAGAGCGGCACGAGGCGGCCGCCGGTCAGGGGCACGAGCAGCCGGCGGATGGCGTCCGTGTCGCGCCGGAGGTCCTCGGCGTAGCGCACGACGAGGTCGTGCCGCCGCTCACCGTCGACGATGCTGGTGACGGCCTGCCCGCCGATCCCGTGCTCGACGACGTCCTCCACCGCCGCGACGGAGAGCCCGAAGCGCTCGGAGCGGTCGCGGGAGATGTCGACGTTCACGTTCGACTGCCCGAGCTCGCGGACCACGGCGAGATCGACGACGCCGTCGACGCCGCGGATGCTGGTCGCGATCCGATCGGCGAGGTCGTCGAGCGCGTTCAGGTCGTCGCCGGTGATCTTCACCGCGAGCTGCCCCTTCACGCCGGTCAGCGCCTCCTCCACGTTGTCGGAGATCGGCTGTGAGAAGCCGAACGCGATCCCCGGGATCACGCTCACGTCGCGGTTGATCGCGGCGATGATCTCGTCCTTGCGGCCGCGAAACTCCGGGCGCCAGGACCCGCGGTCGTTCAGGACGAGGAGGAACTCGGCGTTGTAGAAGCTCGTGGGATCGGTGCCGTCGTCGGGGCGGCCGATCTGGATCGCGAGCGTGCGGATCTCCGGGTACCGCGCGAGGATCTCCCGGATCCCGACCGTCTCGCGCTCCTCGGTGTGGACGCCGTCGACGATCGCCTCGGCCTCCGAGAGGGACACGTTGACCGGCATCGTGGCCCGCATCCACACGGCGCCCTCGTCGAGGTGCGGCAAGAACTCGGTGCCGACGCGGCGGAGCAGGAGCGCGTCCGCGGCGAGCAGGAGGGCCGCCACCGCGAAGACCACCCTCGGCCGCGGGAGGAGCCTGGCCAACGCCCACCGGTAGCCCCGCCACATCACGTGGAGGAGCGGGTTCTCGCGCTCGCGGAGGCGGCGCCGGAAGAGGAGCGTCGTGAGCACGGGCACGACGGTGATCGAGACCAGGAGCGCGCCGACGAGCGCGAACGCCACGGTCCACGCCATCGGGCGGAAGAGCTTCCCCTCGACGCGCTCGAGCGTGAAGATGGGCAGGTAGGCGAGGACGATCGTCGTCATCGCGAACACCACGGGACGCGCGACCTCCCGGCTCGCCGTGGTCGCGATCTCGACGAGGTCGCAGCGCTCGTTCTTCTCCTGCTTCGCCGTCACGTGGCGGAAGACGTTCTCGACCATGACGATCGCGCCGTCGACGACCATCCCGAAGTCCAGCGCCCCGATCGAGAGGAGGTTCGCCGGGATGCCGGCGACGTCCAAGCAGATGCACGCGAAGAGCAGCGCCAGCGGGATCGTCACCGCCGCGACGAGCGCCGCCCGGACGTTCCCGACGAAGAGGAAGAGCACGAGCGTGACGAGGGCCATCCCCTCGGCGAGGTTCGTCAGGACCGTCGACGTCGTGTGTCGGAGCAGCTCCGTGCGGTCGTAGTACGTGGCGATCTTGACGCCGCGCGGGAGGACCCGCTCGTTGACGTCGTCGATGCGCGCGTGGACCGCCTCGAGCACGGGCTCCGCCTGCGCTCCTTTCCGGAGGAGGACGATCGCGGCGACGACGTCTCGATCGGCGTCGACGCTGACGCGGCCGAGCCGAGGCTGGTGACCGACCACCACGCGCGCGATCTGGCGGACGCGGACGGGGACGTCGTCCCTGACGGCGACCATGACGTCCTCGATCCCGTCGGCGGAGAGGAGACCTATTCCGCGGACGTTGAGGGCGGCCCGCCCGAGCGCGATCACGCCTCCGCCCGCGTTGCCGTTCGCGTCGGCGAGCGCCTTCGCGACGTCCTCGAAGGTGATCGAGTGCGCGGCGAGGAGGACCGGATCGACCAGCACCTGGTACTGCTTGATCGTGCCTCCGAAGCTGACGACGTCCGCGACGCCGTCGGTCGCGAGCAGCTCGCGCTCGACGACGTACTCCTCGATGTCCTTCAGCTCGTGGAGCGGCCTCGGCGGCTGCGCGACGTCGACCTCGGTGCACGGCGCGACGCGCGTCGTGGCGCAGTTGACGAGCCGGTACCGGAGGATCTCGCCGACGGGGCTGGCGAGGGGCCCGAGCACGCTCGAGACCCCCGCCGGCAGCTCGATCCGATCGAGCCGCTCGGAGACCTGCTGGCGCGCGAAGTAGCTGTCCGTCCCGTCCTCGAAGACGACCGTGACGACGCTGAGCCCGCCGACCGACGTGGACCGGAGGGCCGTCTTCTTCGGGACGCCGTTCATCACGCGCTCGGTCGGGATCGTGATCTGCCGCTCGATCTCCTCAGCCGCGTGCCCCGGCCACTGCGTGATGATCTGCACCCAGGTGTCGGCGACGTCCGGGTACGCCTCGATCGGCAGGCGCTGGAAGCTCCGGACGCCGAGCGCGATCATCACGACGACCAGCGCGAGGACGACGCCCCGACGCGCGAGCGCGAAGTCGACGACGCGCGAGATCATCAGGGCGCCTCGCGGAGCTCGGCGTCGAGGAGGATCGCGCCCTCGGTCACGACGTCCTCCCCCGGCGCCAGGCCCGACGTGATGATCGCGTGCTCGCCGCGCTGCTCGCCGAGCTGCACCTCTCGCTCGACGAAGGAGCCGTCCGGCCGCCTGACGAAGACGAAGAACTGATCGCGCCGCGCGAGCACGGCGCTCGTCGGCACCTCGGCGTTCCCGAGCGGGGCGCCGCGGATCGCGACGCGCGCCGACATCCCGGGGCGCAGCTCTCCGCTCGGGTTGGCCAGCTCGATCCGCGCCTCCACCGCGCGCGTCAGCGGATCGACCACGCTCGAGACGTGCACGACCTTGCCCGCGATCTTCCGCCCCCGCTGCGCGAGCAGCTCGATCTCGGCGTCGGCGCCGACCTCGACGCCGGCGAGGTCCTGCTCGAAGACGTCCGCGACGACCCACACCGTCGAGAGGTCCCCGACCGTGAGCAGCGCCCTCTCCCCGCTCGGCGAGACCTGGGCGCCGACCGCGACGTTGCGCTCGATGACCTTGCCGGAGATCGGCGACCTCAGCGCGTACTCGGTCGGGTTGGTCGCGCCGCCGACGGCGCCGAGGGTCGCGACGGCGCGGCTCTCCTCGCTCTTCGCCTGCGCGAGCGCCGCCTCCGCCTGCTGCAGCTCCGCGTCCGAGCCGGCGCCCTCGCGCACGAGCGTGCGCGCCCGCTCGGCCGCGTGCTCGGCGAGGGTCCGCGCGGTCCGCGCCTGAGCGACCTGCGCCTGAGCAGACGCCACGTCGGGCGCGTAGACGGTGAGCAAGACGTCGCCCTTCTTCACGGTGTCGCCGGTCACCACGTTGACGGACGAGACGCGCCCGCCCGCGGCGGGCCCCAGGCGCGCCACGTGGCGCTCGTCGAAGGTGACGCGCGCGGCGAAGGACCTCAGCCGCGGGTTGGTCGCCGGGCGCGCCGCCTCGACGCGGACGTACGCGGCGCCGGCGTCGGACAGGACGATCGAGCGGTCCGGCCGGCGGAGGTGATCGGGGCCGTCGCGCGGGGGCTCCTTGCCTCGGCACCCGAGGAGCACCGCGCCGATCCCGGTGAGCACGAGCGCCCGACGAAGCGGCATCCCTCGAACCGTACGCAGCCGCGGCCGCGGTTGGCTGAAGGACCCGTGAAGAGTTCTTCATCGTGGTCGAGTTTCCGGTGAAGACTTCTTCATTCGCGGCTCCGGCGGCGCTCGCCGGCGCTCCGAGCGGTATCATCCGAGCCATGAAGCTCCTCGTCGTCGAGGACAACCCGAAGGTCGCGAGCTTCCTCGTCCGCGCGCTCACGGAGGAGGGCCACGTCGTCGATCAGCTCGGCGACGGCCGGAGCGCGCTCGACCAGCTCGAGCTCGTCCCGTACGACGCCGTCCTGCTCGACTGGATGCTCCCCGGCCTCGACGGCGTCAGCGTGTGCCGCGCCGCGCGCGACCGCGGCGTACGCACGCCGATCCTGATCCTGACGGCGCGCGGGGAGGTCGGAGAGAAGATCCTCGGGCTCGACGCCGGCGCCGACGACTACCTGCCGAAGCCGTTCGACCTCGGCGAGCTCCTCGCCCGCGTGCGCGCGCTCGGGCGGCGCGCGGCGCCCCCGACCCTGCGCCTCGGGGCGCTCGTGATCGATCCGATGGCGCGGCGCGTGACGGTGGCCGGGCGCGCCGTCGAGCTCACGACGCGCGAGCTCGCGCTCCTCGCGTACCTCGTGCAGCACACGGGGAGAGCCGTCAGCCGTTCGGAGCTGCTCCAGAAGGTCTGGTCGACGAGCTTCGATCGCGCGTCGAACGTCGTCGAGGTCCACGTGAAGAACCTCCGCGAGAAGCTCGGCGATCACGAGACGCTGATCCAGACGGTGCGCGGCGTCGGCTACCGCGCGGTCGCGCCGCCCGCGGAACGATGAAGCTCCGGACGCGCCTCACGCTCGCGTTCACGCTCGTCACGAGCGTGGCTTTGATCGTGTCGTTCGTCGTCGTCTACCTCTTCGTCGAGCGCGACGAGCTCCGCGAGCTCGACCACGCGCTCCTCGTGCAGGCCGAGCACGTGGCGTCGGTCGCCGTCGCGCGCAGCCCCGACGACCCGCTCATCGGCGAAGGCCCGGGCGAGCTCGTCGATCCCCCGTCCGTGACGGTCCGCTACGCGGCCGAGTACGAGCGCGACGGGCGCCTCGTCGCCTCCACGCGAAGCTTCGGCGGGCAGGCGCCGCGCCTCGCCGAGATCAACGCGCGCATCGACTCGCCCGAGGGCGCGGCCGTCACCCTGACGCACAACGGCGCGCAGCTTCGGGGCGTGCTCGTCCCGATCGGCTCGAGGCGGGTGCTCCTCTACGCGGTCTCCAGCAAGGGCATCGCCAACGACCTGGCGTTCTTGCTCCGCACCTTCGCCGCGCTCTTCGCCGGCGCGACGTCGCTCACCTGGATCGTCGCGCGCTGGCTGGCGCGGAGCCTCGTCCGCGACGTCGACGCGATCTGCGAGGTCGCCGAGGCCGTGGCGACGGGCGAGCTCGACGCGCGCGTCGGCCCTCGCGCTCGGGGCAGCGTCGAGACGCGCCTGCTCGCCGAGCGGCTCGACCAGATGATCGAGCGGCTCGGCGAGCTCGTCGCCGCGCAGCGCGACTTCATCTCGAGCGCCGCGCACGAGCTCCGCTCTCCGCTCACGTCGCTGCGCGGCGAGCTCGAGCTCGCCCTCCGCCGAGATCGGAGCGGCCCCGAGTACAAGGAGACGATCGAGCGCGCGCTCGGCGACGCCGCGACGCTCGTGACCCTCGCGGACGACCTGCTCGCGATCGCGCGCACCGAGGGGCGCGCCCGCGCGGCGTCGAGCGAGCCGACCCGCGTGTCCGACATCGTCGAGGACGCGACCCGGATGACGCGCGGCAACGCCGAGGTACGCTCGGTGGAGGTCGCGTTCGAGGGCGAAGGCGACGTCTCGGTCGCGTGCTCGCGCAAGGAGGTCGCCCGCGCGCTGCGCAACCTGCTCGACAACGCCGTCGCCCACAGCCCGCCGGCCGGGACCGTCCTCGTCCGCGCCGCGGTCGCGGACGCCACCGTCGAGATCGCGGTCGAGGACGGCGGCGCCGGCGTGCGCGCGGAGGACGCGGCGCTCCTCTTCACGCCCTTCTGGCGCGGCGACGGCGAGCGCGCGGCCGAAGGAGGAACCGGCCTCGGGCTCTCGCTCGCGCGCGAGATCGCGCGCGCCGCCGGCGGAGACGTGAGGTACGACGCCTCCCACGCGCCGGGCGCCCGCTTCGTGTTGCTGCTCCCGCGCGCCGCCGCGACGCCCCGCCAACGAAGCGGCGCCGCGCTCGCGGCGGCTTCGTCCTCGGGAGCTTGACGGCGCGAGCTTCGACGATCCGTCGTCGCGGGAGGCGACGGCGCCCGTGGAGGCTGGACCGCCCCGGCGCGCGGCGATCCCGTCGACGAGGATCCGTCTCGGCGACCGCGCCGCTGCGGGGAAAGCGACCGGTCACGGCGGTGACCACCGCGCGCCGTCACTCGCGCTCGCGCGAGTGGAGTCCGTGCTTCTTGAGGAGCGAGCGCAGGTAGTGTCGTTCGATCCCGGCGAGCCCGGCGGCCATCGCGATGTTGCCGCTGGTCTTCGTCATGAGCCGCGCGAGGTAGGCCTGCTCGAAGTCGTCGATGGCGGTCCGCTTCGCTCCCTTGAACTCGGGGACCTCTCCGTCGTCGACGGCTTCCTCGCGGGCGGGCTCACGACCGCGCTCGAGGAGGCGCTCGAAGGCGAGGTCCTGGGGCCGGATCACGGGACCGTCGCACATGTAGGCAGCGCGCTCGATCGTGTTCTTGAGCTCGCGCACGTTGCCCGGATACGAGCGCGTGCTCAGCTCCGCGAGCGCCTCCCGCGAGATCGCCCGCGCGCACGCCGCGTTCCTCGGCAGGCGTCGGAGGAAGTCCGCCGCGAGGATCTCGATGTCCTCGCGCCGCTCGGCGAGCGAGGGCAGGACGAGGCGCGCCTGCGCGAGGCGGAAGTAGAGATCGTCGCGGAACTGCCCCACGTTCACCATCGCGCGGAGATCACGCCAGGTCGCCGAGACGACGCGCACCGAGACGGGTCGCGGCCGGTTCTCTCCCAGCCGCACGACGTGGCGTTGCTCAAGCACACGAAGGAGCTTCGGCTGGAGGTCGAGCGGAAGGTCGCCGACCTCGTCGAGGAACACGGTGCCGCCGTCCGCCGCCTCGAAGACGCCCGCGCGCGCCGCGACGGCCCCGGTGAACGCGCCGGCGGCGTGACCGAAGAGGACCGACTCGGCGAGGCTCGACGGGAGGGCCGCGCAGTCGAGCACCGTGAAGGGCCCGCGTACCCGCGGGCTCTCGTCGTGGAGCACGCGGGCCACGAGCTCCTTGCCGCTGCCGGTCGGCCCCTCGATGAACACGGTCAGCTCGGTGGGAGCGAGCCGCTCGAGCAGGCCGAACAGCTCGCGCATCGCGGTGCTCCGCCCGAGGAGCGAGCGGAACGAATCTCGCATGGGCCGGGCCGGTTCTGGCTCGTTCGCGAGGTCGACCCGAATTGCAGACTCTCCCAGCGACAGGAGCGCGCCGGGCGGCACCACCGCCCGACCGAGCCTTCCGCCTTCGAAATACGTACCGTTCCAGCTCTCGAGATCGCGGACGTCCACCCCGCCCTCGTGTGGAGCGAGCTCGAGATGAAACTCCGACACGGTGAAATCGGCGACCGCGAGGTCGGCGATCCGCGATCGCCCGAGCGTGATCTTGCGTCCCGTCGCGGTGACGCCGGTCGACGGACCGGCGACGACGGTCGCCCGGACGCCGGAAGCGGCGGTGCGCGGTCGGAGGATCGTCCGTGTGCTAGATTCGCTCATTGGGGCGTCTCGGACCATACCGCAAGGCTCGGTCTCGTCGACATGTCGGCTCGCTACACCATCCTCGGCACCATCGCCTCCGGAGGCATGGCCCGCGTCTACCTCGGACGAATGACGGGGAGCGCGGGGTTCTCGCGGCCGGTCGCGATCAAGCGCCTGCACCCCGAGCTCGCGGTCCAGCGCGACTTCGTCGCGATGCTCGTCGACGAGGCGCGGCTCGCGGCGCACATCCGTCACACCAACGTCGTCGATACGCTCGATCTGGTCGTCAGCGACGGAGCGTTCAGCCTCGTCCTCGAGTACGTCGAAGGGGAGTCGCTGAGCGCGCTGATCAGGGAAGCTCGGGCGCGCGGCGAGACCGTCCCGAGCCCGATCGCGCTCGCCGTCCTCTACGGCGTCCTCCGCGGGCTCGAGGCAGCGCACGAGGCGCGCAACGAGGAGGGCCAGCCGCTCGGGATCGTGCATCGCGACGTCTCACCCCAGAACATCCTCGTCGGGATCGACGGGATCCCGCGCATCATCGACTTCGGCGTCGCGAAGGCGCTCGGGCGGATCTTGGTGACGCGTCCGGGCGAAGTCCGCGGGAAGCTCTCGTACATGGCCCCGGAGCAGCTGCTCGGGCGTCCGGTCACGCGCCAGGTCGACGTCTACGCGGTCGGTGTCCTCCTCTGGGAGCTGCTGGTCGGCGCCCGCCTCTTCTCCGGCGATGACGAGCGCGTCGTCTGCGCGGCCGTCATGCGCGGCGTGATCACGCCGCCGAGCGAGGCCAACCCGAGCGTGCCGCGCGAGCTCGACGCGATCGTGAAGCGAGCGACGGCGCGCGAGCTCTCCGAGCGCTACCTGACGGCGCGCGAGATGCTCGGAGCGCTCGAGTCGTGCGAGAGAGCGCCCGACGACGAGGTCGGCGCGTGGGTGCGGAGGCTCTCCGCCGCGAGGCTCGCGAAGCGGCACCGGCTCCTCCAGGACAGCGTCTCGACGACCGATCGGATGTCGATCGACGACCTGCTGCGCGAGCTCGAGCCGTCACCTGCGCGCGCGAGCGCGCAGACTCGGGAGCACGGGACGCGGCCGAGCGCCGTCGGACCGGAGTCGGCGGAGGGCGTCGAGGTCGTCCGACCGCCTGCCAACGCGAGCGCGGGCCGGAGCCGGCGCGGCGTGATCGCCGTCGTCGGGGCCGGCGCGCTCGTGTCGTTCGTGCTCCTCGGCGCGGTCGCCAGCATGCGCCGCCCCGCCGGCGGGCTCCCCGCGCCCGGGAGCTCACCGTCGGACGAGACGTCGCTCGTCCCGACGAGCGTCGCCGCCTCGGCCGACGCCCCGCTCATCGAGCTCGCGAACGATCCCGCGGGAGAGGCGTCGAGCGCGGCCCCGCCCGCCTCACCGGTGCTCGACCGCGCAGGTCCGACGTCGACCGTGACGACCGGGGTGAGGCGCCGCGGGGGGCCGCGGCCTCGCGCGAGCACGGTCGATCCGAGAAGTTATCGATGACGCGGAGCCGACCGTGGGTGACGGTCGCGAGCATCGTGCTCGCGCTCGGCGTCCCCCGCGCCGCGTTCGCCCACGAGGCGAGCGGCGCCGCGGCCGAGAGCCTCTTCCGCGAGGGGCGCGCGCTCGCCGACAAGGGACGGTTCGAAGAAGCGTGCGATCGCTTCGCGCGCAGCCAAGAGCTCGATCCGGCGGTGGGCACCCTGCTGAACCTCGGCGAGTGCTACGAGCGGATGGAGAAGGTCGCGACCGCGTGGCTCTCCTACCGTCGGGCGATGGCGCTCGCCGTTACCCGCAACGACGAGCGCCGAGCGAACCTCGCGCGCGCGGCCGCGGCACGCCTCGAGCCGCGGCTCGCGCTGCTGGTGATCGCGAGCCCCAAAGGCGCGCCTTCGGATCTCGTCGTCACGCGGAACGGCGTACGCGTCGACCAGGCCGCGTTCGACACGCCGCTCCCGGTCGATCCCGGGCCGCAGGCGATCGAGGTGACCGCCTCGGCTCGACAGGCGTGGCAGACCACGATCGAGCTTCGCGAGGGCCAGCGCGGCACCGTCCAGATCCCCGAGCTCGCGCCGGTTGCCGGCGTCGAGCCCGGCACGATCGCGCCTGCACCCGTGCCCCCGTCGGACGGTGACGCGCGCCGCACGGTCGCCCTCGGTCTCGAGATCGGCGGCGGCGCGGTCCTCGCGACCGGGCTCGTCTTCGGCGCGCTCGCGCTCACTCGGTGGAGCTCGGTCTCGGAGGCATGCCCCGGCGGGAAGTGCCCGTCCGAAGCGGAGCGCGCGGGCAAGGCGTCCGACGCCGAAGACGCACGGACCTTCTCCACGATCAGCACGGTGACGACGGCCGTCGGCGCGGTCGGGCTGGCGGCGGGCGTCGTGCTCCACCTCACCGCGCCGGGGCGTCGCGTGTCGGTCGTACCTCTCGTCGATCGCACCGCGCTGGGGCTCGCGGTGACGCTCGGCCTCTGACTCCCCGGCCGCTGGCCACGGGTGTAGGCCGCGCGTTCCCAGGTTGCGCGACGCATGACTGACGTCGCGAGCGACACGCCGCTCGACGCCGCGGCGAGCAGCGTCGCTCAGCGCTCGAAGCAGTACAGGCGCGCGAGCGTCTGGCAGCCCCAGTTGCGGAACCCCGGGCCCGGTCCTCCGTTGTCGGTCCACGCGCGGTCGGTCCGGCTGAGCGTCCCCATCGCGCCGTAGGTGACCGCGTTGTTCGACGACCAGTTGTCGCAGTCGGTCGAGAAGATCCCGCTCACGAGCGTCCCGGTCCACACGAGGTGGTTCTCGGTGACCCTCTCGCCGGTCTCCGTACGGTCGATCGGCGAGGTGAGCACGCCGGTGACGAGCTGGGCCTTGTTCCGCACGACCCGCGCGCCGTCGAGCCTGACGTAAGGTCCGTCGTGGATGACGCGATCGATGGCGTTCTTCCCGTCCGCGCTGATCCACGCGATCCAGTCGCCGCCGAGGGTTGCGCGATCGGCGGCGGCGACGCAGCGCGCGTCGACGCCGCTCACGCCGCCCATGACCCCGTTGAACGCGCCCGACGTGACGAACACACGCTTCTCGACGTTCGAGCTCGGCGCGTCCGGCGGATCTCCGGCGTCCTCGGGCGGCGGAGGGGGCGGCGTGGCCTCGGAGGTGGAGGCGGTGGGCGCCGTCTCGACGGGGGGGCCCGAGGCGTCACGCTCGTCGACCTCGAGCTCGGAGACGCCCAAGATCGGTGCGCAGGCGGCGACGAGCGTCGACGCGAGGGCGGCTCCGCGCAGCGAAGGCATCGGGCCAAGCTTCACACAGCGAGCGCCCTCGAGCAACGCCGCGCCCTCGGATGAAGTCGCCGGTCTGCAGGGGTCACCGTCGTGACCATCGGCGCGGACCACGTGCGGCCGGCTTGCCTCGACGCGCGCGAGTGCGAGGGCGTCGCGCGGTCCCCACCGGGAGCGGGGCGAGGTCACGACCGTGTCCATCGAGAGTGCTCGCCTCCCGCGACGGCCGGACGTGGACGCGGCCGCGATGGCGGCGCTCATCTCCCGGAGATCACGCGGCTTGGTCCGTCCTGGGGCTCGCGCCGCCGTGCGCTCCGACACCGGCACGCTTCTCGCTGAGCCACACCACGAGGCACCGACGCCTCCCTCTTCTTCGCGAGGTTCGCTCGATGACCATCACCGCACGCTCGATTCGTTCAGCCCAATCGCACCGCTTTCCGGCCCTCGGGAAGGGCGTCGTGGGCGCGGCCGCACTCGCGGGGGCACTGTTCGCGACCGCGTCGTCCGCCGAAGCCGCGGGGCTGAACGATCCGAGCTGCAAGCCCACGGCCGCGCGCCCCTACCCCGTGGTCGTGGTCCACGGTCAGGCCGGCAACTTCGAAGGGATGAGGGGCGTCACCGACGCGCTCGTCGGCGCCGGCTACTGCGTCTACGCCAGGAACTACGGCCACGTCCCGGGCGGGGCGAACGGTCAGGATCACCTCTCCACGTCGGCCGGCCAGATCAGCGCCTTCGTCGATCAGGTCCTTTCGCAGACGAAAGCGGCGAAGGTCAACGTCGTCGGTCACTCCGCCGGCGTCGGCGTCCTCGACAACTACATCCAAAAGAAGGGCGGGGCGGCGAAGGTCCACCGAGCGGCGATGTTCGGGGGGCTCCACCATCCGTACGCTCACGTCGGCGTGGCGAAGTTCGCCGACGCCACGCTCTACCTGCCGAACATGATCGCCGCGGCGCGCAGAGTGGTGCCTGGCATCTCGACTTCGCTCGTCGTCAAGGTCGCCCTCGATCTCTACTCCGCCGCCGGCTCTCCGCTCGGCATGGTCGACCCCGCGCTCCGCGCGACGATGGAGTCGAACTTCACGAGCGACCTGTTCGATCCGGTCTACTGGCAAGACCTGCAGGGCGGACAGTCCGAGGATCCGCTCTCCTTCATCCGGTTCGGACAGAGCGAGCGCTCGAAGACCACCGACGACGCCGCTCCGAACGTCTGCTACACGAACATCGTCGCCGTCGCGGATCTGGTCACGGGCGCGACCGCGGGCTTCCAGGACGAGGCGCCGAACGTCGACAACTTCCTCTTGCCGACGTCGATCACGACGAACGCGCACAACGACATGCTCGGGGACCCCATCGCGCTCGGGAAGATGCTCGTGAGCTTCGCGGCTCCATGCACCCCGGCGACGCCGAAGAAGACGATCGGCGCCAGCGTCGGCGGCGCGGCGGGCGAGCCGCCGCGCGCGGAGGACGAGGACGCGACGGGCGCCTTCGAGTCAGCCGTCGTCGACGAGCACATGAACGCGACCGGCGAGCGACAGAGCTCCCCCGTCGTCTTCGACGGCGGCTGCTCGATGACGCAGCGGGCGCCCGGCGGCGCGGCGGGCGGCCTCCTCGCTCTCGGCCTCGCGATGATGACGTGGGCCGGCCGGCGCGCCTCTCGCGCGCCGCGCCGCTGAGCTGGCGGTGACCGTCGCGGCGGGACGTCACGCGTTCGCGCGCCGTTCGCCTTTACCCCGCCGCCGGCGACGACGACGGGTGAGGTCGCGTCACGACGCCTTGCGGCGGCGGCGCAGAACGGCGCCGAGCGCGAGACCGACCCCGCCGAGCGCCGCGTAGCCGGAGGACGACGGCGCCGTCCGGCAGCCGCAGCCGCTCGTGTCGCGCGGCTCGAAGCCGGAGTCGTCGTCGTCGTCGATCACGACGGACTCGCCTCCCGGCGTCGTCGGAGACGTCGGCTTCGCCGCCGGCTTGGTGCCGACGCCGGAGACCTTGATGATCTGCACCGGCTCGTTCGGATCGTTCGAGGTGACCGTGATCTCCGCCGACTGCGGCCCCTCCTTCGCGGGCGTGAAGGTCACGTCGAGGTCGAGCTTGTCCTTCGCCTTCATCGACTTGCTCGCCGCGACCTTGAACTGCGGGTCCGAGCTCTTCAGCGCGAGGACGGCGCCGAGCTCGCCCGTGTTCGTGATCTCGCCCTGCTTGGTGACCGGCTCGCCGATGACGGAGGAGCCGAGGTCGAGCGTGTCGAACGCCTTCACGTTCGGCAGCGGGATGTGGAACGTCGCCGACGGGAAGACGACGTCGATCGGCGTCGCGCCGCTCTCGTAGGGCATGGCGACGCCCGCCGCGGCGATGTCCAGCGTGAGCGGCGCCGGCAGCGTGAACGACCCGATCTTGGTGATCGTGACGCTCGGCCGAACGAGCATGCTGCCGGAGTACGTGATCTTCCCCTTCACCTGCGCCTGGACGTCGAGGAAGTCGGCGTCCGTCGTCGGGATCGTCCACGAGAGGTTGTCCTTCGTGAGCGGGTCGCCGCCGGCGAGCACCACCTCGGTCGTCGAGTAGTTGAAGGTCGGTGAGGTCGTCGCGTTGAGGCCGAGGGTGCCCGTGAGGATCTCGTCGCCGATCGCCGGGATGGGGATGCTGAAGAGCTGGGCGTTGTTGAGCGCCGGCCCTTGCACGTTGACGATCCCGTAGGTCCCGAGCGCCCACGGGAAGAACGTGGTCGCGCCCTTGCCGACGTAGTTCCAGGCCGACCCCGGGACGTAGTCGATCAGCGTCGCGGCGTCGTAGTCGTACGTCAACGTGAAGCCGAACGCGTTGATGAAGAGCGTCAGGTGCGGCGCGAGCGTGTGCTCGACCTTGAAGACGCCGTCCTCGGCCTTGTTGTCGACGAGCGCGAGCTGGATCGTCTTGTCGTCGGTCCACTCCGCCTCGACGGCGACGTTCTTCATCTCCACGGAGAGGAACGGCTTCGTGGGATCCGCGACGGGATCGAGGTTGGCGCTGACCTGGACCTGGAGGGTGGAGCCGCCGAGCTTGCCGCTCTTGGGGCCGACGATCGGGGTCCGCGTCCACCACGAGAGATCGTGGGTGCCGCGCGAGCGGTTGTTGTCGACCGCCGCGGCGTCGGCAGCGGAGGCGGTGAGCAACGAGGCTGCGACGACGAGCGCGGACCGGGTAACGAGACGCATCGGTGGACTCCCCTGCATGGCCCGCGACCGCGGGCGCGTGAGGGCAATAGCCCGCGAGAGGCCGCGCGCGCGCCGAAACTTCCAACTGAGACGCAATCGTGCTCGCGTATCCCGTTACGCACATTCAGGCCTCCGGGGAGCGGCCGCGACGGCGGGCCGGCCGGGAGAGGCGCGCCGCTGAAAACGTGGTAATCGAGGGCCCGTGAAGCGCGTCCTGATGGTCCTCGCGCCCGGCGGCGTCCAGCACCGCACGCTGCCGGACCGCGGCTCGCTGGTCGTCGGGCGGAGCGACGAGTGCGACGTGACCGTCGACGACGCCTCGGTGTCGCGCCGCCACGCCCGGATCGACGTCGCCGGCGAGCGCATCACGATCGAGGACCTCGGGAGCGCCAACGGCACCCGGCTCCGTCGGAGGAAGAGCGCCGTCGAGACCGCGGAGGTCACCGAGGTGCGGCTCGAGCGCGGCGCCGCCGCGGAGCTGGCGCTCGACGAGCCCGTCCTGCTCGGCTCGGTCACCGTCCTCGTGCGCGCGGAGCCCGAGGACGTCGAGCCCGCTCCCGCGAGCGCCCACGTCGACGGCGTCGTCATCGCCGCGCCCGAGACGAAGCGCGTCTTCGATCTCGCCGAGCGCATCGCGAAGGGCCCCTTGAACGTCCTTTTGACCGGCGAGACGGGCGTCGGCAAGGAGGTCGTCGCGGCGTTCATCCATCGCCGGTCGCCCCGCGCGCACGGGCCGCTCGTGGAGGTGAACTGCGCGGCGCTCACCGAGACCCTCGCCGAGAGCGAGCTGTTCGGTCACGTGAAGGGCGCGTTCACGGGCGCCGCCGCGGCGAAGGAGGGCTTCTTCGAGGCCGCCGACGGCGGCACGCTCTTCCTCGACGAGATCGGCGAGCTCGCGCCGGCGCTGCAGGCCAAGCTCCTGCGCGTCCTCGAGACGAAGAAGGTGCTCCGCGTGGGCGCGACCACCCCCGTCGCGGTCGACGTCCGCGTCATCGCGGCGACGCACCGCGACCTCGTCTCCGAGGTGAAGCGCGGGGCGTTCCGCCAGGACCTCTATTTCCGCCTGAACGGGATGACCGTGGTCGTCCCGCCGCTCCGCGAGCGGAGGGGCGACGTGCGCGAGCTCGCGCAGCTCTTCGCGGCGCGGACGGCCAGGATCATGGGCCTCGGCGAGCCTTCGCTCGAGCCGGCGGCCGTCGCGCGGCTCGAGGCGCACGGCTGGCCGGGCAACGTGCGTGAGCTCCGCAACGTCGTCGATCGCGCGGTGACGCTGGCGGGCGGCGACGCCCTCGGCGTCGAACACCTCGTCTTCGACGAGAGCGCGCTCGACGCGGGGGACAAGGGCCCCGTGGCGGAGGGCGGCGGCAACCTGCGAACGGACCTCGCCGCGGAGGAGAAGCGTCGGATCCTCGCCGCCCTGGCGAGCTGCGACAACAACCAGACGCGCGCCGCGGAGCTCCTCTCGATGCCGCGTCGTACGCTCGTCGCGCGCCTCCAGGAGTACGGGTTGACGAAGCCGCGCCGCAAGCCCGAGGGCTGACGGGCGAAGGCCGCCTCAACGCGCGGCGCGAGCGCAGCGGAAGCCGACGGAGCTCGCTCCGTCGACCGTCGTGGCGACGCGGAACCGAGCGCTCGCCGTCCACGCCTCGAACGCCCACGCGCCGCCGCGGAGCACGGCGTCCCCACCGACGCGGCACACCGGATCGACGAGGAGAGGGCGACCGCTCCAGCACGCGCCGCCCAAGGGGCCGAACGCGTCGTCGACCCACTCGGCGAGGTTGCCTCCGAGGTTCATGATCCCGGCGGGCGAGACCGTGACGTCCGCGGGCGAGCCGCCGCGCGCCGGCCCGAAGGGGAGCGTGCGCTCGTCGGTCGAGCGACACTCGATCGTGACGTCCCCGTCGTCGAGCTCGAACGGCAGCGCCCCGCGCGCGACGACGGCGCGCGCGCAGATGTCCTCCTCGTCGCCCCAGGGATAGCGGGTGCCGCGCGCGCCGTTGCCGGCGACGTACGCGAGCTCGGCGTCGGTCGGCAGCCGCTTGCCGTCCGCGGCGCAGAGCTCCCGCGCGAGCTCGCGATCGACGCAGTTGAGCGCGAGCTCGTCGCCGCGGGCGTCGGCGTCGCCGAGGAAGGCGCAGACCGACTCGGGCGAGCGCCCCGAACCGCGGAGGGTCGGGCGCCCCGCGATCGCCCCGCTCGCGAACAGCGCGCGCGCGCGCCCGACGGTCATCTCGTCACGATCGAGGAAGAACGACGAGAGGCGCACGAGCTGGTCCTCGTCGCCCTCCTCGCGCTCGAAGGCGCCGAAGAAGAAGAGCCCGCCGTCGACGCAGACCATCTCGGGCGGCGCGGCCGACGCGCAGGGCGGCGACGAGGCCTCGCTCCACGAGCCGGGGACGACCGCCGGGTCGCCGGCGCCCGCCGCGGCCTCCGCGACCGGCGCGAGCTCCCCCGTCGCCGGCGCGCAGCTCTCGTCGAGCGTCGACGGGACCCCGACGCAGCGCATCCGGAGCTCGATCGCGACCGGACCGGGCTCGGGCGGGAGGGCGGCGCGGGCGTCTATGGTCGTCGCGAGATCGGGCGTCCCCTCGGGGCCGAGCTTGCGGGCCCGGTGCAAGCGCGCGCGCACGTGGAACGGCGGCGCGCTCGCGGCGACGCCGAACGAGATCGGCCACGCGTCGGGGCGACTCGCGTCGAGGATGCGCCGGCACGACGCGCACGCGAGCGCGCCGTCGGCGCGCGTGACCTCGACGAGCACGCGATCCGCGACCAGCGGCAGCGGGGCGTCCGTGCGGAGCGTCACGAGCCACTGCGGGCGCACGGGCGCGTCCCCGGCGCACGACAGGCCCGCCGCGGCGAGCATCGCCCCGACGGCGACGCCGGCCGTGAGCTCGCGCGCGGCGTCGCGGTCCCGAGGACGAGGCTTCAACGCCGAGCAGCGTACACCAGGTCCTCGAGCCCTCTCCTCGCCCCCACGCCAGCCGCTGCGCGCCTTCACGACGAAGCCGTGCGCCGTCGGGCGTCGTGACGACAGCTCCTCGCCGCGAGCGCGACGCTCCGCGGATCGGACGCCCGCGGGCGCGTGCGCGATCGATCCGAGGCGTTAGGGACCTGCCGAAGACGACTCTCCGCCGGAGAACCACACCGGTTCTCCAACGGTACGACTATTGCTTGAGCTGGCGCGCCGCTCCGACGGCCGTAGGCTGCGAGGCTCATCGCCCGGAGCGCCCTCCGATCCGAGCCCTCGCGGCGATCCCCTTCTCATGAACGTACGTCCGACGCTCCGCGCCATCCCCCTCGTCTTCGCGGGGCTCGCGTCGATCGTGTTGGAGGCCTCGTGCGCCCGATCGGAGGAGGATCGGCCGTACGCGACCTGGGCGTTCGGGACCGAAGGGGCCGTCCGCGACGTCTGCGTCCAGACCGAGTGCCCGGCGCCCTTCGCGACGTGCGAGGGCGAGCGCGGTCTCTGCACCGTGGACCTGAGGAGCGACGTCGACCACTGCGGCTCCTGCGGCGCGCGCTGCCCGCGAACCAACTCGCGAACGCCGTGGAGCTTCGTCTGCAGCGAGGGCCTCTGCCGGCTCGCCTGCGACCCGCACTACGCCGACTGCAACGGGCGGGTCGACGACGGCTGCGAGACGTCCACCTGGGAGGATCCCGCCAACTGCGGCGGGTGCGGGAACGCGTGCGACGAAGGCGTCCTCTGCTGGAGGGGAGCCTGCGGCTGCCCCAACGGGTTCACGCGGTGCGGCGACGACTGCGTGAGGCTCGACGCGGACAACGAGAACTGCGGAGCGTGCGGCTCGGTGTGCGAGGCCCCCGAGAGCGACGCCGACCCGCGCTGGACGTGCGGCCCCGGCGTCGAGCCCAACCACACCGCCTGGACGTGCGCCAGCGCTTCGTGCTCCCTGCAGTGCAAGCAACCCTACGCCGACTGCAACCAGGACTTCTGCGGCGACGGCTGCGAGGTCGACCTCGGCAAGGACCCCGCGAACTGCGGCGCGTGCGGGAACGCGTGCGCCCCCGGCCAGCGCTGCGAGAGCGGCGCGTGCACGTGCCCTCCGGGCACCACGCGGTGCGCAGGCGCCTGCGTCGACCTGTCCACGGACCCCGCGCACTGCGGCGAGTGCGGCGCCTCCTGCCCCGGCTCGACGAGCGCGCGCGCGAACGGCGGGCCCCTCTGCGAGGACGGCCGCTGCAGCTACGTCTGCTCCCCGGGGTTCGCGGACTGCGACGACGACCTCGACGACGGCTGCGAGGCGAACCTCCTCCAGAGCCAGCGTCACTGCGGGAGCTGCGGGAACCGATGCGACGTCGCCGGCGGGCAGCCGTGCGTCGCGGGCACCTGCTTGACCAAACCATGCGACGAGCCGGTGGTGCGATGACGAGGACTGGACCGAAGCGACGACGACGCGCGCCCGGGCTCGCAGGGGCCCTCGCGCTCGCGACGCTCCTCTCGAGCTGCGCGCGCGGCGAGGAGAGAGCGCGCGCCCTCGCGGGAGAGGAGACGGAGGACGCCGCGCCCCCCCGCGGGACGTTCGACGACGCGAGCGCGCCGCTCGTCGAGGCCCCCGAGTGCGCCGAGGAGACGGCGCAGATCTTCGTCGTCGCGACGGACAAGGGCTTCTACCGGTTCGACCCGCAGGACCTCGCGTTCGTCCGCGTCGGCACGCTCGGGTGCCCGACGACGGCCGGGACGTTCTCGATGGCGATCGACCGGCGCGGTACGGCGTGGGTCGAGTACACCGACGGCCGGATCTACGCCGTCGACACGCGCGACGCGACGTGCAAGCCCACCGCGTTCCGGCCGGGGCAGACCGGGTTCGATCTCTTCGGGATGGGCTTCGCGCTGAACGGCGACGATCCGAAGGGCGGCGAGACGCTCTTCGTCGCCGGCAACGGCCTCGCCTCGCTCGACACGAAGTCGTTCGACCTGACGTTCCTCGGCTCGTTGACGCTCGGTCGCTCGGAGCTCACGTCGATCGGCAGCCGGCTCTACGCCTTCAGCGTGGACTCGGGCGTCGTCGCGCGCCTGAACAAGCAGACCGGCGCGACGGAGGCCACGCATCGAACGTCGGCGATCGCGCCCTCGGGCGCGTTCGCGTTCGCCCACTGGGGCGGCTCGTTCTGGCTCTTCACCGGGCAGACCCGGTCGCGCGTGACGACGTACTCGCCGGACACCGACGAGTCCGCGGACGTCGTCGCCGACACCGGCATGCTCATCGTCGGCGCCGGCTCGTCGACCTGCGCGCCGCTCACGCCGCCGAAGTAGCCCGGGTCGCGGGCCTCAGCGCGGCGCCTCGGGGTAGACGCACCGGAAGCCGTTCGTGGACATCTCCACGCCGGAGGCGCCCTTGCGCTCCGCCGAGCGGGTCCGCGCGAGTCCGGCGGTCCAGTCGGTGCCTTTGCGGACGAAGAGCGTCGCGCCGGCGACGTCGCAGACCGGGTCGAACGCGAGCCCGCTCGGGTAGCACTCGGCGACGGGCGTGAACGCGTCCGACGTCAGCTCGGAGAGGCTGCCGCCCATGTCGACGACGCCGTCACGCGAGACGTCTCCACCCCCGGGACACGCGTCCGGCCCGGCGACGTGCGAGCCCGCCGGCTCGACGAGGCTCCGCGTGCACTCGGCGGGGATGTCGAGCGAGGGGCTCCGCGACGCGCTCGTCGTACAGCACGCGGGAGCGACGTCGCCCCAGGGGAACGGCCTGCCGTCCCGCCCGCGCGCCGCGTGCTCCCACTCGGCCTCGGTGGGGAGCCGGCCGCCCGAGGCGGCGCAGAGCTCGCGCGCGAGCGCGATCGAGACGCAGTTCAGCGGGAGGTCGTCGGCGCTCGGATCGCTCGGTCCCTTGTAGGTGCAGAAGCGGAGCGCGAAGCGATCCGGATCGACCACGCTCGGAGGTCGCGCCGTCGGCGTCAGCCCTCCCGCGAGCATCGCGCGGAAGCGCCCGACGGTGAACTCGGTGCGGTCCATCCGGAAGGGGCCGACGACGACGGGCCGGAGCGGGAGCGGCGCCTCGCGCTGCGTCGGCGACGACGCGAGGGCGGTATCCCCGAGGACGTCGAAGCTGCCCGGGACGCAGGGCCGCGCCGGATCCTCCGGGCCCGCGCACGGCGTCGCGTTCGCGTGAGGCCACGTCCCCGCGCGAGACGGCGCGCCGTCGTCGGCGACGACGCCGAGCGACGGAGCGACGACGGGGAGCTCGCGCGAGACGCAGGTCGTCCCGGCCGCGAGATCGGCGACGCGGCCGAAGCAATCGCCGGTGAGCGTCACGCGGAGCCGCGCCACCCCGTCGCCGGGAGCGCGGACGTCGACGAGGCGATCGACGGTGACCTCGGGCCGCGACAGCCGGGCGCCGGTCAGGCGGAGCCGGAGGCGCGCGCCGCCGGTGACGCCGAGCGACAGCGGCCAGTCGCGCGCGTCCGCCAGGACGAAGACGCGGGACTCCGTCACGTCGCCGCCCCGCGAGAGGACGTCGACCGTGAGGGTGTCGATCGCCGCGACGCCCACCTCGCCGAACGCGCCGGTCGGGGGGAGATCGGTGTCGATCGCCAGGCGCACCTGCGGGCGCACCGGCGCCTCTCCCGCGCAGGCGGGAGCGGCGACGCCGGCCCCGAGGAGGAGGACGAGCGTCGCGACGGCGCGATGGTAGACTCTCGCCCGATGCGCTTCAGCTTCTTCGCCGCGGCCACGACCGCCCTCGCGGCGATCGTCATCGCCTGCGCGGCCACCGAGACCACGCCGCCGCCGACCGGCGAGCTCGACGCCGGCGAGCCCGACGCCGGCGAGCCCGACGCGACGGACGCGACCGCGCAGCCCTACCCGATGAACCAGGTCTGCCCGCCGAGCGACCTGGCGAACGACGAGTGCGGCAAGTGCGCGCGGGAGCGCTGCTGCGACTCGCGCGAGGCCATCCTCGGCGACGACGCGGGCAGCGGGCTCGTCGGCTGCACCCAGGCTCCGGAGTGCAACGGCACAGAGGAGTGCCTCGTCGACTGCTTCGACCGGTTCCCGACGAAGGTGCGGGCGTACCTCGACCACTTCACGTGCCTCCGCGGTCACTGCGTCGAACCCTGCGCGCCCGACCGCGACAAGTGCGCCCGCTGCACCGACGAGAAGTGCAAAGACGAGACGCTCGCGTGCAACCTCTCGCGCGACTGCTTCATCCTCCAGACCTGCGGCGCCGCGTGCGACGGCTCAGAGCCGTGCATGGAGGCGTGCTTCGAGAAGTACCCGGAGGGGCTCGCGCTCACGAACGCGATGACCATCTGCGCGTTGAACCGCTGCGACGCCGAGTGCAAGTGAGCACGGGGAGCGCGGTCGCTCATCGCCCCTCGACGACCCAGCCGGCCGTGCCGCCGTCGTACGGCGCGGGCGCGGGCGGCTCCCGCGTGACGGCGTAGGTCGCGACCGCCGCCCCCGCGAGGACGACCGCCGCCGCCGTCCAGAACCACCAGCGCTTCGTGAGCGGCACGCGCTCGACCGAGAGCTCGGCGCGCAGCGCGGTCTCGGCGCCGGGCGCGAGGGTCACGTCGTTGATGAACGTGGTGTAGCCCTCGCGCGAGACGACGACGCGATAGCTGCCGGGCGGACGGACGACGTCGACCGGCGCGAGGCCGACGTCGACCGCGTCGACGCGGACGAGCGCGTTCGGCCGAGACGCCGACACGTGGAGCGTCGCCGGCAGCCGCGCCAGCGCGAGCTCGAGGGTCGGGCCCGGGCCTCCGGCGAAGTCGCGCGTGACGACGACGTCGCGGTAGCCCGGACGCGAGACCGTGATCACGTGGGTGCCGGGATCGAGCTCGAGGTCGAACGAATCGGACGGAGGCGGCCTCCCCATGCCGGGCGGCTCGAGGCCGGCCTCGAGGACGTAGCGTTGGCCCTCGCGTCGCTCGCGGAGCGGCCGCCCGTCGACCGCGAGGCCGGCGCTCGACGGCGAGAGCTTCACCGGGACCCGGGCGAGCAGCCGGCCGTACTCGGCGACGAAGCCCGCGGCCTCCTCGCGCAGGCTCGGCGCGAGCTCCGACGGGTCCGCCTCGGCGCGCGCGAGCGCCTCGCGGAAGCGCTCACGCGCGCGCGTCGCGCGGCCGAGCACGCGCTCGCACACGCCGACGTTGTACAGCGTCAACGCGTGCGGCCGCACGCGCAGCGACGCCTCGAACGCGCCGAGCGCCTCGCCCCACTGCATCGCGCGCGCGAGGTCGTTGCCGCGCGCGTACTCCGCGCGCGCCAGCGCCGTGGGATCCTCGTCGGGCTCGGCGGCGCCCGCGACGCGCGCCGACGCCACGAGGGCCACGACGAGGAGAGAGAAGAAGAGGAGTCGCCGGAGCGCGCTCATCGTCCGGGTGGGGCGAACGGGTTGTCGGTCACGAGACCGCTCGGACCGCGGCTGGGCCCGCTCGCGGGCGGGGCGGCGGAGGGCGCGCCCGACGCGACGGCGGGGAGACGCGGGGACGCGAGGGGCGTCGACGCCGGCCGAGCGACGGGGACGGCAGGGACGCCG
>JAHBWF010000075.1 GCA_019637105.1 Labilithrix sp.
CATCGGAAGGCGCGCGCGCGTGGCCCGCGCCTTCGCCGCCCTCGCCGGGGACGGACGTCTCGGCGGCCCTCGGCGCGCAGAGCTCGGCGGGCGCGACGTCTCGCTCCACCGCTCCCGTGCTCTTCGCCGCGCTCGTCGTCCTCCTCGGCCTCGTCGCGGTGATGAAGCTGCGCGGGGCGTCGGCGCCGGCCTCCACGCGAGCGGCGGGGCCGTCGGAGCCCGTCGTCGACCCCGCCCCCGCCGTCACGACCGCCGCGCCCGCCGTCACCGAGCCCGTCGCCGCGACGCCGGCCGGCGTCTCGCCCGCGATCGTCGCGCCCTCGACCGCGACGACGACCGAGCCCGCGACGACCGCCGAGCCCGCCGCCGCCCGGCCCGGTCCCACAGCGACCGCGCGAAGGACGACGCGCCCCGCCCAGGGCGGACGTCCCTCCGCGGCGAGCGCGCGACCGCCCGGCGCGAGCACGCCCTTGCCGGACGATCGCCAATGAAGCGTCACGTGGTCCTCCTCGGCGCCGCGCTCGGCGCGCTCGGCGCCGCGTCTCCGGCGCGAGCGGCGGACGCGGAGGCGCAGGCGCTCTTCGACGAAGGCAAGCGCCTGATGGCCCGCGGCGAGGTCGCCGCCGCGTGCGAACGCTTCGAGCGGAGCCAACGCGTCGAGCCCGCGGGCGGCACGCTCCTGCACCTCGCGAGCTGCCGCGAGAGCGAGGGGAAGACCGCGACCGCGTGGACGCTCTTCAACGAGGCGCTCAGCGCCGCGCGCACGGCCGGGCGCAAGGATCGCGAGCAGGTCGCGAGCGAGCACATCGCCGCGCTCGAGCGCCAGCTCGTGCGCCTCCGGATCGTCGTCCCGCCCGCCGCGCGCGTCGACGGGCTCACCGTCCACCGCGACGGCAAGGAGGTCGACGCCGCCGGCTGGGACGTCGCCGTGCCCGTCGATCCGGGCCCCCACGAGATCGAGGGCCGCGCGCCCGGGCGTCGCGCGTGGAGCACGCGCGTCGAGGCGCGCGCCGGGGGCGAGACCGTCGAGGTCGCGATCCCGACGCTCGCGCCCGACGAGCCCGCCGACACGCCGGCGCCCCCGCCGTCCGAGCCCGACGCCGGCGACGCGCGACGGACGCTCGCCCTCGTCGCCGCCGGCGTGGGCGTCCTCGGCGTGGCGGTCGGGAGCTACGCGGGGCTCCGCGCGATGTCGCTGCGCGACGACGCGGATCGCTCGTGCGGAGGGCCGTCGCCTCTCCCGTGCCCGCGAGAAGGCGTCGACGCGGCGGACCGCGCGCGGACGTTCGGCGACGTCTCCACCGTCGCGTTCGTCGTCGGCGCCGCCGGGCTCGTCGGCGGCGCCGTCTTGTGGTTCACCGCTCCCTCGCAGCGAGCGCTCGCGAGCTCGCTCCTCCGCGGGCGGCTCGACCTCTCCTTCTGAAGCCGGCGCCCGGCCTCCACGCGGGCGGGCCGCGCCGCGGCGGTTGGGGTATGGTCGGGGCCATGCGGGGCGCCGGTCCCTCGACCCGGGCGAGGCCATCGAGAGGAGCGCGCGGCGCGCGGCCGGGGTGGCCGCCCCGCGCGGTGCTCCTCGCTCAGCTCGCGGCCGCGCTCGCGGGGGTCCTCCTCCTCCGGCTGAAGTGGGGCGCCGTCCGCGACGCCGTCACCGCGATCGATCACGGCGACGTGCTCTTCGCCGACTTCGTCAACCACTACTACCCGATGGTCCACGGCTCGCTCCGGCAGGGCGCGCCGCCCGGCGGCTTCTTCTACCCCGCCGCGTTCGCGGCCCTGCTCGCCCCGATCGGGCAGCTCCCGCTCGGCGGCGCCACGATCGCGTGGGCGATCGTCGAGCTCGGGTGCCTGGCCTGGGCGGCGACGCGGCTCGTCCGCGAGGCGGCGCCGGACCGCCCGCTGCTCGCCGTGCTCGGCGCCGCGCTCACCGTGACGAGCGTCCCCGTCCTCCACAACCTCAAGTGGGGACAGGTCTCGATCGTCATCCTGGCGGCCGCCGCCGGCGCGTTCGTCGCGCACGCGCGCCACAAACGCGCGCTCGCGGCGGGTCTCCTCGGGATCGCCGCGGGCATCAAGGGCTACCCGATCGTGTTCGTCGCGTGGTTCGTCGCGAAGGGCGACTACCGCTTCGTGCTGCGCACGGGCGTCGCTTGCGCCGTCACGCTGGTCCTGCTCCCCGCGTTGGTGATGGGACCGAGCCACGCGCTCTTCGTCCAGCGCGTCTCGACCGGCTCGATGCTGGGCGCGGCCGACGGCGTGCTCCGCGACTTCAACTCGCAGTACGCGCCGGCGGTGCTCAGCCGCTTCTACGCGGGCGGGTGGGACGCGGCTCCGCCCGAGGCGCTCGCCTGGGCGAAGCTCGGCTCGCTCGCCGCCGTCGGCGCCGTGGCGCTCCTCGTCGTGGTCGCGGCGCGCTCGAGCTCCCCCCGCATCGCCGCGCGCCGCGATCTGCTCGGCTTCGTGCTCATCGCGTGCACGGTCCCGTTCTGGCTGCGCACGAGCTGGTCGCACTACTTCGTCCACCTGCCGGTCGCGCAGGTGCTGCTCGCCAGCGCGTTCGCGCGCGAGGCCCGCCCGCGCGCGGCGCTCGCGCTCGCCCTCCTCGTGGCGCCGTCGGTCTACCTCTCGAGCGTCCTCGGCCTCTTCGCGACCGCCGGCTGGTGGTACTACGCGAACGCCGGGAGCCTCTTCTTCGCGAACGCGCTCGTGCTCCTCGCCTGCGCGGCGTTCGTCGTCGACGCGCACGTCCGCGAAGGCGCGTCGCTCGTGAGCGCGGCCGTGGCCTCGGCGCGCGCGTGGACGAGCGACCGGCGCCGCGGTCGCGCGCGCGCGTGACGGGTCGCCCTCAGGCGAAGCGGAGGAGGACCACGGCGGCGACGAGCCAGGCGATCGCCGTCGCGAGGAGCAGCGCGACCAGCGTGACGGTCAACGCGACGTCCGCGCGGTAGGCCCGAAAGGCCCCACCGCGGCGGCTTTGCGCCTCCGACGCGGCCCAGCCCTCGTTGATGCGCGCGAACCCGACGCCGGCGGCGAACGCGACGACGAGCGCGGCGAGGAACGGGAGCCAGGCGAGGACCGGGTGCATCGCCCCGAGCGAAGCAACGCGGATGCCCGCCCGCGGCGCCTCATCGCGCGGCCCGCGTGTTCGGCGGCCCCGCGGCGAGCTCGTCCGCGCGCCGGCGGCCCACGCGCGACCGGTCGACGAGCGGCGACGCGCGCGCCGGCGGCCCACGCGCGAACGCCCGCGGTCCGGGAGGACCACGGGCGTCTCGTCACGCAGGCGCCGGAGGGCTTACCAGCGGTAGTGCGCGAAGGCCTTGTTCGCCTCCGCCATCTTGTGCGTGTCGTCCTTCTTCTTGACCGCGTTGCCACGGCCCTGCGCCGCGTCGACGAACTCGGCCGCGAGGCGCTCGCGCATCGTCTTCTCGCCGCGATCGCGGGCGTAGGTCACGATCCAGCGCATCGCGAGCGCGACGCGGCGCTCCGGCCGGACCTCGACCGGGACCTGGTAGGTGGCGCCGCCGACGCGACGGCTCTTCACCTCGAGCTTCGGCTTGACGTTGTCGAGCGCCTTGCGGAACACCTCGACCGGGTCCTCCTTGAAGCGCTCGCCGATGACGTCGAACGCGCCGTAGAGGATGCCCTCCGCGACCGCCTTCTTGCCGTCGAACATCAGCGTGTTCGTGAACTTCGAGACGAGCTTGTCCTTGTACTTCGGGTCCGGAATGATGCGGCGCTTCGGGACTTCTCTACGTCGGGGCATAACGGTCTCTTTCTACGCGGTGACGGAAAGCTCGATCAGGCCTTCGGGCGCTTGACGCCGTACTTGGAGCGCTTGCGGTTGCGGTTCGCCTTGTTGGTCGACGACGGGCCGATCGCGCCGGAGGCGTCGAGCGTCCCGCGGACGACGTGGTAGCGGACGCCCGGGAGGTCCTTCACGCGGCCGCCACGGATGAGGACGACCGAGTGCTCCTGGAGGTTGTGCCCCTCGCCCGGAATGTACGAGGTGACTTCCATGCCGTTCGTGAGGCGGACACGGCAGACCTTCCGGAGCGCCGAGTTCGGCTTCTTCGGGGTCGTGGTGTAGACGCGGACACAAACTCCACGCTTTTGCGGACAGCTCTTGAGAGCGGGCGACGCGGTCTTCACGCGCGCAGCCAGACGCCCGTGGTTGATGAGCTGATTGATCGTCGGCATCGGAAGGAAATCCTGCGGAGATTCTGGCCTCTGGCGCGCCCAATGCACGAGAGGGCCTTCGGGGAGCGCGCACTCTAGTCGCGGCCTCTTTCCTGTCAAGGCTTTAGGCCGGGCTGACCGGGACGCGCGAGAATAACCCGCCTCCGGCCGCCCGGAAACGCCACGTCGCGCTCCGCGGCGGCCGTCGACCCGCGCCTCGCCCGCGCGGCGCGCCCCGTGGCGGGTCACGGCTCCGTCCGGACGCCGGCCGGGATCCGGCAGCCCAGCGTCGCGGGGCTCCACGCGAGCCCGCGGCACACCCACGTCTTCATCGTCCCGCGCTCGTCGGGCGCGCACCTCCAGCTCTCGGCGTTCAGGTCGGTGCACGCCCCCGGCGCCGGGACGGCCGCGTCGCCGGTCCCGGTCGCGCCGGAGAACGCGAGGAGCGCGCCGCTCGCGCCCGGGCCCGTGTCGAGCAAGGTCGCGAGCGAGCCGCCCATCTCGGCGCGCCAGAGGAGGCGCGGCCCTCCGCCGTGGTCCGTCGCGATGTACGGCGAGCCGCGCTCGCTCGGGCCGAGGGTCGCCTGCGTCTTGATCGCGTGCCCGCTGTCGACGACGACCGCGCGGTAGAGCCGGCTCTGCTCCGCGGCGCCCCCGACCCACCGGACGAAGCGGACGTCGACGACGCTGCCGATGTCGACGTCCGAGAGCGCCGCGAGCGCGTCGATGCACGGGATCTCGGGATCGCTCGTGCAGTCCGCGAGCGCCTGCTCCATCCGCCACGGCTGCCGGACGATCCGGTAGACGAAGTTCGTGGCCATGATGTCGCTCGTGGCGCTCGGCGTCTGGTACCGCGTCAGCGCCGCCGGGACGAAGTCGCGCGCGTTGACGAGCTCGTAGGCCGCGCTCGTGCCGTCGCGCAGGAGGTCGGGCGACAGCTCGGAGAAGATCGCGAGGTTCGTCCGCGTGTCCGAGCGCGTGAACCTGGGCGTGTCCGGGCGCAGCGAGATCCACGACTTGATCGCGTCCACGCTCGCCGTGCGCGGGAGGACGGGCAAGCGCACGGTGTCGATGAGCGTCTGCATCTCCGGCGCGGGCGTCCAGCCGAACCCCTCCGCCGACGCCGGGCGCGCGGGGCGGAAGAAGTCGTCGTAGATCTGCTTCGCCTTCCGGAGCGAGGGGGCGCCGGAGTGCGTCGAGAGCGTGCACGCCGGCGGCGGGCGGTCGGCGCAGCCTCCGTCGTAGAAGTCGTCCACCCCGGGCGGCAGGTGCGGGAGCGACGGCACGCGCCGCGCGGAGGTCTGCGCGCTCTCGGAGACGTCCGTGGGCTCGCCTCCGTCGGCGCTGCATCCGCTCGCCGAGGCCGCGAGGGCGATCGTCGCGGAGACGAGCCCCGTCGTCGCGAGGGTCCTGGTCAACGTGGCGAGGGTGCGTGTCGTCGTCATGCCTGCCGTACAGCAACCCACATGCCTCGCGCCGACACCGTCCTGCGCATGGAAAGGAGCGTCGAAACCGTCTCCGGGCGCGCGCTCGGCGGTGTCGACGCGCGTCCACGAAGGATCCGCCGCGCCCGCGCGAGAGCACCTCTCCCGAGTCGTCGCAGGGGCCTCGACCTCCACACCGAGCCTCCTCCCGCGGACGGTCCTCCTCCTCGTCGGAGGAGACGTGAGCGCCTCGGCGACAGCGCCGGCGGCGCGGGACACGGGTACGCGCGACGACTCCAGCGCCCCCGGAGAGGACGTGCGTCCACAGTCGATCCGGGGTCCGGCGCGACCTTCGACGGCAACTCCTCGAAAGAGCGCGGCGCCCGGACGGCATACGGCGTGCTGTTTCGTCCACCCAGGATGGAGAGGGACATCGTCAGGGGAAAGGCGCTGCTCGGCCTCGCCGCGCTCGGCCTCGCCGTGGGCTGCGGGGCGGCCGACGACGCGGAGGCCGAGCCGTCGAACGCGCACGCCGCGGAGGTGGGCGTGAGGAGCCGGACCGTGGCGTGCCCGGAGGGAGGCGCCGCCGGCGGCGTCTCGCTCTCGATCCGGTACGGCTTCACCGAGACCGTGACGATCGTCTCGCCGCAGCCGCTCGCGCCCGACGCGGTGCTCCCCATCCTCGTCCAGCCGTCGGAGATCGAGCTCGGCGAGGATCTCCCCGGCCGCGGCTACTACCTCGACTACCAGGTGACGCCGCTCTCGAGGGATCGACGGGGCGCGGCCTTCGAGGGAGACGCGCCCGGGTACGTCGCCGGCGACGACTACGTCTCCCGGCCCTCGTTCTCGACGCGGATCTCGGACGCGACGCCGATCGACCTGCCCGAGCGGGTGCACGGCATCGATCCCGACGGCTTCGTGATCCGCGTCTCGTACGGACACGCCACCGGCGAGATCGCCGCGCCGCCGCCGCCCGCCAACGTGACGTTGGCCTTCGCGTGCCGGCTGTAGACGTCTCACGGCGCGGGAGCCGTGGCCCGGGCGCTCGTCGGCGCGAAGTCTCTCGGAGTCTCAGAGGAAGGTGGAGGAGAGGGATGCGGTACGGAATCGTCTGCGGAATCTTGACCGTCGCGACAGGGCTCTCGATCGCCGCGTGTGAGTCGGAGGCCTCGGCGCCGCCGCCGTTCGATCTCGCCGCGCCGAGATCCAAGCAGGAGGTCGAGCTGCAGCCGAACGCCGTCCAGCTCGACGCGGCGGAGTCCGAGGACGTGCGCGTCCTGCCCGACGTCCTCGTCTTCCCGGTGAAGGGTCACGAGCGCGTGCTCGCGCGCCTCGATCGCGACGTGGTGCTCGTCGGCCTGCCGAGCACCACCAAGCCGGAGCAGAACGAGAACGGCTTCTTGCGCCGCGTCGTGACGTTCGCCTGGTCGAAGGACGAGACCGAGGTCGTCGTGCAGACGGTGCCGGCGACGCTCGCCGACGTCGTCGCGCGCGGTCGGCTGGTCATGAACTTCACCCAGCCCGACGCGCCGGCGCCGTCCTCGGACCTCCGGCCCAAGAACGAGCCCCAGGGCGGCTGGACGCTCTCCGGGACGATCCCCACCGTGGGCCTCGACATCCCGATCGACATCCCGGACTCCAACATCTCCGGCGAGGCGAGGATCCGGTTCGGCGGCTCGTTCTCGGTCGAGCCGCAGGTCTGGGCGGACGCGCGCTACCGCGACACCGGCGACCGCACCGATCTCATCAACTGCTTCCAGCCGCGCCCCGCGTGCGCGCAGACGGGCGACCTCGCGCCGCTCGACTACTGCCGCGAGGAGTCGTACTGGAACATCTTCAACATCGGCGGCGAGCAGTTCACCCGCTTCGGGATGTGGTGCGCGGAAGGCAAGGAGCCCGGCCAGGGCCCTGCCGGGCGCCTCTTCTGCGACGGCCACGGCAACGGCTGCATCGAGCAATGCGGAGACCGCTACGGCGCGGGCTCGACCTGCGTGGCGCAACCCGCGGGCACCGACGATCAGTGCCTCGAGATCCCCGGCACCGAGATCCCGCGCACCTGCCGCAACCGCAGCGAGCTCACCCGCCTCGAGCTCGGCGCCGGCCTCGACATCAACGTCACCGTCGACCTCTCGGCGTCGATCGAGTCCAAGGTGAGCGACAAACTCGCCTACAACCAGATCCCGGGGAACCCGGGCGTCGGCTCCGTCCAGGTCGTCGCGCCGATCTCGCGGAACTTCATCCTCCCCGGCGCCGTCCCGATCCCGGTCGAGGTCCGCGGCGAGGCGGTGTCCGTCTGCAGCGTGTCGGTGTTCGGCAAGCTCGAGGCGGCCGCGCAGCTCAACTTCCACATCAACCCGCGCTTCGGCATCGTCTACGAGGAGGGCGAGTTCTCTCCGCTCCCCTTCGTGGCGCCGGAGACGAACCTCGACGTCCAGGTCACCGCCGCGGCGGGCGCGCGCATCAAGTGCTTCCCGCTCCAGCCGAAGCTCACGATCTTCCTCTTCGACGGGCGCATCCTCGGCGTCGGCCCCTTCGTGAAGGGCGGCTACTACAAGGAGATGTCCGCGGTCATGGAGACGGACGACTCCTGCGCGGTGCGCTTCTCGCACAAGGACGGCATCGAGGCGACCATCGGCGGCGAGATGTCGATCTTCGGCATCGACGTCACTCCCCCCGTCGTGAAGCGGGGGATCACGCTCGGCACGAACTGGCCGTCGATGCCCTCGACCTGCTGGCCCCGCCCGCCGGAGCCGTGACGCGCGGCCCGCGACTCAGCGGACGAGCAGCAGGAAGACGACCGCGCCGAGGAGGATGCGGTACACGCCGAACGGCACGAGCCCCCGCTTCTTCAGGTAGGCGAGGAACGCGGCGATGACCGCCCACGCCACCGCGAACGAGACGACGAGACCGACGACGACGTTCAGCGCGCCGATCTGCCCGAGGACGTCGCGCGACTTGTACGCCTCGTAGACGGTCGCCGCCCCGAGCGTGGGCAGGCCGAGGAGGAAGGAGAACTCGGCGGCGGTCGCGGTCGAGAGCCCCGCGAGCTGCCCGGCGACGATCGTGCACATCGAGCGCGACGAGCCGGGCCACATCGACACGCACTGGCCGAGCCCGATCACGAGCGCGCGCGCCGGCGTGACGTGCTCGAGCCCGACGAGGCCGGGGTCGACCGCGCCGGGCGCCGTCGCCGCGCGCTTCGCGCGGGAGGCGCGGACGAGCTCGACGACGATCATGACGACGCCGCCGGCGACGAGCGCGACCGCCACGGGCCCCGGACCGAACAGCAGCGCCTTGATCTTCTTGCGGAGGAGGAGGCCCGCGATCGCCGTCGGGACGAAGCCGAGCACGAGCGCGAGGAGCAGCTGCACGCTGGCGCGCTCGCGCCGCGCGAGGCCCGCGGTGCGCTCGAGCAACAGCCGCCGGTAGTGGACGACGACCGCGAGGATGGCGCCGAGCTGGATGACGATGTCGAACGAATCGACGGCGTCGCCCGTGTGCCCGAGCGCGTGGCTCGCGAGGATGAGGTGGCCGGTCGAGGACACCGGCAGGTACTCGGTCACGCCCTCGACGATCCCGAGGAGCGCTGCGATGAGCGGGTTCATCCGACGCGAGCCGTGCGAGCAAAGGGTGAGCGCGTCATGCCGAGCACGACCTCTCTACCACAGACGCGCCGACGCTCCGGCCGGCGCGTCGCCCGACCTTGCGCCGCGCGAAGAATCGCGCGAAGAGCGGCTCGTCCATGGCGCTCTTCCCCCCGATCGACGCCGACGTCGACGCCGTGCGCGAGGCGCTCCGGCCGCTCCGCAACGACTTCACGGTCGCGCTCCACGCGGCGGCGAACGCGTTCGCCGTGGGCGCGATCGTCCGCGTCGCCCACAGCTTCCTCGCCCGCGAGATCGTCCTCATCGGCGACGCGCCGTACTTCGAGAAGGCCTCGATGGGCATGGAGAAGTACGAGACGATCGTGCGCGTGCCCACGGACGAGGCGTTCCTCGAGCACGTGGGCGACCGGCCGCTCTGGGCGGTGGAGAAGGACGCGGCGACCACGAGCGTCACCGCGGTGGAGCGCTTCCCGAAGGACGTCGTGCTCCTCTTCGGGAGCGAGCGCTTCGGGATCCCGCGCGGGTTGCTCGAGCGCGCGAGCGTGACGGTCGGCGTCCCGATCTACGGCGTGAACCACTCGCTGCCGCTCGCCGTGGCGGCGGGGATCGTGATGAACGAGTGGGCGAGGCGCCGCTACGCGACCGGGACCGTCCTGTAGGGCTCGGGGAGGCGCCCTCGCGGGCGTCAGAAGGCGCCGCCGCCCTGCGTCGCTTGGCGGACGGTGATCGAGAACGACATCGAGTCCTCCGAGGTGGGTCGCATCAGGGCACCGGGTTCTGCGCGAGGCGGCGCGCCTTGTCCATGTCGGCCTGGCCGTCGACGAACACGACCGTCGCGACGTAGTCGAGGGCGCGGACGCCGTCGGGCAGCGTGGCGTTCGCGAGGAACGCGGTCGGCGAGTAGTTCCCGACGTTGCCGACGCCGGCGTTGAGCTGCGCGGCGGCGCCGGCGAGCGCCTCGGCGGGCGCGCCCTGCGCCTTGCCGCCGTAGTACTGCGCGAGGCCGTCCATCAGCGGCGCCACCTGCTCGGCCACGGCGCGGTGCCCGGAGGAGAGGCCGCTCGCGTTGCCGGTCGCGAAGACCGCGCCGATGAGCGCGGGGCGATCGGCCGGCGGGGCGACGAGGATGTTCTGGAGCGGGCCCTCGGCCAGGCCGATCTGCCCCTCGGTCGTGGACACGAGCGGCATCGGCTCGAAGAGCGGGTCGACGCACGCCGCGCCGCCTTCGCCGGCGGCGCGGATCTCCGCCTCGCTGCAGCTCGAGAGCGCGAGCATGTGCCACGCGAACTCGGAGCAGTACATCGGGAGCTTGGTGGTCTTGTCCTGCTCGAGGATGATCTGGCCGAGCTTGGTGACGGTCTGCTTCGTCGTGAGGCCGGTCGCGGCGAAGATCGGCGTGAGGTAGTCCTTCTGGAACTTGACCTGGCTGCGCTGGCCGTTGATGCGACCGACGTTCGACTTGAGGGCGCCGACCCACCTCTGGAGGCTCGCCTTGCGCTCCGGCGTCATGTTCTTCGGGCGGACGATCTGGAGCGCGTCGGTGCCGCTCTCGCGCGCGCCGGAGCTGCTCACGCCGCCGGAGAAGTGGAGCGTGTTGAACTGGCCGACGTACTCGCCGTCGAGCGGGCTGTCGATGTTGAACGCCTCGCCGTTCTGCGTGTAGACGAGGCTCGCGTGCGTGACGCCCATCTGCACGTGCGGGTACGCCATCGTGCCGGCGAGGTTCGGGCGGAAGCTGAGCGCGATGTCGCCGTCCTCGAGGACGCCGGCGCGGGCGAGCCGCTTCGCCATGTCGACGCGCGCGACCTTCTTCTTCGCGGGCTCCTGACCGCCCTGGTTGATGACGATGAGGCGGAGACCGGAGTCCGCCACCTCGCTCGAGGGGTTCCAGACCGTGGGGTACGGGTACTGCGGGCGGTTCAGCGGCGTCGTGATCGACGACTTCGGCACGGAGAAGTAGAAGGGCACGTCGATGAGCCGGTCGGCCGACTGGCTCGTCGTGATCGCGTCCTCGCCGATGACGGCTTCGTCGCCGTCGTCGTCGGCCTCCGCCGCGCAGCCCTGGGAGAGCGCGAACGTGGAGGCGACCGCGAGGAGCATCGAGAGGCGACCGAGCCGAGCGAGAGCGAACATGGGAGACCCTTCTTCCGTGCTAGAGGAGACTTACCCACATCACTGCATCATGTGTGCTAAGTATTACATCATGTAAATTCCATGCGTTAGCGCTCAAGGTGGGTTGGCTCCTCGCTTCCATTGAGGGTGGATTGATCCACGACCGCGGCGCTCGCCGCCCCGCGACGACGTCGATCCGACCGACCGAGCCGGCCGAGAGGCGCGCGCCCCGACGGGGTGGAGCGCCGCGGCGGCAACGCGCGACAAAGGCTCGAGCTCGTTGGGCTTCCTCGCCTTCGCGTCGCTACACTGAAGCGACGTGAGACGCCGATTCCCCTTCGCTCTCCTCGCGCTCCTCCTCGGAGGCGTCCCGTTCGCGGGCGCCGCGTGTGACTCGCGACCGATCGCGCCGATCGACGACGGCGAGGACGCCCGGCCGGCCCCGTCCGACGACGTCGACGCCGGGCCCGCGGGGGAGGCGGGGCCCGCGGACGCCGCGGACGCCGCCGACCTCGCGGACGCGCACGACGCCGCGGACGCCGATCGCGCAGACGCGGACGCCGGCGACGCGAGCGCCGACGGCGGGTGACGCCGCCTCCCGCGGGCGTCGAAGGACTAGCGTCGAAGCACTAGGCCGAGCGGCGGCGGCGGGCGACGACGAGCGCGGCGATCCCGGCGAGCGCGAGCGCGCCGAACGTGCCCGACGACGCCGTGCGCGGCGCGGCGGAGCAGCCGGTCGTCGTGGTGGTCTTCGTGATCGTCGTGGGCGCCTCGGTCGCGTCGATGGACGTGCAGAGCTCGCCTTCGCACACCGTGCCGGTCTCGGGATCGGCGGACAGGTCGGCCGGGGCCGAGAGCCACGCGGGCGCGTCGTAACCGCCGGACTTCGCGGCCTTCTCCCCCGCCGCGAGGATCATCTCGGCGTGCGCGTCGGTGCGGGTGTAGATGGCGGCGAGGCAGCGGTCCTCCGTCTGCGGGCCGCGCGAGAGCGCGCCGAGGACGTACGGCTCGCGGCGCTCGAAGCTGTCCTGATCGAACGCGCCGCCGCCGGAGTCGCCCGAGCAGACGTAGCCCTCGGTGATGAACTCCTTGTCGCTGTCGAGCATCCGGGCGTACGCGCCCTTGCACTCGTACGTCTCGTCGCCGGGGACGCACACGATGTCGATCTTCTCGCGGATGCGGCGGATGCCGGAGTCGCGGGCGTTCGGGCTCGTGATGCCGTAGCCGAGCGCCGTGATCTGACCGCCGATCTTCGTGCGGTCGGTCATCGAGAACTGCACGACCGGCGTCGCGGGCGTCGCCTCGTCCGCCGGGATGTTGTCCTCGAGCGTGATGAGCGCGATGTCGTTGCCGCAGAAGCCCGTCTCCTTCGGCGTGGTGATCTCCTTCGCCTGGTACAGCTTCTGGGCGCGGCGGAGGCTCGGCTCGGTCGTGACGAAGAGGCCCGAGGGGCTCACGTTCCGCGACGGGAACTTGTCGGCGCAGGTGACCGCGGAGCTGCCGTCGGGCGGGACCACGCAGTGACGGGCGGTGAGCACGAGGTTCGGCGCGATCAGCGTGCCCGAGCACACGGAGCCGTACCGGCTCGCGATGCCGACGGCGAAGTTGTTCGACTTCTTGGTGTCGGACTTGCCGTCCTGGACCGCGCTCGCCTGCTGCCCCAAGGGCTCGGAATCCCACGCGGACTCGGGCTCTGCGCCGCAGGCCACGAGGGCGGGGAAAAGCACCAGTCCGAGCAGGCTCGTCTGCATGTTCGTCCTCTCCGAGCCTCGCCAGGTGCGGCAGCCAATCCAGCGGGGGGCTGGATCATGCGTTGTCCACCGGCGAGGGCGAGTGAATGTATCCGAGCCCTCCCGAGACGCTCCTCTCGAATGCGTCTCACCGGCGGAGCTCGTTCGGTTTCGACCCACTCGGAATTTTCGTAGACTTTCGAGGATGTCGCGCGTCGCCGAAAGGGCCTCGAGGCCGCGTCACCCCGCCGAGGACGCTCGCGTCTTCCTCTTCCATTGCGCCGAGTACGACGTCGCGCGGATCCGCGCGATCGTGGGCGGGGTCCTCTCGGAGCTCGGCCTTCACCCGGCGGGGCGCACGCTGGTGAAGCCGAACCTCGTCTGCGCCGGCGAGCCCTTCGCCCACGCGTACACGCGCCCCGAGATCGTCGAGGGCGTGCTCGGCGCGCTGAAGGACGCCGAGCGGCGCGACGATCCGATGACCGAGCTCGCGGTCGGCGAGCGCTGCGCCATCACCATCCCGACGCGCTTCGTGTTCCGCGAGGCCGGCTACGATCCGATGCTCGAGCGGGCGGGCGCCAAGCGGTACTGCTTCGAGGAGGTCCCGCAGGTCGAGATCCCGCTGACGCACGAGGGCCGTCTCCGCGACTACCTCTTCACGCCGGAGCCGGTCGCCAAGGCGGACTTCTTCGTCAACTGCCCCAAGTTCAAGGCGCACCCGTGGACGACGGTGACGTTCTCGATGAAGAACTACATCGGGATCCAGGACGATCGTCATCGCCTCATCGATCACGATCACGCGCTGAACCGGAAGGTCGCCGACCTGCAGTACATCGTCCAGCCGCAGCTCGTCGTGATCGACGCGATCGTCGCGGGAGAGGGGCGCATGCTGACGCCGATCCCGCGCAACATGAACCTGGTCATCGTCGGCAACAACCAGGTCGCGATCGACGCCGTGGGCTGCCGGATCATCGGGCTCGATCCGCTGAGCGTCGAGCACGTCCGCCTCGCGCACGAGCGCGGCTTCGGCCCGGTGTCGCTGGACGAGATCCGGCTCGGCGGCGACGTGACGCTCGACGAAGCCAAGCAGCGGGCGAAAGGCTTCCAGGTCGGCCTCGTCCGCGTCGAGAAATACTTCGAGGGCACCAGCATCCAGGCCTACGCCGGCCCGGCGCCGACGCGCGGCCTGAAGAAGACCGGCGCCCCCGGCGCGACGTCGAGCGACGACCACTACTGCTGGGGCGGGTGCCCGGGCGTGATGGAGGAGGTCATCGAGGTCCTCCGCCTCGCCGACGAGCACTGCGACCGGAAGCTCCCGCGGATCCACCTCGTCTTCGGCAAGTACGAGGGCGCGCTCGACGTCGGCTACGGCGAGAAGGTGATCTTCGTCGGCGACTGCGTCGAGTGGAGCGGCAAGCTCGGCGGCGAGCTCGTCCACGTCCGGAGCAAGTACGTCGAACGCGAGGACCTCGATCCGTACGGCGCGCGGCACAAGGACGTCTACGCGCGGATGCTGAAGATGGCGAACAAGCTCCGCGAGCTGAGGGCGAGGCCCTGGATCCGCCTCGAGGGCTGCCCCGTCAGCGTCGGCGAGCTCATCTTGCTGCTCGCCGAGCTCGGCGGGATCAACAACCCGTACTTCGATCGCCGGGCCGTCGTGGGCTTCAACCGCGCGTACCTCGCGTGGCGCGCGACCGACGCGTGGAAGCGGCTCACCGGGTCGAGCTACCAGGTGCGCGGCCCCACGGAGCGCGGCGCGGCGCGCCCCGACGTCACGCCGCCCGCGCGCGGCGCCTCGAGCGACGCGACGAAGGAGCGCGACGGCGCCGACACGACCGCGGAGTGACGCGCCCCGGCGAACCGACGATCATGCGCGCGGACTCGATCCCCCTCACGACCGGCCGCGGGACGTCGCCCGCCGCTCCGACCACGACGCGGGTAGCCGTGCTCGCGGAGCCGCCCCTGCCCGGTCGCTGCCTGCCCGGCCTGCTCGCGGCGCACGAGCCCGAGTGGGTCGCGGGCTTGTGCGCGGCGATGCTGCGCGACACGCTCGACGGCCTCCAGTCCGTCGACGCGAGCGAGTACCTCGTCTTCGCCTCGGGTGACGACGAGGCGCTCCGCGTGCTCGCGCGCCACGTCCCGGCGCCTTGGCGCCTCGTGGGCGGCGTCGCCGACGCGTCGGCGGCGTTCGCGAAGCTCGGCCGCTCGAGCGGCGCGACGGACGAGGCGACCGGCGCGCCCGACGGCGTCACGCTCCTGGCGCGGGGCGACGCGCCCTCCGCGCCGATCGAGCCGCTCGTCGCGCTGCTCTCGACGACCGGCGGCGCCGCGATCCGCGCGCCGCTCGCGATCCTCGGACGGTCCGAGGACGGCCGCGCGTGGCTCCTCGGCGCCCGAGCGGTCGGCGACCTCACCGCGGATCTCCCGTGGGACAGCCCGGAGCTCGCCGCGGCGGTGTGCGTCCGATGCGCGCGCGCGGACGTGCCGGTCGTCGAGCTCCCGCGGTCCGCGATCGTCGACGCGCCGAGCGCGGTCCTCGCGCTGCTCGAGGAGCTTCGCCGTCACCCCGAGCGCGCGCCGCGGACCGCGCAGTTCATCGTCACCCGCGGTTGACCTCGTCGCCCCGCATGCCGTACCGACTCGCCATCTTCGATTTCGACGGGACGCTCGCCGACTCCTTCCCGTGGTTCGCCGGCGTGCTCAACGAGGTCGCCGCCGAGCACGGCTTCCGCCGGGTGGACGAGGCGGAGGCCGAGGAGCTCCGCCGGTGCGGCGCGCTCGAGATCCTGAAGCGGCTGGAGATCCCGCTGTGGAAGGTCCCGGCGATCGCGGCGCACATGCGGCGGCTCAAGGCCGAAGCCGCGAGCTCGATCCCGCTCTTCGAGGGCGCCGCCGAGCTCCTCGCCGGCCTCTCCGCGCGCGGCGTCCCCGCGGCGATCGTCAGCTCGGACGCCGAGGAGAACATCCGCAGGACGCTCGGTCCGGACGTCGCGCGCGCCGTCGCGCGCTTCGACTGCAGCTCTTCGCTCTTCGGCAAGCCGGCGAAGCTGCGCCGGACGCTCAAGGCGATGGGCGTCCGGCCCGACGACGCGATCTACGTCGGCGACGAGGTGCGGGACGGTGAGGCCGCCGCCGCGGTGAGCGTCGACTTCGGCGCCGTCGCGTGGGGCTACGCTCACCCCGACGCGCTGGCGGCCCTCGCGCCGCGCCGTCTGTTCCGATCGTTCACCGAGCTCGATCGGGCGCTCGGGGCGGGACCTTCGTCCGGCCCCTGAGCCCGCGATGCTCGGAGCGGTCCGCCCGTCCGCGAGGACGTCGGCGCCTCGCCCGTCACCTCGCGGCGCGATCGATCGCCACGTAGAGCGTCGCGTCGCCGCGCTGGACGCGCAGGACGAGCGGCTTCTTCGCCGACGACGCGCGCACGCGCGCGCGGAGATCGTTCGCCGAGGCGACCGGCCTCCGGTCCGCCTCGACGATGACGTCTCCCGGCCGGAGGACGCCCGCGCTCGGACCGTCGGGCGAGACCTGCCTCACGACGGCGCCGCCGCCGTCGGCGTCGCCGACCGTGAGCCCGAGCCCGTTGGGCTCCGACGCGCCGGGCCGGGCCCCGGAGGACGCCGTCGCCGACGGCTCGTCGAGCGCCGCGAGCGTGGCGTGGACGATCTTCGTCTCGCTCCCGCGCCTCACCGTCAGCTCGACCGTCGAGCCGGGCGCGTGCCGCGCGATCGTCCGAGAGAGGTCGCGCGCGTGCTTGATCGGCGCGTCGCCGACGCGGACGATGACGTCGCCGTTCGCGAGCCCCGCGCGCGCGGCGGGCCCGCCCTTCTCGACGTCGCCGACGAGCGCGCCCCGCTGCTCGCCGAGCCCGAGGCCGGCGGCGAGCGCGTCGTCGATCTCCTGGACGTGGACGCCGAGCCGGCCGCGCTTCACGTGCCCGTCGGCGACGAGCTGCGGGAGGACGAGCTTGATCTCGTCGGACGGGATCGCGAACCCGATCCCCTGACCGGCCGGGTTGATCGCGGTGTTCATCCCGATGACCTGCCCGCGCGCGTCGAAGAGCGGGCCGCCGCTGTTGCCCGGGTTGATCGACGCGTCCGTCTGGAGGAAGTCGTCGTAGGGGCCGGCGCCGATCGCGCGTCCCTTCGCGCTCACGATGCCGGTCGTCACCGTGTGGCCGAGGCCGAACGGGTTGCCGATGGCGACCACGGGCTCCCCCACGCGCAGGGCGCCGCTCGATCCGAACGGGACGAAGGGGAGCCCCTTGGCGCCCTCGATCTCGAGGACGGCGACGTCGAGCCGCTCGTCGCGCCCCCTCACCTTCGCCGTGAGCTCCCGCTCGTCGGCGAGCTTCACCTTCACCACCTCGGCGCCGTCGACGACGTGCGCGTTCGTGAGGACGTGCCCCTCGTCGTCGAAGACGAAGCCGGAGCCGAGCGCCGACTGCTTGCGCGGCATCTCGGGGCCGAAGCCGCCGGGGCCGTTGCGAAAGAAGAAGTCGAACGGCGAGGCCGCGCCCGCGCGCGCCGCCTTACGCGTCGATTCGACCGTGATGTTGACGACGGACGCCTTCACCTTCTCGACGAGCGAGGCGGTGTCGAGGGCCGGCGACGTCGTCGCCACCTCCGCCGCGGTCAGGCTGGTGGTCGCGGCCGGCGCCGTCGCCTGCCCGCACCCTGCCCCGAGCGAGAGCACGGGGAGGAGCGCGGCGAGGACGAGCTTGTCAGGAACGATACGGTGCGTAGGAAAGCTCACGCCGCCAGAACACGACACGCGCCGCGGTCTTCCCGGTCGCGCTGTGGAAATTTCGGGCGACGGCGCGCGCGGCCGGCGGCGGCGAGGGCGGCGACCGTCGGTGACGAGAGCGGGATCCGGCAGACGGGCCCCCGGCGATCCAACGTACATGTGTGCCTCGTCGCGCCGAACGCCGTCCGAGCGACGTTCCGACGGGTCGCGCCCTGGGCATCCGGAGTGCATGGGCCCCTCCCATGCGTGTCGTCCTCCTCGCGACCTCAGCCTGGCTTCTCGCCGCCGCATCCCTGTTCGCGTGTTCGAGCTCGGAGACCACGGTCACGGAGGAGGACGCAGGGAGCCCCGCGCCGTCGATCCCGAACGATCCGGCCCCCGCGCAGGAGGACGACGGGACCGACGATCCGGAGCCGACGCCGACCCCGACGGACGCCGGCGCCGACGACGCTTCGGAGCCGAGCGACGCCGACGTCGGCGACGGGAACGCCGGCACCCTGTGCGCGGCGGGCGACGTCAAGGAGACCGAGAACAACGACACCGCCGCGACGGCGGACCCGCTGCCGGGGATCCCGAGCGTCTACTGCGGCCGCCTCGGAGCCGGTGACGTCGATCACGCGTCGTTCACGCTGAACACGGCGGGCTTCCGCAGCTCGTTCTCGTACTCCAGCGCGTCCTTGAACATCACGGCGACCGTCGAGGGAGAGACGTTCAACCTGAGCGGGAACGGCTACATCTTCAAGCAGGGCAAGGTCTACGTGCTCAGGATCGCCGCCAGCGGGCCGACGGACTATCGGATCCAGCTCCTGCCGCCCTGAAGCGGGACGCGGCCGCCCTCGGGCGAGCCCCCGCGCCGAGCTGCGCCGCAGCAAGGACGCGCGCCGCGAGCTAAGAAACGGGATCGGAGCACAGAGCGACGTTCGCCGGCGCGCTCGCGTCCGTGACGTGAGCGCGAGCGGCGCCCCGCGATCGCGGCCGAGCCGATCGGCGGCTCACGGCGCTCGAGCGCTCCGCGCAGATCCCATGGAATCCGACGACGACGAAAAGGCGCAGCCCCCATGCGTGCGGCAGGACGTCCAGAGGCCCGCGCGCGCGCGGCAGCACACCGAACAGGAGCTGCTCTCGCTCAAGGAGGCGCTCGAGGAGGAGACGCGGATCCTCGAGCTGCTCAACAAGACGGGCGCGACGCTCGCGTCGAAGCTGGACCTCCACGCGTTGGTTCAGGCCGTCACCGACGCGGGCACGCAGCTCAGCGGCGCGCAGTTCGGCGCGTTCTTCTACACGGCGTCCAACGCGGAGGGGAAGGTCTTCTCCCTCTACACGCTCTCGGGCGCGCCGCGCGAGGCGTTCGAGCGCCTCGGGCACCCACGCAGGACCCCGCTCTTCGAGCCGACGTTCGGCGGCAAAGGAGTCCTCCGGATCGCGGACGTCCACGAAGACCCGCGCTACGGACGGATGAGGCCTCACCACGGGATGCCGCCCGGGCACTTGCCGGTGCGCAGCTATCTCGCGGCGCCCGTCGTGGCGCGCTCCGGCGAGGTGCTCGGGGCGCTCCTCTTCGGGCACCGCGAACGCGGCGTCTTCACCGAGCGCTCGGAGCGCCTGATCCTGGGCATCGCCGCCCAGGCCGCGATCGCGATCGACAACGCGCGGCTGTACGAAGAGGCGAAGCGGGCGGCCGAAGATCGAGCGCGCCTCCTCGAGGCCGAGCGCGTCGCGCGCGTCGAGACCGAGCGCGCGAGCCTCCTCAAGGACGAGTTCCTCGCGACGCTCTCGCACGAGCTCCGCACGCCGCTCAACGCGGTGCTCGGCTGGTCCGATCTCTTGCTCGCCCGCGTGACCACCCCCGGGGACGCGCGCCGCGGCCTCGAGACGATCGCGCGCAACGCGCGCGCGCAGGCGCAGCTCATCGACGACCTGCTCGACCTGAACCGGATCGTCTCGGGCAAGCTCCGGCTCGACGTCCAGCGCGTCGAGCCGCTCCCGATCGTGGAGGCCGCGCTCGAGTCCGTGCGGCCGTCGGCGGCCGCGAAGTCGATCGTCTTCCGGAGGACGGTCGATCCCGACGCAGGGCCCGTGCTCGGAGATCCGAACCGGCTCCAGCAGATCGTCTGGAACCTCCTCAGCAACGCCGTGAAGTTCACGCCGCGGGGCGGCACGATCGGCGTCGTCTTGCGTCGGGTGAGGTCGGTCGTCGAGATCTCGATCCGCGACTCCGGGGTGGGCATCAGCCCCGAGTTCTTGCCGTACATCTTCGAGCGGTTCCGCCAGGCCGACTCGACGACGACGAGGCGGTTCGGCGGGCTCGGCATCGGCCTGTCGATCGTCAAGCACCTCGTCGACCTCCACGGCGGGAGCGTCCGCGCCGAGAGCGAGGGCTGCGGGAAGGGAGCGACGTTCACGGTGAGCCTCCCCGTGCGCGCCGTCCGCGATCTCGACGCGTCGCCCCCCGAGCAGCGGACCGCCGACAGCCCGACGCTGGCCGCCGGCGCGGCGGTCTCGCTCGAGGGCATCAAGGTCCTCGTGGTCGACGACGAGAACGACGCGCGCGACCTCGTGAAGGTCGTCCTCTCCGACGCGTCCGCGGACGTGCTCACCGCCGGCTCCGCCCGCGAGGCCCTCGCCCTCGTGAGGGCCCAGCGCCCCGACGTCATCGTCAGCGACATCGGCATGCCCGATCGCGACGGCTACGACTTCATCCGCGACGTGCGCAGCCTCGCGACCGTCGGCGGCGGCAAGACCCCCGCGATCGCGCTGACGGCGTTCGCGCGCTCGGAGGATCGGACGAAGGCGATGCTCGCCGGCTATCAGGTCCACGTGTCGAAGCCGATCGAGCCGCGCGAGCTCGTCGCGACCGTCAAGAGCCTGGCCTCCACCCGGGTCGACGGCGCGTGACCGGTGACGCGCCGCGACGCCCGGCGTCGCGCGGCGACGCGCGCCGCACGCCGCGCTGGCGTCGCGGGGGCGGGCGAACTACGAAAAGCCCATGCGCTCTGGGGCCCTCGGTTGCTGGTCGCTGGTCGGCGCGCTCGCGCTCGCCGCGTGCTCCCCCGGCGCTCCGGCGCACGAGCCGATCGGCGAGAGCACGACGCGGCCGCGCGTGACGAAGGCGGCGGCGCCGTACGCGCGCGGCGGATCGGAGGAGGAGACCCTCGAGCAGCGAGCGGCGAGGCTTCACGAGCGCGCCGTCGTCATCGACGGGCACGACGACGTGCCGACGCTGATGTTCGCCGGCGGGACGGGCATCGAGCTCGACAGCCCTTGGGCGCACACGAGCCTCGCGAAGATGAAGCGCGGCGGGATCACCGGCTCCTTCTTCTCCATCTACGTCGAGGGTGACCTCGCCGAGAAGCCGACGGCCACCGGCGGCGGCCCGCTGCGCCGGGCGGTCGACCTCGTCGACCTCACCTATCGCCAGGTCGAGCGGCACCCCGACGCGCTCATGCTCGCCACGTCGGTCGACGACGTGCGCCGAGCCAAGCGCGAGGGCAAGGTCGCGGTGCTGATGGGCGTCGAGGGCGGCCACGCGATCGAGAGCTCGCTCTCGGCGCTCCGCGTCCTCTACCGGCTCGGCTGCCGCTACATGACGCTCACGCACACGAACACCAACGAGTGGGCGGACTCGGCGGGCTTCTCCGGCCCGCCGCCCGTCCGCCACCACGGCCTCACGCCGTTCGGCGAGGAGGTCGTCCGCGAGATGCAGCGGATCGGGATGCTGGTCGACGTCTCGCACGTCTCCGACGAGACGTTCGCGGCCGTGATGCGCGTGGCCGAGGCCCCGGTCATCGCCTCGCACTCCTCGGCGCGCGCGCTCGCCGATCACCGGCGGAACCTCAGCGACGACATGCTGCGCGCGATCGCCAAGAACGGCGGCGTGGCGATGGTGAACTTCTGGTCGCTCTTCCTCTCGAGCGAGTTCGCCGCGGCGTCGCGCGCCTGGTTCGAGAAGAACGGCGCGGCCTACGCGGAGCTCCGCGCGCGCCACAAGCAGAGCCCCCTCGCCTTCCGCGAGGCGCTCGCGAAGCTCCACGCCGAGACCGAGCCCCTGCCGAAGGTCCCGCTCTCGAAGCTCGTCGATCACATCGAGCACATGATCAAGGTGGCCGGGATCGACCACGTCGGGCTGGGCTCGGACTTCGACGGCGTCGACGCGCTCCCGGAGGGCGTCACCGGGGTGGACGCCCTGCCCAAGATCACGCTCGAGCTCCTCCGCCGCGGTCACAGCGACGAGGACGTGCTCAAGGTCCTGGGCGAGAACTTCCTCCGCGTCTTCGCCCGCGCCGAGACGTTCGCGCAGGCCAAGAGCGCGCGGCTCTCCGGCGACGGGAGCATGAAGCGCATCGATCGCTGACGCCGCTCTCACCGCTCGTCGAGGCTCGAACCCCTAATGCGCTACGAAGGCCGCCTCTATCGTCCGCCGTCGGAGGCCGACGCCCTGATCGTCCAGGCGACCATCGGTCGGCCCGGAGTCCGGCGACGACGTCACGCTCAAGAAGATCGCGAAGGGCGACGACGCCGCGGCGCACGTCGAGGCCGCGCGGCGCGCGCACGCCGCCGGGATGGAGCTCAGCGTCATCGCGCTGCTCGGCGTCGCGATGGATCGCAGCGAGGAGCACGCGCGAAAGACCGCCGAGCTCGTGACGAAGATGGATCCGGAGTACTTCTCGGCGCTCACCGTCACCGTGGTCCCGGGCACGCCGCTCGACAAGCTCGCGAAGAAGGGTCGCTTCGAGGTCCCGCCGGTCCCCGCGTTGCTCGGCGAGCTCCGCGCGATGGTCGAGGAGGCGCGGCCGACGAACGCGCTCTTCCGGACGAACCACGCCTCGAACTACCTCCCGCTCGGAGGCCGTCTCCCGCGCGACCGCGAGCGCATCGTCGGCGTGATCGACGCGGCGCTCGCCGGTCGGATCCCGCTCCGCCCCGAGTCGACGCGCGGGCTCTGACCGGCGGGGCCGTTGCGCAATCGGACGCCGAAGCCGGCGCGATCGGATCGAAGCTCGCCCCCCGACTGACCAAGCGGGAGGCCAGTGAGCCAAGGTAGGAATCAGGCCTACCTCCCATATTTTGCGGCATTTTTCGCCCTCTCGGCGCGACGACATTCATCCAATGTGCAATTTTACAGTAGGCCTGCCCTTTGCGAGACGTCACCTCCGAACGCTCGACCCGAGCGAACGGAGGTTCGATGCGAACGAATCGGATGGCTCTCGTGCTCGCGATGACGGCCGCGGCCTGCGCGACGATCGACGTCCCGGACACGAAGTGGCGGAGGGACCAGGCGCCGGCGAGCGCGGGCACCGACGGCGACGCGTGCGCGCCGGGCAACGCGGCGCGCTTCGAGGACGCCCCCGACGCCGTGTGCGCGTTGAAGACCGATCCCCACGTCCCCGATCTCACCACCGCGAGCTCGCGCGCGCCGCGCGGCGACGACGGATCGGGCACGGGGACGCGAACGCTCCGGCCGCTCGCCGGGCCGAACGCGAACGCGCCGAGCTGCGACGGACGCGTCGGACCGGGGCACACGACGTGCGGCGCGAACGGCGACGACTCGTGCTGCCGAACGGCCACCGTGCCGCCGGGGACCGCCGGCGCGCAGATCGCCGTCGCGAACGCGTTCGACCTCGGCGTCTATCAGGTGACGGCCGCGCGGCTGCGCGCGTTCGTCGACGCCTTCGACGGCGACCTCCGCGGCGCCGCCGCCGGCGGGGCGCTCCCCGGGTACGATCCCGCGAACGCCGACAGGCTCCCCGCGTCCCGCGGCGCCGCCGACACCGAGCTCGGACCGGCCTGCGAGTTCCGCGGCGATCCGCGCGACTACGGATCGCGCACGTGGTGGTCGAAGGACGTCGAGGACGCCGTCGCGAGCATCATGACGGACGACAACGCGCGCGCCGCCGACATCCGCGCCGACGCGACCAAGCCGCGCCTCGACGCGAAGCCGGCCAACTGCGTCTCGTACTGGATGGCCGCGGCGTTCTGCGCGTGGGACGGCGGGCGCCTGCCGTCGAACGACGAGTGGACCTACGCGGCGCTCGGCGGCGACGAGCTCCGCGCCTATCCGTGGGGGGACGGGCGCACGGCCGAGCGGCTCGTCACCGACATCAACCAGACGCAGAACGGCGGCGCGGGCGATCCCGCGTTCACCTGGCCGAACGACTTCCCGTTCTTCGCCAACGGCATGAACGCGTACCACCTCTCCCCGCCCGGCCGGAAGCCCGCGGGCGTCGCGCGCTGGGGTCACCACGACATGGCCGGCAACGTGCTCGAGTGGATGAGCGACGTCCTCGGCCCCGACGCCGGCATCGTGCGCGGCGGCTCGTGGGAGGGTCACTCCGACGCGAACGCGGCGAGCTACGTCGGCTACCCGCTGACGCGCACGTACGGCTCGGTCGGCTTCCGCTGCGCCTACGGCGCGGCGCAGCCGGCGGCCGTCGTCGACCCGGAGCCGGCGGCCCACGCGACGGTCCCCGTGTACCTCGCGCACAACCCGCAGGCGCGCGATCACCTGCTCACGCTGACGCCCGAGGAGGGAGCTCCCGCCTGGATCACGATCGGCGTCCAGTTCGTCGCCTTCGCCGGCGCGCCCGCCGACATGGAGACGCAGGCGCCGCTCTATCGCTGCCGCAAGCGGACCGGCCACCACTTCGTCTCGAACCACGAGAGCTGCGAGGGCGCGGGCGTCAACGAGGGGCTCCTCGGCACGGCCCACCGAGGCCAGCTCCCCGGCACGGCGCCGATCTACCGCTGCTACGCCGGCAACGATCACCTGACGACGCTGCGCCCGGCGGAGTGCGACGCCGCCGGGATGACGATCGAGGGGACGCAGGGGTTCGTCTTCCCTCCCGCTCCGTGACGCCGGCTCGACGCGCGCGCTCCGCGGCCAGGTCGCCGCGGAGCGCCGCGCTCGCGTCACGCGCCCCGCTCCCGTCGCCCGCCGATCCTCGAGGAACCACGATGCTCTCGTATCGCCGCTCGTTCGAAATGCCGCGCATCGGAGTCGCCTTCGTCGTCGCCGACTACGCTCACCCCGAGTTCCGCCTCCGGGTCGAGCGGGGCCGCGGCTTCACCGTCGACGAGCGTCTCTCGTTCCCCGCGATCACCTGGTCCGGCTACGGCGACCGTCCCCGGCTCGACGTCATCCTCCGCGGCGACGTCCGCGACGTCGAGAACGGCGTCACGCGGCGGCTGGGCAAGGGCTCCTTCGCGATCGGCCGCGCGCTCGACTCGCTGTACATGCGCGCCAGCGCCTGCGAGCGGGAGCTCCTCTGCCTGTCCGTCGAGTGGAACCTCGGCTCGCTCGGGACGAGCGCGCCGGTGGGGCTGCCCGAGGGGACGCTGAGCGCGTCGAGCCTCGGGGAGCTCACGCTCGCGAGCGAGGAGCTCCTCGCTTTCGAGCCGCGGCCGGACGCCGCCGTCGGCGTCCTCGCGCGGATCCTCGCGCGGCTCCGCGCCGACGGGCTCCCCTTCGACACGTGGAAGGCGCGCGACCTCGCCGCTCCCGCGCCGCCGTCGCTCCAGCGCGTCGCGGACGCCGTCGGGCGCGCGCTCTCGCGCCTCCACGCGAGGCCGAGCGTGGCCGACCTCCAGGCCGAGCTCGGACTGTCGCGACGGCGCGTCGGCGATCTCGTGAGCGATCTGTCGGCGCGCTACGGGCTGAACGGGAACGACTGGCGCTCGATGCGCGACCGCTGGCGCCTCACGAGCGCGGTGATCGCGATGAGCAACGCCGAGGCGCGCACCGAGGACGTCGCCGCGGCCGTGGGCTACGGCTCGGCGAACGCGCTCTGCCAGGCGTTCAACGACGCGAGCCTCCCCTCGCCGCGCCTCGTCCGCGCCGCGCTCGACCGCCTCGGGTGAGCGCGGCGCGCGCCCGGACGCGCGCGCGCCGGCCCGGTTGCGTGCCCGCGACGCGCTGCTAATCCTCGCGGCATGCGCTGGCTCCGCTCGCTCCTCGTCGTCTCGTCGCTGGCGGCCTGCACCTCGTCGTCGGTCGAGCCGGCGCCGCCCTCCCCCGACGGCGAGACGCCTCCCGCGGCCGACGACGGCGGCGCCCCCGCGGTCGATCCGGTCTGCGAGGCCGAGGCGGCCGCGATCCAGAAGGGCATCGACGAGGAGCGCAAGAAGCAAAAGCTGCAGCACGCAGGCGTCGCCGTGTCGACGGAGCGCTGCAAGTCCCGCGTCTTCCGCTCGGACGATCCCGCGAGCGAGGACGTCGTCTCCGACGACTCGCTGTGGCGGATGGGCAGCGTCACCAAGACGTTCGTGTCGGCCGCGATCCTGAACCTCGCGGCCGCGGGCAAGCTCGGCCTCGACGACACCCTCGACGCGTACGTCCCGACCTTCCCGAACGCGAGCGGCGTCACCGTGCGGCAGCTCCTGAACCACACGAGCGGCATCTTCAACTACACCGAGAGCAGCGACTTCTTGGACGCGTTGACGGCCGAGCCGAAGCGCAAGTACACGCCCGCCGAGCTCCTCGCGTTCGCCGCGAGCGAGGCGCCGAAGTTCGAGCCGGGCACGGACTGGTACTACTCGAACACCAACTACGTCCTCCTCGGGCTCGTCGCCGAGAAGGCAGCCGGCGACGCCATCGGGACGATCGTGCGCGAGCAGGCGATCGAGAAGGCCGGCCTGACGCGCACGTTCTTCGACGGCGAGGAGCCGCTCGGCGGCGCGCTCACCCCCGGCTACCATGCGAAGACCGACGTCACGAACCTGAACGACCCGTCGTGCGCGTGGGCCGCAGGCGCGATGGTGGCCACGCCGGGCGATCTCCTCGCGTGGATAAAGTCGCTCTACGGCACCGACGAGGTGCTCTCGCCGGCGTCGAAGAAGGAGCTCTTCACGTTCGTCGCGAAGGGCAGCTACGGCCTCGGCGTGATACGGCTCCCCGCGAGCGTGACGCTCGGGAACGGACCGGGCGTGGGGCACGGCGGCGCGATCGTCGGCTACCAGACCCAGACGTTCTGGTTCGACGAGACCAAGGTCGGCCTCGTCAGCGTCGTCAGCGACACGAACGGCGACCCCAACGCGCTCAGCGTCGTGGTGCTCGAGGCGCTCGCGCAGTAGCGACGGTCCGTCGCGCGGAGCTCGGATCGCCCTCGTTCGGCGAGGGGCGGCGCGACACGAGCGCGTCTTCGTGGATCCGACGGGCGCGCGCTCCGGTCTCGAGATCGGCGCGCCTGGACCGTGCCGCTCACGCGGCTCGCCGCCGCGGCGCGCGGCTCGGTTGCGCGCCGCCGATCTCAGAGCGTCTTCAGGTACTCGATCACCGCCGCCCGATCGTCCGCCGAGAGCGCGTCGCCGAAGAGGTGCCCGCCGTTGCCGTAGCCGGGGAGCGTCGTGTCGTAGATCGACTTCTTCGCCGCGGCGTTCGCCTCGCCGCCCTTGCCGCGCGCCAGCGCGCGGTGCTTCCAGCCGAGCGCCGCCTGGTCGTAGTCCTTCGAGTCGAACGAGCGCGTCCAGTACGCCGGGCGCTTCGAGCTGTCGAGGAGCGCCTCGACGGTCGGCACCGAGCCGTTGTGGAGGTACGGCGCCGTCGCCCACACGCCGTCGAGCGGCGGCGCGACGTACCCCTCCTTCGGCTCGAGCCGCGCGATCTCGCCGAAGAACGAGTCACCGAACCACGCCACGAACGGCGGCCCGAACTGCGCCGTCCCGGACGCGAGCACCGGATCGGTCCCGATCTCGGGGAGCGTCACGAGGCGGTTCGGATAGGTCGGCGCGGCCCCGTAGGTGCCGTGGCAGCGCGAGCACGCCGACTCGAACACGGCGCGGCCGAGGCTCGCGCGCGCCTGATCGATCGGCCAAGGATACTTCGGCGGCTCGATGCTCGCGATGTACGCGCGGACGTCGGGGAAGTACGCGTCGATCGCCCTCGACTCCTCGACGGAGCTCGTGCAGAGGACCGACGCCGTCATCATGATGCGCGCGTGATCGCCGCGCCCGCCGCCGACGTAGAACATCGACGTCTTCTTCTTCATCCGCCACCAAGGCGGGACGTCGACCGGCGTGTCGTGGGGCGGCGGCACGGCCATGAGCGGCGTGTCGCTCCACGCGAGCGTCTTCGGATCGTGATGGGCGAAGAGGACGGCCGTGAAGTTGTCCGCGGGGTTCGGGCCGCGCGTGCTGAGGACGGAGTACGGCGCGACCGTGTCGACGCGGGCGCGCCACTTCCGCCACTCGGCCTTCTCCTCTTCGTCCGTGAGGAGCAGCCCGACGTTCGCGGCGAGGCTCCGCTGCTCGTCGGCGGAGCGCGTGAAGTCGCCGTCCGCGGCGCCGAGGCCGACGACGAGCTGCCCGTCGATTCGGCCGGCGTGACACAAGAGGCAGTTCGACGTGACGAGCTCGACGCCGTCCTTCGTCGTCATCGCGGTGTAGTGGTAGGCGAGCGTCGCGTTGCGCCCTTCGCGCCCGGGGACGCGCTGGCTCTCGGGAGCCTCGGCGAAGACCTTCGAGTACGCCGACCACGGGATGCCGCACGGCACGTACGCCTCGTTGACGAGCGCGCGGTACCCCTCGACCGGATCGCCCGGGCGCTGCGGCTCGGCGTCGAGCGTGACGACGGGGTGGACGATCGCCGCGTCCACCTCGCCGCCGGCGTCGGCGCTCGCCCCCGGGGGAGCGCTCGCCGGCGCGCCGCTCCCACACGCGGGCGCCGCCAGGAGGGCCGACGCGAGGAGGAGGAGGCGGCGCCGCATCGCGCCGAGGCTCGTAGCAGATGCGCGCCACCCGAGCCAGGTCGCCGCGCCTGCCCGGCGGCGGCGGACGCGCCCCGCGGCGGACGGCGGACGCTCCGCGACGCGGCGAGCTCCGCTCCCCGAGCCCGCGCGCGACGCCCGCGCCACACCGGAGCCCGCGGGCGGCGGCGCCGGTCGGCCCCGGCGGCCGCTCCTCGGACGGCGGGCGCCTCCGGTACTCCCGATGCAAGTCGTCGAGCGGGCCCCCCGCGCCGGGGGGAGGTCCGCCAGGAGCCAGGAGACGAGGGCATGGAGCCGACGATGTCTTTTCCGAAGCCGCGCGCCGAATCGCGCTGTCGTCGACTCCCGGAGGGCCGGCGCGTCGAGGAGCTGGCGGACGCTTGCCGGAGCGCGGCGCTCGCCTTCATGTGGAGCGCGCGAGCCTCTTGGGGCAAGCGTGAGCTCGCGCGCTGGCTCGCCGGCCCGTACGCGCGGGCCATCGAGGCGACGCGCGAGCCGGCCGCCGCGCGATCGACCGCGCGCGCGACCTCGCGCCGCTCGATCTCCGACGAGACGATCCACGAGCTCGTCGCGCAGTCGCACGCGCGCGTGGCCGCGGCCCTTCGTTCGATCGGCATGTGGCGGGACAACCCGCGCTTCGCGCGGCTCATGGTCGACGGCGGCGTCGTCGTGGGCGTGATCGACGCCGCGTCGGCGATCGGCTACGCGCCCGTCGCGTCGCCGGAGATGCGGCTCGTCGATCGCGTCACCTCCCTCTTCGTCGCGGACTTCCTGACGCGGCCGGCGGACTACGCGAGCTTCCAGGTCTGCGACGTGTGCGCGGGCGCCGCGTTCGACGCCGACCACGAGCACGCCGAGTCGTGCGTCGGGCCGGCCGAGACCTCCGAGACGCGGCCGGCGACGACGACGGTGGCCGCGCGGCTCGTCACGCTCCTCGGCCTCGGGGACCGAGCGGCGTGAGCGGCGCCCCCGGACGCCGGCCGAGGCGGCGCGGGCCGCCCCGGCGCGTCGCGCCCCGCGTCAGAAGGCGAGGCGCGGCTCGGTGATCGTCGCCGAGCCGCGGTAGTGCTTCCTGATGACGAGGAAGCCGCCGCGCGCGTCGAACGTGAAGCTGGACGGCGCGCGACCGAGCGGCGTCGCGAGGTCGAAGCGCAAGGTCACGTCGACGTGATCCACGAAGGTCGGGTTCTTGCTGAACGAGAGGCCCATCGTCAGGACCTCTCCGGCGGCCTCGTCGACCCACGCCGATCCCTTGAACGCGTTCTCGGCGGGGACGAACGGCTCGAACGCCACGCGTACGCGCGACGCGTCGTTCGGATGGCGCTCGACGAGGGAGAACCGGTACCGCGGCTGCTCCGCGGCGAGGAACGGGAGGCGGAGGTCCCGCGCCTTCTCCGCCTTGCCGGCCCTCCGCTCGGCGCGACGCTTCTCCGCCTTCTTCCGCGCCTCGACCGTCTTGTCCGCGCCGTCCTCGAGGTAGCGGACGACCTCGGTCACGCGCTCGGCGGGCGTCGCGGTGACGCGGAGGACCATCTCCTTCGTCCCGTCGACGTGCCCGCTCCGGTCGAGCTCCTCCATCTTGCCGCTCAACGTGAACGAGCCGCGTCGCTTCATCTCCTCGAACTGCTGCGCGTGGCGCGCGAGCCGCGACAAGAGCGGCCCGAGCGCCGGCTCGGGAGCGACGGCCGGCTCCGTCGCCTCGTCCGCGCGGACGGTCTCCGGGGACGCGACGAGCGCCAGCGCGAGGGCGACCGACGCGAAGGCGAGACGTGACGCACGCATGCCTCGAGCTTGACCGGTGTTCGGGCGCCGATCAAGCCGCGCGTGCCGCGCCCCTCCTCGCCGCGCGGCGGGGCGGCGAGCGCTGCGGCGCCGCCCGTCACTCGTCCGCGCCGGGCGCGGCGCTCGCCGCGTTCGTCGCGAACGACGCCGGGTCCTGCCGGTAGAAGTCCGCGAGCGTCGCGTAGAGCTCCGGGTGACGCGCCCGGAGGGCGACGGGCTTCTCGAAGAACATCTCGGTGACGACGGCGAAGAACTCCGGGGGGCTCGTCGCGCCGTAAGGATCGATGTCGGCGGCGCGACCCGCGTGGACGCGATCGACGAGGTCCGCGTACTCCTCGCCGAGCACCCGAGCCCAGGTCGCGTAGCGCGCGCGCTTCCCGAGGTCGGGCGCGCCGTCCATCACGCCGTCCTCCTGATCGAGCTGATGCGCGAACTCGTGGAGGACGACGTTGTGGCCGTCGCCGACGTTCGCCGTCCCGCGCTGCACGGCGTCCCACGCGAGGACCACGAGGCCGCGCTCCCAGGACTCGCCGAGCCGCGGCACGTCGCCCTCGATGACGACGGGACCGTCGTGGCTCCTCGTCTTCGCGACGTACGCGCTCGGGTAGACGAGCACAGTGTCGAGCTCGGGGTAGATCTCGGTGTCGCGGTGGAGGAGGAGCACGCACGCCTGCGCCGCGATCGTGACGCGGACCTCGTCGTTCACCTCGAAGCCGCCCGCGCCCTCGAACGTCTTGTCGTCGATGAACGCGAGGATCAGCCGCTCGAGCTCGCGCTGATCGGCCTCCGGCAGAGCCCGCGCGAGCGGGACGTTCCGATCGACGATCTCCGCCCACTCCCGAGGGAAGGGTCGGTCCTCCGAGGAGCGCCCGAGCCAGCGCTTGAACAGGCGAAACACGGCGCGAGCCTACCGCGCGGCGGCGGGTCCTCGCGAGGCCGGCCTCGCGGGGATCACTCGTCCGTACGCGACGGCGGAGGTGTGGCGAGCGGCCGCGACGGCGGGCGCGACGCCGCGACCGGATCGCGCACGGCTTCGGCGTCCGCGCGCGAGATGACGCGGTCGGCGTCCGTGTCGATCGCGCCGATCAGGATGTCCGCGAGGACCTTCGACGGCGCCTGCGACGGGTGGCGGCGCGCCATCGCCGCGGCGATCTCCGACGGAGTGACCTGACCGTCGCCGTCGGCGTCCATCGCGTCGAAGCCGCCGAGGTCGCGCCAGATGCCGAGCGCGAACGACTGCACGAGGATCATCTTCGGCTCGCGCCCGCTGTCGGCCGGCGGCACGAGCGACGGGTTCGCCTCGGCCCAAAGGACCAGCGGCTCCACGCGATCGAGCCCGAGGAGGAGCTGGCGCACGGTCGCGACGCGGTAGGTCCGGTCCGGATCGAGCGGCGCTCCGTCGATCGCGACGACGGCGTGCTCGGGGCCGTCGGAGACGACCATGCGGTCGTCGACCTGGAGGAACCCGGCCGACTCGACCGGAGCCCTGGCGCGCGACGCCGCGACCGCGTCGCGGACGACGCGGCCCGGCAGCGGCACGACGACGATCGCGTTGTCGAAGGGCACCTCGGCCTCGAGATCGCCGTAGGTGAAGCGCTCGTCGTAGTCGCGCGCCGCGCGGATGCCGCCGCCGTTGAAGAGCCCGGCCTCCGCGCCGAGGCAGTCGCGCAGGCGGGAGCAGATGAGCGCGCCGATGCTCGTCTGCTTCGACCTCGTCCCCTTCGACGAGAGCGTCTCGTTCGGGCCGAGGTGGAGCAGCGTCGCGGCCGACAGCTCGCGCACCGCCGCCATGTGCTCGTCGACGCGCGCGCGCAGCGCGGCGTCCTCCGGGTACCCCGAGACGTCCTCGAGCCGCGTCGTCACGGTGGGCGCGGCGCCGGCGCCGGGGGCCCAGACGACGTCCGTGATCGCGGCGTGCACCGCCTCGGCGCCGGCCTTGACGATCCACGTCCCTTCGACGTCGACGAGCATCGGCGTGTGATCGTGGCCGCCGATGATCGCGAGGAAGCGCGGGCTCCGCTGCGCGACGGCGAGCGCGCGATCGTCGGCGATCGCCTGGTGCGTGATCGCGACGACCCCCGCGACGCCGTCCTCGAAGAGCCGCGCGGCCTCCTCGATCGCGGCGTCGTTCGCGCGCGCGAGCGAAGCGCCGCCGAACGGCGCGCCGCGGTACACCGACGGCTCGGCGATCACCACGCCGACGAGCCCGACCTTCATCGGACCGACCGCGACGACGTCGCGCCGCGGCAGATCGAGGCCCGAGCGGACGTTCGTGCCGAGGCACGTCGGGGCGAGCTCCTCGAGCCGGTGACGCAGCTCGCCGGGGGGGAGATCGTCCTCGTGGTTGCCGAGGATGACGTGCGTGAGGCCGACGGCGTTGAGGCAATCGACCATGCCGCGCCCGGCGTCCATGCTGGAGAGGAGGCTCGGGGCGAGGAAGTCGCCGGCGAGCACGACGAGGAGCGCGTCGCGGTCGCGGCGGGCGCGGTAGTGGTCGACGAGGCTCTTGAGCCGCGGGAGGTTCTCGAGCGAGTAGACGTCGTTGACCGAGACGATGCGGAGGCTGGGCATCTGCTGCCGCGCGATTGTCGCGCACTCGGAGGGCCCTCGTCACGCGCGCCGGCCCCGCGGCGGCGCTCGCGCGTCAGTCACACGTCGTCCGACCGAGGCACCCTGCGTACTGGCCGCTGGCGAGGCAGAGCCAGCCGCCCGCGCACTGCCCCGGCGCGTAGCCGTAGTCCGCGCAGCGATAGACGCACGAGGCCGCGCCGGCGCCGCCGCACGCCTGCTGCTGGAGGCAGCCGGTCGTCGCGTTGCAGGTCCAGCCCTCGAAGCACTCGCCGGGCGCGTAGCCGTAGTCGGCGCACGCGTACGTGCACGCGGCGGCCGCGCCGGTGACGGTGAACGTCTGCGCGGCGGAGGCGCCGCCGCCCGGCGCCGCCGTCTGCACGCGGAGCGCGTGCGCGCCGGCGGCGGCGAGCAGCGACGCAGGGAGCGTCGCGCGGAGGCGCTCGGCGCTCACGAAGGTCGTCGCGAGCGGCGTCTGTCCCGCGAGGACCTCGGAGGTCCGCGTGAAGCCGCTCCCGTCGAGCGTGACCACCAGCGACGCCGCGCCGGCGGCGGCGCTCTTCGGCGACAGCGCGGTGAGCGTCGGCGCCGGGTTCGTGACCTCGAACGGCGACGGCAGGCTGAGGACGTCGGCGCCGTTGGCGACCGTGACGCCGAAGCGGCCGGCGTCGGCGAGCGCGGCGGCCGGGATCGTCGCGCCGAGCTCGGTCGCGGAGCGGAACGTCGTCGGCAGCGCGGCGCCGTTGAAGCGCACGGTCGACGCCGCGATGAAGCCGGCGCCTGCGACGGTGAGCTCCACCGTGCTCGCGCCGACGGGCGCCGCGGCGGGCGTGAGGCTCGCGATCGACACGGCGGTCGGGTTGGCGACCGTGAAGGCGAGCGCGTTCGACGGCCCGGCCGCCGGCGACACGACCGCGAGCTCCAGCACGCCGGCCGCGGCGAGGCGGGCGCCGGGCACCTCGACCGTGAGCTCGTTCGGGCTCGTCAGCGTCGCGGGGAGCGTCGCGCCGGCGAGGTCTACGGTCGTCCCCGCGACGAAGCGCGTCCCGGTCAGCGTCAGCGTGACGCCCGCCGGCGCTTCGCCCACCGTCACCGAGTCGGGCGTCACCGCCGTGAGCGTGGGCGCCTCCGCCGGGGGATCGCCCGGCGCCGCCGGATCCGCCGCCTCCCCGCCCTCGGGCGCCGCCCCGGCCTCGACGGTGGGCGCGCGCTTCTTCTTCGTCCCCGCGGGCGGCTCGAAGTCCGGCACCGGCGGCGCCGTGCACGCGAGCGCGAGGAGCACGCACGCCCAGGCGAGCGCCGCGGGGAGGAGGAGACGGCGGAGCGGCGACGGCATCGACGCTCGTCGTTTCAACGACCGTTCCAGCTCGCGAGCCTGGATCGCGGCCGTCCATCCACGTCGTTTCGACGGCGATTCGCGCCCGTTCGGCGCGGCCGCGCCGCGCGGGTGTGGGGCTTCCGCCCACCAGAGTGGTACACGAATGTTTTATTGATCCCGCCGCGAAGCGCCGTGGCCGCCGCGCCCGAGCCGTCGCGGCGCGACGGTGAGCGGTCGCCGCGCGTCGGTGAGAGACTCGTCATTTCCGGCGGTTCGTCGTCCAATGAGGCATGGCCGAGGAGGCAGCGCAGAAGCCGGGCTCGACGCGGGCGCTCGTCGCGCTCCTCGCGTTCGTCCTCGGCTTCGCGACCGTCCCGCACCGCGTGATGGAGCGGGACGCCGCGAGGTGGTTCGACGGCGACCCGGCGAAGGCGGACCTGCTCGCGGAGGGGGTCGCGCGCTGGACGGCGTCGCCCGGCGAGCTCGCGCCCGCGACCTTCGCGACGGGCTCGTCGCGGTTCGACGGCGAGTGGCTCTTCGCGACGTTCATGATGTCGGCGATGGGGTTCGGCCAGGTCGCGGCGGAGCGGACCGGCGCCGCCCGCGACGAGAGCCTCGCGCGCATGGAGCGGTGCCTCGACGCGCTGTTCGAGCCGGGGGTCCGCGTGTTCGAGGACAGGGCCTGGGGCGACGACGCGCTCGCCTCGCTCGACGCGGCGCCGGGCTCCGCCGAGGACCGCGGCCACGTCGCCTACCTCGGGTACGCCGGGCTCGCGCTCTCGCTCCACCGCACGCTCCGCCCGTCGTCGCGGTTCGTCGCGCGCGAGGAGGCGATCGCGCGCGCGCTCGAGCGGCGCATCGAGGCCTCGCCGACCGGCTTCGTCGAGACGTACCCGGGCGAGGTCTACCCGGTCGACAACACGGCCGCGCTCGCCGCGCTCGCGCTGCACGCGCGGGCGACGCGGGAGCCGCCGTCGAACGCGCTCGGCCGCGGGCTCGCGGCCGTGTCGCGGAGCGGCGTGGATCCCGCCACCGGCCTCCTCGTCCAGGCGGTGACCGTCGACGACGCCGCGCCGCGGGACGTCCCGCGCGCCTCGGGCACGGCCCTGGCGGCGTACTTCCTCTCCTTCGCCGACGAGGCGACGTCGCGCGCGCTGTTCCGCGCGCTCGAGGAGCATCAGTTCCGAACGGTGCTCGGGTTCGGCGGGATGATGGAGTACCCGCCGGGGAGGCGAAGCGCCCGCGGCGACGTCGACTCGGGGCCGGTGTTCCTCGGCTTCGGCGTCTCGGCGAGCGGGTTCGCCCTCGGCGCGAGCCGCGTCCACGGGGATCGCGAGACCTTCACCGCGCTCTACGCGACCGCGCAGCTCTTCGGCGCGCCGCTCGAAGAGGACGGGACGCTGACCTACGCGACCGGCGGCCCGCTCGGCGACGCGATCCTGTTCGCGATGCTCACGGCGCCGCGCGCGCGGAGGCCGTCGTGACCGCGTTCCTCCGCGCCAACCTCCGCCCGGTCGTGCTCGCGGGGCTCTCCTTCGGCTGCCTGGCGATCCACCACGTGCTCCTGCGAGCGATGGCGCACGGCCACGTCGCGCACGTGCTCCTCGGCGCCGGGAACGCCGCGCCGCCCGCAGGCGCCGCGGCCCTGGCGATCGCGCTCGTCGTCGTGCGCTTCGTCCTCGTGATGCTCGTGCCCGGCTTCTTGCTCGCGGCGGCCGCGGAGATCGCGGCCTACCTCCTGGTCGGACCGAGGCGCGCCGAGGACCTCGACGAGGACGGCGCCGAGCCCGCCGCCGACGACGCCTGACGGCGCCGCGCGGCCGCCGCTCAGAATCCGGCCAAGAGCTCTCTTGGCCAGGTTCTCCTCGATGTCACCTCGGGAGGGCTCGCGCCCTCCCGCCCCAAAAAAGCGCGGTTTTTCGGGGTCCCCCTCCGCGGCGGCTCCGCGGCGCGTCGCCGATTTCGAGTTTGGACGGTTCTTCACTCCGACGTGTCGATCTCGATCTCCGAGGCCGCCGGCGCCGGCGCCGCCGGTACGACCATCGGCGAGCGCGGGATCGTGTACTGCCGCCAGATCGCCCAGACCGCCGCGAGGACGGCGACCGAGCCCAGCACGAACATCCGCACGAGCACGACGACCGGGTACCTGATCCGCTCAGGCGCGCGCGCCTCCGTCACCTTGCGCTTCTTCTTCCGGACCACGATGCGCCCACCATAGCGCGCCTGCCCCGCGGGCGCCGGTGAGCCCCCACGCGGACGCCGCGCGTAGTAGGCTGCGCCGCATCGTGGGAGGGAGAGTCCATGCGCCCCGCGCCGCCTCGCGCCGCTGGGTCGTCGCCGCGGCCGCGCTCGC
>JAHBWF010000076.1 GCA_019637105.1 Labilithrix sp.
GGTCCCCGCGGCGCCCGCCCCCGCGGCGCCCGCGCCTGCGCGGTCGTCCTTCGCGAGCAGCATCGTCTGCGAACGCGACGCGGGCTCGCTCGCGTCGAGCCACGGCGACCGGCGCCACGACGAGACCGCGAGCGCGAGCGCGACGACGACGAGGCCGGCGGCGGCGAAGATCGGCCAGCGGCGCTGGAGCGGGACGGTCGCGTCGAGGGCCGGCGCGCGCTCGCTGCGGGTGCTCGGCGCCGGAGTCTCGGTGCTGACCGCACGCACCGGCAGCGCGCTCCCGTCCGCGGCGACGCGCGGGCCCCGGACGAAGCTCGGAGACGCCGAACCCGACGCGCTCGCCGCGCGCTCCGGCGACGACGCCGGCGCAGGGCGATCCGAGCGCGGCGCGCTCCCCGACGCCGCGAGCTCCGGCGACGGCACCGGCGACCCCGGCGCGGAGCGATCCGAGCGCGGCGCGACGTCCGACGCCGCGAGCTCCGGCGACGACGTCCGCAGGCTCGTCCGGAGCGCCTGCTCGAGCGCCGCCAAGAGCTCCGAGCCGTCGGCGTAGCGCGCCGCCGGCTCCTTGGCGAGGCACCGCTCGACGAGCTGCTCGATCTCGGGACGAACGTCCGGGAGCCGCGACCGGAGCGGCTCCGGCTCCTGCTTGACGACCGCGAGCATCCGCGCGAGCTGGTTTCGTCCGTCGAAGGCGCGCTTGCCGGTCAGCATCTCGTAGAGCACCGCGCCGCACGAGAACACGTCGGCGCGGACGTCGACGGTGGCGCCGCGCGCCTGCTCCGGCGCGAGGTAGCCCGCCGTCCCACACGCCTCGCCGGGCCCGGTGAGATCGGTCGCCGTGTCCTCGTCGTCCGCGCGCTTGCGCGTCAGCTCGTCGTGGGCGAGCCCGAAGTCGAGCACCTTGGCGAGCATCACGCCTGGCGCCGGCGTCGTGATGAAGATGTTCTCCGGCTTGACGTCGCGGTGGGTCACGTCGCCGGCGTGCGCCCGGGCGAGCGCCCGCGCCACGTCGCGCGCGATCGACAAGGACTCGTCGACGGTGAGGCGGCGCTCGTTCATCAGGGCGCGGAGCGTCTCGCCCTCGAGCAGCTCCATGACGATGTAGCGCCGGCCGTCGCTGTCGCCGACCTCGTGGATCGACGCGATGTTCGGGTGGTTGAGCCGCGCCGCGAGCCGCGCCTCGCGCAGGAAGCGCCGGCGATGCGGCTCGACGTCGACGACGCTGCTCAGCACCTTCACGGCGACCTCGCGATCGAGGTCCTCGTCGCGGGCCGCGTAGACCTCGCCCGTCCCGCCCTTCCCGATCAGGCGCGTGATGCGGAACCGTCCGAGGCGGGTGCCCGCGAGCGACATCGAAACACAAGCGTATCCTCCCGGGCACCGGACGATCCACCCTCGGGGCACGCCGTCCGGGCGCGTCCGCGCCGCCGCGGGGACGCGCCGGCGACCGAGCGCCGGCCGGCGTGGCGCGCCTCGGAGGCGGTCTCAGAGGCGCCTGTGGGACAGGCACGGGAGGGACGCGCGGACCCGGTCCTGCGCGGCGAAGTCGAGTTGCGCGAGCGCGACCCCCTCGCCCTCGCTCGCCTGGGCGAGCACGTCGCCCCACGGGTCGACGATCAGGCTCTTGCCGTAGGTCGCCCGGCCGCGCGGGTGCCGGCCGTGCTGCGCCGGCGCGAGGACGAAGACCTGGTTCTCGATGGCCCGCGCGCGGAGGAGCACGTGCCAGTGGTCCTTGCCCGTCGTGAGCGTGAAGGCCGCGGGCACGGTGACGAGCCGGACCCCCTGGCTCACGAGCTGGCGGTAGAGCTCCGGGAAGCGGAGATCGTAGCAGATCGTCATCCCGAGCTTCGCCGTCGCCGAGCCCGCGGCGACGTCCGCGACGACGGGCTCGCTGCCCGCGCGCGTCGCGCCCGACTCGAGGAGCTTCGTCCCGTCCGCGAGGTCGACGTCGAACAGGTGGATCTTGCGGTACCGCGCGACGACGCGACCGTCGGGGGCGACGAGCAGCGACGTGTTGTAGGGACGCGCCGCGTCGCCGCTCGCCTCCGGCATGCCGCCCGCGACGATCCACACGCCGTGCTCCCGCGACGCCTCGCGCACGGCGTTCGTGATGGGGCCGCTCGCCCCGTCCTCGGTGCTCTCGGCGATCTCCCGCTTGTGCGCCTCCTCGCCCATGAAGGCGAAGTTCTCCGGGAGGGCGACGAGCTCCGCGCCGGCGCGCGCGGCCTCCGCGATCCGCGCGCGCGCGCGCTCGAGGTTCTTCGAGACGTCGTCCTGGCTCGACAGCTGTATGACCGCGGCTCGCATCGTCGATGCTAATCTTAGTACCTCGACCCATCGATTTCGACGGGTCGAGGTACGACCATGAAAGAAGCCGGCCGAGCTTCGGGCGAGCGGAGCTAGCGCGCGTGGAAGAGGCGATCGTCGTCGCGGCCGAGGTGCAGGACGGCGCCGGCGTCCTCGCGGACGAGCCGATCACGATCGCCACGCTGCGCGGCGCGATCGACGGCCGCGAGCGCCGCGTCCGCATCGTCGGCGGCCCCACCCGTCACGGCGGGTTCGCCCGCCTCGCCGGCTACGTCGTCCCAGCCGTCGGCGCGCGCGTTCACTCGACCTCCGCGAGCCGCGCCGCCGCGCCGCCGTGGCCCGCCCGGGGCGACGCTGGGTGCCGAGCACGCCCGCGGGGACCTGGGACGCGAGCGCGCTCCCGCTCCGCTTCGTCCTCGCCCTCCCGCCGAGCCGCGATCTCGGCGCGGACGCCGCCGCCGAGATCGAGGTCGCCGCGCGGACGTGGGGCCGCCCCGCGTGCACCGCGTTCCGCGCGCGCTTCGACGGCGAGCGCTCGATCGCCCCGGGCGACGACGGCGAGAACGCCGTGTTCTTCCACGACACCGCGTGGCCGGACGAGCTCGAGCCGGGCGCGCTCGCGCAGACGATCCTCCACACCGACGGGGCCGGCAAGCTCCGCGACGCCGACGTCCACGTCAACGGCGCCGCGTTCCGCTTCTCGACCGACGGCGCGCCCGGCACGCAGGACGTCCGCGGCGTCCTCGTCCACGAGATCGGCCACGCGCTCGGCCTCGGGCACTCGGCCGACGCCCGCGCGACGATGAACGTCTCGGGCTCGGGCCTGCGCTGGCGCTCGCTCGAGAAGGACGACGTCGACGGCGTCTGCGCGCTCTACCCGGGCGCCGGGAGCGCGGGCTGCGACGCCGAGCCTTGCCCCGCGGGCCTGCTCTGCGTCGCCGGCGCGTGCCAGCGGCCGGCCGATCGCGCCGACGTGTGCTCGCCCTGCGCGCCCGAGGTCGGCGCGTGCGAGGCCGCGGGCGACGAGGCGCGCTGCGTCGACGTCGGGACCGGCGACGCGGCGGGCCGCGTGTGCGGACGCGCGTGCGCGCGCGACGAGGACTGCGGCGCGGGCTTCGCGTGCCGGCCGACGACCGAGGCCGGCGATCTCCAGTGCCTGTCGCGGACGGCCTGCCGGAACGGCGCGAACGTCTGCGCCTCCGACGCGGACTGCAGGCATCCGGGGGCGATCTGCCGCTCCGGCGCGTGCGTCGGTCCGCCGGACGGCGTCCCCGACGCGGGCGGCGCGGACGCGGGCGGAGGCGCCGGCGCGGACGAGCTCGTGCCGAAGGGAGGCGGGAACGACTGCGCCTGCCGGTCGGCCCCCGGCGCCGGCGGCGCGACCGTGACGCTCGCGTTCGCCGCGCTCGCCGCGCTGAGCGCGCTTCGGCGCGCCATCCGCCGGAGGCTCGAGTAGAGTCCACCGCGTGCCGCCCCTGCCCCACGGCCTCGACCTCGCGACCTTCCGAGCGGCGCGCGCGCGCCTCGACCGGCGCGTCGTCCACACACCGCTCGTCCACCTCCGGAGCGGCGTCGTCGATCCCGGGGGCGGCGTCGACGAGCGCGGCGTCGTCACGACGCCCGCCGTCGACGAGCGCCTCCCCCACGACGCCTGGCTGAAGCTCGAGTGCCTCCAGGTGACCGGCTCGTTCAAGGCGCGCGGCGCGCTGAACCGCGTCCTGTCGCTCGCGCCCGAGCAGGCGCGGCGAGGGATCGTCACCGCGTCGGGGGGCAACCACGGCCTCGCCGTCGCGTACGCCGGCCGCGCGGTCGGAGCCCCCGTGACCGTCTACCTCCCGCGGCTCACGCCGGAGGCGAAGGCGCGGCGGATCGCGCGCTGGGGCGCGGAGGTCGTCCGCGCCGGCGAGGTGTGGGACGACGCCCACGCCGAGGCGCTCGCGCGGGCCGAGCGCGACGGCCTCACGTACGTTCACCCGTTCGCCGATCCCGAGGTCGTCGCCGGTCAGGGGACGATCGCCCTCGAGGTCTTCGAACAAGCGCCCGACATTGACGCCATCGTCGTCGCCATCGGCGGCGGCGGCCTGATGGCCGGCGTCGGCGCCGCCGCGCGCCTGCTCCGCCCCGGCGTGCGCGTCGTCGGCGTCGAGCCCGTCGGCGCGCCGACGCTCCACGCGAGCCTCGAGGCCGGCCGCGTGGTCGAGCTCCCGTCGATCGCGACCTTGGGCCGGAACCCTCGCGCGCCGCGCCGGAGCGATCCTGCACCTTCGAGATCGTCCGCGCCGTCGTCGACGAGATCGTCCTCGTCACCGACGGCAGTGCGGGCGCCGCCCGCTACCTGCTCGACGACGTCGGCGTCGGCGTCGAGCTCGCGGGCGCCGCCGCCGTCGCCGCGCTCCTCACGCGGAGGGCCTCCCTCGCCGGCGCGAGGCGTCCGTGCGCCCTCGTCTGCGGCGCCGGCACCGACGGCCGCTGACCGCGCGCGCTCGCGGCGTCGCGCTCCGTCGAGGCGCCGCGGTGCGCTCGTCGAGGCGACCGCGGCGGCCGCCGCGTCAGTCCCTCGGGCAGGGCGCCGGATTCGGGCACGCGCTGACGGCTGGCCTCGGATGCGTCTGGTGGCACTGCGCGATCCCGGAGAACGTGTTCGACGCGAGGAAGTCGAGGGCGTCCCCGGTCCAGCCGCGCACGATCCCGTCGGCCGCGCTGTCCTCGATCGCCGTGTTGGTCACGAACGCCGACGCGGGCTGCCCGCCGTAGACGATGATCGCGCCCTGGTTCGTGAAGCGGGGGTTCGCCGGGCTCGGGCAGTCGTAGCTCGAGATGCCCGAGACGCCGCCAGCGTAGGCGATCCGCGTGTGGTCGATCGCGTCGTTCGCGTCCGGTGTGCCCTTGAAGAGGAGGCCGGTCCAGTCGCCGGGCGCCGGAGCGGCCTCCGCGGACGTGAAGACGATCGGCGCCGCCGCGGTCCCGATCGCGCGGAGGACGCCGTTCGCCGGCCCGTTGCTCGTCGAGCCGTCCATCAACAGGCGCGATCCCTTGGCGAAGCGCATCGTGACGCCCGGCTCGATGGTGAGCGTGGCCTTCTCGGTCCCCGTAGGCGCGCCGACGCTGAGCTGACTGCCCTTGACGAAATACGGGACCCCGCGGTTCGCGAGGGTCGCGTCCTCGCGGACGGCGTCACGACCGCCGAGGCCCGCAATCACGATCGCGTCGATCGCGTTGCCGGTGTACGCGCCGGTCGGGATCGTGCCGGCGGCGCGTCCCCACGTGCCGATCGGGTACGACGCGCCGCCGGAGATCGTCAGGTCTCGGGATCCCGGCGTGAGACCGCCCCCCTCGCGGAGCAAGAGCCCGAGCGACGCCGAGCCCTTCAGCGTGAGGTGATCCGCGTGCAGGCGGCCCTGCGTGGGCGCCTCCTGGTCGCCGCGGACGTCGAGCATCCCGAACGTGTCGAGCGGGCTGCCGTTGGCGAAGCCTCCGCCTTCGATCGACGTATGGACGAAGCGGAGCTCGGAGGTCGGGCCCGCCTCGATCACCGACCACGGATCGGCCGCGTCGGCGCGCTCGATCGTGATCGGCTCGTCGGCCGCGCCCTCGGCGACGAGCTTGCCGCGGACGTAGACGCCCATGCCCTTGCGGATGCGCACGACCGCGCACGGCTCGATCGTGAGCGTCTTGCCCGCGCCGATGGTCAGCGTGAAGTCGACGACGTGCGGGCTGCCGGCGGCGGTCCACGTCTCGTCGTCCGACGCGAGGGCGCCGGAGGCGTGCGTCGTCCCCTCGCCGGCCGGCGGGACGCACGTCGAAGCGACCGCGGCGTCCGGCCCCGCGTCGCCCTCTTCGACCGGCGGACCGGGATCGTCGGCGGTGGCCGTCTCGGTGCACCCGCCCCCGGCGAGCAACGTGACGAGCGCGAGCGCGAACGGCGCCAGGATCAAGCAGCAAGGCTTTTGCGAGAGCAAAGCAGACCTCCGTGAGGGTGAAGCGTCGAGGCGCCCGCGCTGCGCGCCTCGTGCCACGGCAAAAAAGCCAACGATTCCCACGCCGAATACGCGAGACCGCCGCCGATTGAGCACGCCCCGCGCGACCCCTGCGCCGAGCCTGCGCAGCCGCGACGATGCGCCGAGGTACGCCCCCCCCTCGCCCACCGCTCCGCCGCCACGCGCGCTCGCTCGAACGCGTCCCCGCCATGCGCGCTCGCTCGAACGCGGAACACGCGCACGGCCGCACCGAACGCCGCGCGACCGCGCCATCGCTGCGCGCGACGCGACCGCTCCGCCGCCACGCGCGCTCGCTCGAACGCGGAACACGCGCACGACCGCGCCCGCGCGGCTGCGCCGTCGCTGCGCGCACGACTCGACCGCGCGCCGGCTCACCCGCGCCATCGCGCGTACGCGATTCGACCGCGCGCCCGCCGCCGTGGCGACCGCGCGCGCGGCTACTCCGCGCTCGCTTCGGCCTTCGACCGCTTGTCCTCGGGCGCCTTCTCGCGCTTCTTCGCGTAGAGCGACTCGATCACCGGCTCGTACTTCTCGAAGACCTTGCGGCGCTTCACCTTGAGGCTCGGCGTGAGCAGCCCGTTGTCGGTCGTGAAGTCCTCCGACACGAGCGCGAAGTCCTTCACGCCCTCGAAGCCCTTGAACTTCTCGCCGTAGTGGTCGAGCTCCTTCTTGAAGAGCGCGCGCACCTTCGGGTTCGCGAGCAGCTTCTCGGGGTCCGTGTCGCCGACGCCGTTGTCCTTGGCCCACTCCTGGACGGCCGCCACGTTCGCGACGACGAGCGCCACGTTGTACGGCTTGTTGTCGCCGTGGACCATGACGTTGAGGACGTACGGCGAGAGCTTGATCTGCTCCTCGAGCGGGGTCGGGACGACGTACTTGCCGTTCTCGAGCTTGTACTGCTCCTTCAAGCGGCCCGTGATGAAGAGGAAGCCGTCGGCGTCGAGGCGCCCCATGTCGCCGGTCTTGAAGCCGCCGTCGGCGAGCAGCACCGCGTCGTTCTCCTCCTCGCGGTTGTGGTAGCCCTGCATGACGTTCGGCCCGTAGACGACGATCTCGCCCTCGTCGGAGATCTTCACCGACACCCCGGGGATCGGCTTGCCCACGCTGCCGATCTTGCGGTTGTTCGGCCAGTTGGCGGTCGCGATCGGGCTCGTCTCGGTCAGGCCGTAGCCCTCGTAGACGGTGATGCCGAGGCCGTCGATGAACTCGGCGACCTCGGTCGAGATCGCGGCGCCGCCGCTGAAGGCGTACTTCAGCTCTCCCCCGAAGCGCGCGCGCACCTTGGAGAAGACGACCTTGTCCGTGAGCGCGAGGACGAGCCCCTCCCCGAGCGACACCTCCTCCCCCCTGCGCTGCTTTCCGCGCGTGGCGAGCGACGTCTTCACCATCGACTGGACGACGCCGGGCTTCGTCGAGATCTGCTTCTGCACGGCCGCGTAGAGCTTGTTGAAGATGCGCGGGACGCTGAAGAGGAGCGTCGGCTTCGTCTCGGCGAGGTTGTCGAGGATCTTCTCGACGCTCTCGGCGATGGCCAGGCTCGCGCCCATCGAGAAGAGGCCGTGGAGCTCGACGGTCTGGCCGAACGAGTGCGCCCACGGGAGGAACGAGAGCGACCGGTCCATCGACGACATCGGGAAGCACTCGTGGATCGCGCTCACGTTGCTGGCGATGTTGCCGTGCGAGAGGATGACGCCCTTCGGGTTGCCGGTCGTGCCGCTCGTGTAGATGAGGCCCGCGGTGTCCTTCGGATCGGGCCTGATCGTCCCGACCTTGGCCTTCGTCGCGGCGAGGCCCTTGAACGCGCGGATCTTGTCCGAGGTCTTGGTCGCCGAGTCCAGCGAGATGATGTGCTGGAGCGATCCGATCGACTCGAGGAGGTCCTTCGTCTTCTCGGCGATCGCGTCGGTCGCGACGATGAGCGCCTTGGCCTCGCAGTCCTTGACGATGAACTCCCAGTCCTTGGGGAGCTGGGCCTCGTACATCGGCACGAAGGCGACGCCGAGCCCGAAGCAGGCGTAGGCGGCGACGGCCCACTCGGGCCGGTTGTTGGAGATGATCGCCACGCGGTCGCCGCGCTCGACGCCGAGCGAGGCGAGCCCCGCGCGGAAGCCGTCGGTGAGCCTCCCGAACTCGAGGTACGTCATCCACGACCACTGGCCACCGCGCTTCGTCCCGAACAGGGGGTTGTCGGGGAACGTCTTGAGGGCGTCGTGGTAGACTTCGACGAGCGTCTGGAATTTCGCCATGGCCCGCGGAGGATACCCCCCGCGCCCGATCCGGACCAGCGCGCATCACGGCGTCGCCCCTCGCGGAGCGCCGCGCGCCGGCGCCGCCCGGCTTCGACGCAGCGCGGCGTGGCGTGGACCGCGCTTCGATTTACAGTGTAAAGCTCCCGCCTCGCGTCGCGGCTCGCCCGCGCGGGCCTCCGCGGGATCAGCGCGTCGCGACGAAGCGCCCCGCCAGGCCGCTCTGCTCGCAGTCGGCCTTGGCGCTCTCGGCCGTGAAGCCGCGCGCGCCCGCGTAGTACCGCTTCACCTCGCCGTCGGCGACCGCGCAGCTTCCGACGCGGCCCGCGCTCGGGCAGGCGGCGACGCGGAAGTCCCCGCGCGCGCCGCGGCAGAGCGCGCGCTCGACGCCGAAGCTCCCGGTAGCCGAGGAGTACTCGCTGCAGGTCCCCTGCTCGGCGACCACGTCGCAGCTCGCGAGCGCGCGGACCGCGGCCGACGTCGCGGTCGTCGCGCCGAGCGGCTCCTCCTTCGGCCGGCTGCACGCGAGCGTGGCCAGCATGGCGACGGTGACGGCGCCGACGGTGACGAAGCTCTTCGCGAAGGGGCTCATGGCGCTCTCCTACGGCGCCGGTGGAAATTGCTTCCCGCGCTCTTCGAAGATCGAGCACGCGGCGGCGAGGCCTCGGCGGCGGGCGCCGCCCCGCCGGGCCGCTCCCGGGCCGTTCGCCGGCCTTGGGCCTTCCCGCCGCGGGGGTCCTTCGTTAGAGACCGAGGCATGAAGGTGGTCGTCCTCGGAGCAGGTCTCGTGGGCTCGCCGATGGCCCTCGATCTCGCCAAAGATCCCGCGTTCGACGTCACGGTCGCCGACCTGCGCGCCGAGCCGCTCGCGCGCCTCGCGGAGACGGCGCGGGTCACGGTCCGGAGGGCCGACCTCGCGAAGGGCGACGAGCTCCAGGCCCTGGCGCGGGACGCGGACATCGTCCTGTCGGCCGTCCCGGGCTTCATGGGCTTCCGTACGCTCGAGGTCCTCCTCGAGATGGGCAAGACCGTCGTCGACATCGCCTTCTTCTCGGAGAACCCGCTCGACCTCGACCCGCTCGCCAAGAGGCGCGGCGCGACCGCGATCGTCGACATGGGCGTCGGTCCCGGCATGAGCAGCGTCCTCGCCGCGCACGCGCACGCGCAGCTCGACGAGACGACGTCGATCCTCACCTACGTCGGCGGCCTGCCCCGCGTGCGCCGCTGGCCGTACGAGTACAAGGCGGTCTTCTCGCCCATCGACGTCATCGAGGAGTACACGCGGCCCGCGCGCTACGTCGAGAACGGCCACCTCGTCGTGCGGCCCGCGCTGTCGGACGCCGAGTACCTGCACTTCCCCGAGGTCGGCACGCTCGAGGCGTTCAACACCGACGGCCTGCGGACGATGGCCGTGACGATGAACGTCCCGAACATGAAGGAGAAGACCCTCCGCTATCCCGGCCACATCGAGAAGATGGCCGTGCTCCGCGAGACCGGCTTCTTCGGCGCCGAGCCGGTGGAGGTCGGCGGCGCGAAGGTCCGCCCCATCGACCTGACCGCCAAGCTCCTCTTCCCGATGTGGCAGATGGAGCCGGGCGAGGCCGACGTCACGGTGATGAAGGTCGTCGTCGAGGGGACGAAGGCCGGCAAGAAGACGCGGGTGACGTACGACCTGTTCGACACCTACGACGCCGCGACGGGGATCCACTCGATGGCGCGGACCACCGGCTACACGGCGACGGCCGCCGTCCGGATGCTCGCCAGGGGCCTCTTCGCGGAAAAGGGCGTGTTCGCGCCGGAGCTCGTCGGCCGGAGCCGCACCTGCGTCGAGTTCCTCCTGGCCGAGCTCCGCGCGCGCGGCGTCGTCTACAAAGAGACGATCGAGTTCCCCTGAGCCCGATCGCCCGCCCGGCCGGCACGTGCTATGAGCGCCCGGCCTTGGGCCGCTACCTCGTCCACACCTTCGGCTGCCAGATGAACGCGCACGACTCCGACCGGATGGAGGAGGTGCTGCGGGCCCACGGCTGGACGGCCGCCGCGTCGGTCGACGAGGCCGACCTCGTCGTGCTCAACACGTGCAGCGTCCGCGAGAAAGCCGAGCAGAAGCTCCGCAGCGAGGTCGGCAAGCTCGCCCCGCTGAAGAGCCGGCGCGAGCGCGGGCTCGTCCTGGCCGTCGCGGGGTGCGTCGCCCAGCAGGAAGGCGAGAAGCTCCTCGCGCGCGTCTCCCACCTCGATCTCGTCGTCGGCCCCGACAACCTCGCCGAGCTGCCGATGCTCGTCGCCGATCAGATGGCCGGCGCCCCGCCGCGCGCGCGGACGGTCTTCGACCTGGACGCGCCGCGCTTCCTCGCGGCGGCGCCGGAGCCGGGCTCGGCGCCGGTGAGCGCGTTCGTCACGACGATGAAGGGCTGCGACGAGCGCTGCTCGTTCTGCATCGTCCCTTACACGCGCGGTCCGGAGCGCTACCGGCCGGCGTCGGAGATCCTCGACGAGATCGCCCGCTGGGTCGAGAGCGGCGCGCGCGAGGTCACGCTCCTCGGCCAGACCGTCGACAGCTACCGCGACCCCGCGCTCCCGCCGCCCGCCTCCGACGATCCCGACGAGAGCCAGTTCCCCTCCCTGCTCCGCGCCATCGCCGAGCGCGTCCCGGGGCTCCGCCGCTTGCGCTACACGAGCCCGCACCCGCGCCACGCGACCGCCGCGCTCGCGCGGGCCCACGCCGAGCTCGACGTGCTCGCGCGGCACGTCCACATGCCCGTGCAGTCGGGCAGCGACCGGATGCTCAAGCGGATGATCCGGCGCTACACGCGCGCCGAGTACACCGCGCGCGTCCGCCGCCTCCTCGCGACGCGCGCGGACATGACGATCTCGACGGACGTGATCGTCGGCTTCCCCGGCGAGACCGAGCAGGACTTCCAGGCGACGCTCGACCTCGTGCGTGACGTCGGGTTCGTCGGGCTCTTCGGCTTCAAGTACTCCCCGCGCCCGTTCACGCCGGCGCTCAAGCTCGCCGACGACGTCCCCGAGTCCGAGAAGAGCGACCGCCTCGCGCGGCTCTTCGAGGTCGCCGAGGGTCAAACGCGGGCGCACCTGGCCACGCTGGTCGGGACGCGCCAGGCGGTGCTGGTGGAGGGGCCGGGCAAGACGGCGGGGAGCTGGGAGGGGCGCACGGCGCGCAACGAGATCGTGCACGTCGACGCCCGACCTGCCGAGGGTCGGGGCCTGGCCGGCGAGATCGTCGAGGTCGAGATCACGCAGGCGTTCAAGCACTCGCTCGCCGGACGCCCCACCGCCGCCGCGATCGCCGCGCTGCCACGGGCGACCGGCGCCGCGAAGCCGCCGCGGAGGCGGCGCGCGCTCCCGCTGGTGCTCTGATGCCGATCTACTCGCACAAAGGCGTCGCGCCGAAGATCGGGGAGCGCGTCTACCTCGCCCCGAACGCCACCGTCATCGGCGACGTCGTGATCGGCGACGACTCGAGCGTCTGGTTCGGCGCGGTGATCCGCGGCGATGTATTTCCCATCAGGATCGGGGCGCGCACGAACATCCAGGACAACGCCGTCGTCCACGTGACCGGCGGAAGAGCGGCCGCGACCATCGGCGACGACGTCACCGTCGGCCACCTCGCGCTCGTCCACGGCGCCACCGTCGGCAACCGCTGCCTCATCGGGATGGGCAGCGTCGTCCTCGACGGCGCGGTCGTCGAGGACGAGTGCTTCATCGCCGCCGGGGCGCTCGTCCCTCCCGGGATGCACGTCCCCTCCCGCTCGCTCATGGTGGGCCGGCCCGCGCGCGTCGCGCGGACGCTCGGCGACGCCCACATGGCCGAGATCTCCGCCGCGGCCGCGCTGTACATGCAGTACGCACGCGAGTTCACGACCGACGTGAAGCTCGTCTGAAAGTCCGGCCAGCCGACCGACCAGGCAGGACCTGGACCTCCAGTTCGAGCGGTAGGTCAACGCGTTTTCGCGAATGCTCGCCGAAGTTAGCTCCCGTTAAGTTTCCGCGTCTTAGGTTGCCTATCCGTGGGACAGGACGACCAACGCGTCCGCCGCATCAAGCAATACGTTTTGGCGCGACTGCGGGAGGAGCTCGGCAATGCTCCTCGGGGATCGCAGGCAAGGCTAGCAAAGCGTCTTGGTGTTTCGGGCGCGCACCTCAGCAACATGCTCTCGTCGACCCCCTCGCGTCAGCCGGGCGAGGACTTCCGCCGGAAGGTGGCGGCGCACTGGGGAGTCACGTACGCGCAGCTCGAGGCGCTGGCGCTGGGTGAGGATCCGCCGACGTCGGCGAGCGAGCCCTCCAACGGGCGGTCCGACGCGATGCCGCCGAACCTCACGGCGTCCGCGGGCGAGTACCTGTGGATGCACGAGCTCCCCTGCGAGCTCCGCCTCATCGTGCTCGAGCAAGCTCGCCAGCACTACGCGTTCACGCGGGTCGATCTCCCGCGCGAGGAGTGGCGGCGGATCTTGACCGGCCTCGAGCGCGAGGCGCTCGCGCTCGTCGCGCACCGCGCGCGGACGGACGCGGCCGAGGAGCCGGCTCGAAGCGCGCGCAAGCGGCAGCCGCGGACCTGACGCCCCGGCCGCGCGCGCCGACGCTCGGGACACTAGGGCCCGCCGACGACGCGGAGCTCCACGCGGACCACGCCGGCGCGGAGGATGTCGAGCTCCTCGGCCGCCCGCTGAGAGAGATCGATGATCCGATGGGCGGCGCGGCCGTTGGGTCCTCGGTCGTTGATCCGGACGCGGACGGTGCGACCGGTGTCGATCCGCCGCACCTCGACCCAGGTCCCGAACCGAAGCTTCTTGTGCGCCGCCGTGAAGAGCGTCGGATCGAAGCGCTCGCCGCTCGCGGTCGGCTTGCCGGCGAACGCCTTGCCGTACCAGCTCGCGAGGCCCACCTGGTCGGGCTCGCCGGCCGGACGCGGCGCGCTCGGTCCCGCGGCGGGCGGCTCGGCGCCGGACGGCTCCCCCGCGGCGGCCCCCGACGGCGCGCGCGGCGCCGTCGACTCGGCGCGCGGGGCACAACCGACCGCGAGGACGGTCGTCGCGAGGAGGGTGAGCCCGGCGAGATCCGTAAGAGTCCGCGTGGCCCGTCCGCGCCGCCCGCCCGAAACGCGGCCGGAGTCTCTCTTCGTCGCTCCCACGAAGGTGACGGTAGCGAAAAAAGATTGTCTTTCCATACCTCTGGCTCGCGTCATGAGGCTTCGATCCCGTGCCTTCGCCCGGCGAGACGTCCGGCGGAGGACACTAGATACCATCCGGGTCCGTCGTCGCCCCCGCGCGATCGTCGGCGCCCCGCGCGCGCGGAGCGCGAGACCGTCACGCCCTCGCGTAACGCCCTGGCCTCGACCGTTACGCTCGAGGTGCAGTGTTACGGTCCTTGTTACGCCTGTTACGCCGGACCGTAACGGTACGCCATCGCCCTCTTTCGAACGATTTCCACAGGTTGGCTCTTGTCCCCCGAACGGACGAGCCTGGCACAACCGGTGCTCAAGGCCCTCTCGCCGGCGGGAAACGACGCCGAGCCCTTGGAGAGGATGCGACAGATGATGAACGATGTCCGCGAGTCCGGTTTCTTCCCCTGCATCGACGCCGATCGCTTCGAGTCGGACGACGACCTCATCGCAGGGATGCTCGCGAACGATCCGGCGGCGTGGCGCGAGTTCCAGAGCCGCTACGACCGGCTCATCATGCGCTGCATCACGAAGGTCACCCGCCGCTTCGCCTCCATCGTGAGCCAGGACGACGTCCGCGAGATCTACGCGACGCTCTACGTCTCGCTCCTCGGCAACGACATGCACAAGCTCCGCTCGTTCGATCCGGAGCGCGGCAACCGCTTCTCGTCGTGGATCGGCCTGCTCGCGATCAACGCGGCGTACGACTACCTCCGCACGCTCAAGCGCGAGCCGCAGAAGGAGTGCATCACCGAGGCGATGGAGCTCTCCTGCGACCTGCCCGACCCCTTCGAGCTCACGAGCGAGCACGAGCGCGCCACCATCGCGCAGAAGACGCTCGAGGACTTCAGCGAGAAGGACCGCGCGTTCGCGGCGCTCTACTTCGGCGAGGGGATGGACCCGCAGGACATCGCCGACAAGATGAACATCAGCGTCAAGACCGTTTACTCGAAGAAGCACAAGATCCAGTCGCGCCTCGAGTCGGTCCTCGCGACGCGCGGCGCCCCCCGCCGCATCGCGGCCTGAGCGCCGCCTCTTCCGCCTCTCCTCTCGCGCTCATCCGTGCTAATCAGGAGCCGTGCATCCCGCGCGGCTCCTCTCGTTTTGTGCTTCGCTCGCGCTCTTCGCGTGCACGGCCTCGTGCGACTCCCGCGAGGGCGATCCCCCGTCGACACCGACGATCCCTCCGCCCGCCGGCAAGGACCGCCGCATCCACGAGATCCGCGATCCGGAGAGCCCGAGCAAGGCCACGCACCAGTCGCAGGTCCAGGTCAGCGGCGCCGTCGTCATCGCCGTCGATCAGTTCGACGAAACGCGCAACGGCCGGAGCGTCGGCACGATCTACGTCGCCGACCTCGGCTCGAAGGAGCCGTTCTCGGGCATCAGCCTCTTCAACCCGTCCTTCATCCCCGGCAACCTCCGCGTCGGCGCGGGCGACGCGCTCGATCTCCGCGGGGAGTACCAGGAGAACCAGGACATCCCGATCAAGTTCGCGCCCGGCGCGTACCTCGTCCAGCTCTCGAACGCGATCGGCACCTTCCGCTTCGACGCCGAGGTGCCCGACCCCGTCGAGATCGATCTCGAGGAGCTCGCCGACTACGCGACGGGCCGCAAGTGGCTCAACATGCTCGTCACCGTGAAGAACGTCACCGTGCACGGCAACCCCTTCGGCGGCGGCGGGCGGCGGAGCTACAACCTGATGCCCCAGGAGAACACGGGCGTGGTCGCCTGCGACTCGCCCTTCCCGAAGATCCCCACGCTCGTCAACGCGCTGGCGGACCTCGCGCCGCTGGAGCTGCAGGACCAGACCGTCATCAAGTCGCTCACGGGCGTCGTCACGTTCTTCTGCAATCTCCAGATCGCTCCGCGCAGCGTCGCCGACGTCGTGCTCTGAAGGGATGCGCTCGAGAGGCTCCGCCACGACCGCCGTCCTCACCTCTCGCGCCGTCCTCCGCCTCGTCGTCGCGTCGGGCCTCGCGCTCGCCGCGTGCGGCCCGCGCGAGCCCGCGCGCTCCGCGCACGGGGGGGACGCCGCGCTCTTGCCCGACGTCCGGACGGCGCCGGGGCGGCCGCCCGTCGTCCTCGTCACGCGTCAGGGCGATCCCGCGGCGGCGATCGCCGTCGCCGTGACCACCGCGGGCATCGGGTGGGGCGACGCGGACGGCGACGATCCCGAGGCGGCGACCGCGCTCGCCGGCCTCGTCGAGTCTCGCCTCCGCGCGAGGGCCGTCGACGCGGACGTCACGCCGTCGTGGGACGGGCTCCGCGCGTCGGCGCTGACGACGAGCGAGGACTCGGCCCGACGCCTCGCCGCCGCCCTGCGCGACGTCCTCGCGGCTCCCGCCGGCGAGGCCGATCTCGCCGCCGCCCGGCGCAAGCTCGCGGCGCTCGGACAGCGCCCGCTCCGCGATCGCGCGCTCGCGCGGTGGGCGCGGTGCGTGGGCGCGCCGCACGCCCTGCCGGAGCGCGCGGGAAGGACTACGCCGACGTCGACGTCGCGCAGCTCGAGCGCTGGCGCGCCACCGGCCTCGGCCTCAGGCGCGTCGCCGTCGCGGTCACGGGGCCGCCGGCGATGCCGAGACCTCGCGTCGACGATCCTCCGCGGACCTGCGTGGAAGAAGCGGCGCGCCGATCTCCGCGCGCGCCGAGGAACGCCGAGACCGTCGACGTCTTCGAGGCCGCGCCAGGCCGCCTCCCACCAGTCCTCCACGCGACGCTCGACGTCGGGACGAGCAGCACGCGGTCGGCTGCGAGGCGCTGGGCGATCCGCGCGGGCCGCTCGCGGCGCGCCTCTCGGAGCTGGACCTGCCGTTTCGCCTCCGCGGGTGACGGGCGCCGCGCACGCAGGGCGGATGCGTCGGCGTCGTGCTGGAGGCCGCTCCGCCGGCGTCGGCCTCGAGCGCGCCTCTCGCCGGCAGCGACCTCGCGCTCCGCGTGGCGGACGCCGTCGCGCTCGTGCGCCTCGAGGCGGCCGTGTTCCTCGCCGAGAGCGGCGCCGCCCGCGACGGGCGCGTCCTCTCGCGGCGCTCGGGCGACGCGCGGTGGCAGGCGCGCCGCGTGGTGGGCGCTGGTCGATCAGCCGGCGTCGCCGCGACCGGGCGGAACCGATCGCGCTCTCGGTCCCCGTCGCGGCGCGGGGCGAAAGACGCCCCGACCGAGCCGCGCGCGACGCCCTCGCCGCCGCGCTCACGCGCGCGACCGCCGCGTGGAACAGGCCCGTCGTCGAGGCGCGCTCGCGCGTCCGAGTCCGGACAGGGTGAGGCCTGGTCCTCGTCGGCTCGCCGTGCGGACCGAGGACGAGACGAGGCGGACCGAGCTCACCGCGCTCTTCGCCGCGGCCACGGCCACGACCGGGGCGGGCGATCGGCGGCGTCCGCGTCGAGCCCTGGGTCACCGCCGACGGCGCCGGCGTGCGTCCACGGCCCCGCGCTGCCGGGCGAGACCGCCTCGGCCCACGCGCGGCGCCTCGCGGACATCGCCGCGCGGAGCTTCGCGGCCGAGCCCCTCACCAACGCCGCGCTCGGACGCGCGCGCGCCGATCTCCTCCGGCGCGACGCGCGCGGCGACGGCTCGACCCTCTCGGTCCTCGCGTCGGCGCTGTCGCCGCAGCACCCGTCGTGGATCGTCCCGTGGGGATCGACCGAGCCGCTCGCGCGCTCGTCGGACGGCGCCGTCGTGCTGCGCGCGCAGTCGCTCCGCGCGGGCCCCCTCCGCGTCGCCGTCCTCGCCAACGCCGACGCGTCGCAGGCCGACGCCGCGGTGCGCGCCGCCGATCGCTGGGTCGCGCGACGCTCGAGCGATCCGCGCGCCTGCCGGGCGCCCTCCGGCGCGCAGCCGCCGAAGCCCGGCACCTACGCGGCGCCGCCGCGATCGGGCGCGCTCCCCGAGGCCTACCTCGCCTTCCCGTTCGGGCCGGGTGACGAGGGCGCCTACGGCGCGGCGCTGCTCCTCGCCGCGGCGTTCTCCGAGGGCGACGACGCGCTCCTCGACCGCGCGCTCGGCGGCGCGCAGGCCCTCGCGCGGGAGGCGTCGGCCCGCGTGCTCGGCTGGCCGCGCGCCCCGGCGCTCGTCGTCCGGATCGTCGCCGCGCAGGCGTCGCTCGACGCCGCCGTCATGCAGGCGCGGGCCCTGTTCGACCGCGTGCGCCAGGGAGGCCTCCCGGCGAGCGACTACGAGCGCGCGACGAGCGCGCGAGCCCGCGCCGCGCTCGCGACCGCGCTCGATCCGCGCGCGCGCGTCGTCGCGACCTGGCGCGGCGAGCCCGTCGGCGCCACGTCGCCGGCGCGCGTGACGGCGGAAGACGTCCGCGCCTTCGCGCAGCGTCACCTCGCCGAGGAGGGCATGGTCGTCGTCGCCGCCCGGCCGGCACGACCGCCGGCGGCGCCATGATCGCGACGTCGACGCCGTGGTGGGCGCGCACCGAGGCGCTCGGACCGTGGTTCAAGGTGGGGGGTGACGAGGTCCGCCTCCTGCGCGACGGCGTCGAGGCGCTCCCGGCGATGCTCGCCGCGATCGCCGCCGCCGAGCGCGAGGTCCTCCTCGAGATGTACTGGGTGGCGCCCGACGCCGTCGGGACGCGGTTCCGCGACGCGCTCGTCGACAAGGCGCGCGCCGGCGTCACGGTCCGGGTGATCTACGACGCGGTCGGGAGCCTCACCCTCACGCCGAGCTTCTGGGCGCCGCTCGTCGACGCCGGCGGCGAGGTGCGCGAGTACCACCCGCTCTCGCCGTTCAGGCCCGCGTTCGATCTGGCGCGCATCGAGGAGCGCAACCACCGCAAGATCCTCGTGACCGACGGGGGCCGTGGCTTCACCGGCGGCATCAACCTGGCGCGCCCGTGGCTGCCGCTGGAGGACGGCGGAGAGGCCTGGCGCGACGACATGATCGAGGTCATCGGCCACGCCGCCGCGGAGCTCCGCACGCTCTTCTACAAGACGTGGCGCCGCATGGGGATCCGCCGCCTGCCGCACGACCCGCTCGGATCGCTGTCGCTCCCGAAGGACCTCGTCCCGCTCAGCAGGCGCCCCCTCGGGAGGGTGTACGTCCTCGCGAGCCTCCGGCGCAGCCGGCGCAACCTCCGCCGCGAGTACCTCACGCGCCTGAACCGCGCCGAGCGCTCGATCGAGATCGCCAACTCCTACTTCATCCCCGACCGGAGCGTACGGAGCGCGCTCTACCGCGCGGTGCTGCGCGGCGTGCGGGTCCGCGTCCTCGTCCCCTCGAAGAGCGACGTCGCGGTCGTCCAGTTCGCGCTCGAGGCCCTCTACGAGTCGCTCTTGCGCAACGGCGTCGAGATCTACTGCCACTCCGGCCCGATGATGCACGCGAAGACGGCCATCATCGACGATCGCTTCGCGACGATCGGGAGCTACAACCTCGACGAGCGCTCGCGTACGAAGAACCTCGAGGTGAACGTCGCCGTCGAGGACGCGGCGTTCGCCACCTACGTCCGGAAGTGGTTCGACCGCGACCTCGAGAGCTCCACGCACCTCGACCTCTACGAGTGGCGCGCGCGCCCGCTCGCGCGGAGAGGCGCCGAATACATGGCCTACGCGCTGAGGAAGCTGTGGTGATCCGGGATCGCGCGCGCCAGGCGTACCGCGCCGGGGGCTTCCTCGCGACCACGGCCGCGATGCTCCCGATGTACCTCGCGCGTCACCGGAGCGCCGCCGAGGCCGACAAGGACGCCGTCCGCGACCGATGGGTCAAGCGCTGGGCGAGCGGGCTCCTCCGGCTCTTCGCGATCGACGTCGTCGTCGGCGGGACGGTCCCGCCGACGCCCCGCCGCGGCGAGCGCGGGCGCCTCATCGTGACGAACCACCGCTCGGCGATCGACGTCGGCGTCCTGCTCGCGACGTTCGGCGGCACGATGGTGAGCCGCGCCGATCTCGCCACCTGGCCCGTCGTCGGAGCCGCCGCGCGCTCGGTCGGCACCGTGTTCGTCGACCGCTCGAGCGCCAAGAGCGGCGCCGCGACCATCCGCGCGATCCAGCGCGCGCTCGAGGAGGGGCAGACGATCACGATCTTCCCCGAGGGGACGACGTTCGGCGGCGACGAGGTCCGCCCGTTCCACGGCGGCGCGTTCATCGCGGCGGCGCGCGCGGGCGTGGACGTCCTCCCCGTCGGCCTCGCCTACCCCGCGAGCTCCGGCGCCGCGTTCCTCGACGAGACCTTCCTCTCCCACCTCGGCCGCATGGCCAAGAGCGACGCGACGCGGATGGCGATCGCCGTCGGCGCGCCCATCCCCTCGAAGGGCGTGGGCCCGAGGGAGCTCACCGAGCGCGCGCGCGCCGAGGTCGGCCGGCTCGTCCTCGAGGCGCGCGCCCTCGTCGGGCCTTAGCCCGAGCGCCGCGGGGCGGCCCCGAGGGGACGCGTCCTGCCGCGTCCTCGGACGCCGGCCGGGGATCTCGCCTCGGTCGTCACAGAACGAGGCCCTCCACCGACGCTGCCTCGGCGCCGGACGAAGAAGCCGGACGGCGCCCAAGGATGAGCCGCCCTCGCGCGTCCGACGCGGACACCGGAGGGCACGGCCGCGCCGCTCCCGCGCGCTCGCGGGTCGGCGGCGCGCGCCCGATCGGAGGTCTCTTCATGCGTCTCTCAGCTCGCGTCTCGTTCGCCGCCGCGCTCGCCGTCGCGCTCCTCGCGTGCACCCGACAACCACGACAGGCCGGATCGGCGGAGCAGCGCGCCCCAGCGGTCGAGGTCGCCGGCGGCGAGACCTCGCCGGTCGCGCCGCAGGCGAAGACGCCGCGCGTGTCGCGGACCGCGGGCCCGCCGGCGGAGCCCGGCGGCCCGGCGCGCGCGGCGCTCGCCGTCGACGATCGAACGTTCGGCGCCCCGACCGTGCTCGGCAACCTGGCGATCTACCCCGTGACCTCGCGCTCGCAGGTCGACGTCGGCCCGCTGGTCGCGCTCGAGGACGCGCTCGCCCGGGGCGACGCGGAGGTCCGCGAGAAGACGGGCGGCGGGGCGGTCAACCAGCTCGTGATCGACAACAAGGGCGCCACGCCGATCTTCGTCCTCGCCGGCACCGTCGTGAAGGGCGGCAACCAGGACCGGCAGATCGGGCAGGACTTCATCATCGAGAGCAAGAAGACGACCCCGGTGGACGCCTTCTGCGTCGAGCACGGTCGCTGGAACGGTCAGCGCGACGGTCAGACGACCGCCGGCAAATTCGACTCGTCGGGCGTCGTCGCGACCTCCAAGGTGCGCGCCGCGGGCCAGTACAAGAAGAGCCAGAGCGAGGTCTGGTCGAACGTGTCCTCGACCAACGCGGCGCACCACAAGCACTCGTCGTCCGACACGCTCATGGCGACGCTCGACGACACGGCCGTGGCGAAGGCGCGCGTCGCCGTCGTCGCGCAGATCGACCGCGCGCTCGCGACGGTGACCCCCGAGTCCGACCTCGTCGGCGTCGCCTACGCCATCGACGGCGAGGTGCGCGGCGCGCGGTGGTTCTCGCATCACGACGTCTTCGAGCTCGTGCGGAAGAAGGTGGTCGGGAGCATCGCGCTCGACGCGATCACGGCGAGCGCCGAGGCGAAGAGCGCGGGCCGCCCGCCGTCGGCGAAGCCCGCGCCCCCGGCCTCCGCGGTCGAGGCGTTCGTGAAGGACATCGAGGCCCAGGCGATCAAGGAGCAGCGCGACACCCCCGCCGCGAACGTCAACGAGTACAAGGAGTCCGCGGGCGGCTTCGGGTCGAAGACGATGATGAAGGGCGCCCGGCCGAGCGCGAAGCCGGTCAGCAACGACTACCTTAAGAAGTAGCCCCGCCGCGGAGGACGAGCGCCGGCGCGCGCGCCGGCGTCAACCGCCGCCGACGAGTCAACCGCCGCCGACGAAGTGAACGATCTCGATCGTGTCGCCGTCGGCGACGGGGCGGGTCGCGTGCTCCGCGCGCGGCACGATCTCCCGGTTCTGCTCGACCGCGACGGGGCCGCCGGCGAGCCCGAGGTGGACGACGAGCTCGCGCACGGTGAGCTCGTCGGGGACGTCCTTCACGACTCCGTTGATGGTCAGCTTCATGGCTCCACGCGTTCTCCGACGAGCGCCTGCGCGCTCTCGACCGGCCCTACCTCGTCCAGCTTTCGATAGATCGTCCTCGTCGAGATGCCGAGGAGCTGCGCCGCGAGGGATTTATCCCCCTTCGTGTGCTTCAAGGTCTCCTTGATCACGCGGAGCTCGATCTCCGCAAGCGGAGTCCCGACCGGGAAGTCGAGCGCGCGCGGCGCCGTGCTCGCGGATTTCGCGATCGCCTCCGGCAGGTCGTGCTCGGTGAGCGTGTCGGCGCGCGAGAGCACGACGGCGCGCTCGATGACGTTCTCGAGCTCCCGGACGTTTCCGGGCCACGCGTAGTCCATCATGCGCTCGAGCGCGGCGCGCGCGACGCCGAGGCGCGCCTTGCCGTTCTTCTTCGCGTAGAGACCGACGAAGTGATCGACGAGCAGCGGGATGTCCTCGCGGCGCGCGCGGAGCGGCGGCGCCGTGACGGCGATGACGTTGAGCCGGTAGTAGAGGTCCTCGCGGAACCGGCCGGCCTGCACCTCGGCGAGCAGATCGCGGTTGGTCGCGGCGACGATCCGCACGTCCGCCTTCACCGTGTTGCCGCCGAGCGGCTCGTACTCGCCCTCCTGGAGGACGCGGAGCAGCTTCACCTGGACCTGCGGCGAGAGCTCGCCGATCTCGTCGAGGAACAGCGTGCCGCCGGCGGCCTTGGCGAAGCGGCCGTCCTTCTTCGTGACCGCGCCGGTGAACGCGCCGCGCTCGTGGCCGAAGAGCTCGCTCTCGAGGATGGTCTCCGGGATCGCGGCGCAGTTGACCGCGACGAACGGCTTCTTGGCGCGCGCGCTCCGCTCGTGGATGTACCGCGCGAGCAGCTCCTTCCCCGTGCCGCTCTCGCCGAGGACGAGCACGGTGGCCATGCTCGGCGCCGCCTGCGTCGCGACCTCGATCACGCGTCGCCACGCGACGGAGCTCCCGATGATCTCGCGCTTGGTGAGCATCTTGATCTCGTCCTTGAGCGTGCGGTTCTCCTCGAGGAGCCGGCCGCGCTCGGCCGCCTTGCGGACGCTCTTCACGATCGTCATCCGCTTCAGCGGCTTCTCGACGAAGTCGTAGGCGCCCTCACGCATCGCGCTGACCGCGACCTCGACCGAGCCGTACGCCGTCATCAACACGACCTCGACCTCCGGCTGCACCTGCTTGATCGCGCGGAGCAGCTCGAGGCCCGTCGTGCCCGGCATCATCAGGTCGGTGAGCACGACGTGCACGCGGTGGCTGCGCACCTGCTCGAGCGCGTGCTTGGCGTCGTTGGCGACGAGGACGCGCATCCCCTCGCGCTGGAAGATCTTCTCGAGCGACTCGACGTTGGAGCGCTCGTCGTCGACGACGAGCACCGTCGTCCCCTCCTCCGACCCGGCCGGTCGCTCCCCGTCTGACGCCTTGTCCGCGATGTCTGCCGTTTCGTCAATCACCCGTCCACTTTGTCACAGGTGGACGAATCGTCAAGGATGGGCAAAATCAGCCAGTTTTCAATTCGTTGAAGAGGCCGCGGATCAGCGGATGAGCTTGGAGACGGCCTTGAACGCGTCCGTGCCCGCGCGCCCGAGGAGGTCGAACACCACGGTCTCCGTCGTCGTGACGATCGCCCCCGCCCGCTCCGCGAGCGCGAGGCCGAGGCGGCGGTTGTCCTCCTGGCGCGAGCTCACCGCGTCGGCGACGACGTGCGTCAGGTACCCGCGCTTCACGAGCTCGCGCGCCGTCTGGAACACGCAGACGTGCGCCTCCATCCCGACGACGACGACGGCGCGCGGCGCGACGTCGGAGATCGCCCGCGCGATCGCGAGGTCCGAGCACGCGTCGAACGTCACCTTCGGCAACGCCGCGCGGTCGAGCCTCGCGAGCCTCTCGGCGACGGCCGGGACCGTGGGCCCGAGGCCCTTCGGATACTGCTCGCTCGCGAGGACGGGCACGCCGAGCTCCTTCGCGGCCTCGAGGAGGATCCCCGTGTTCTTCACGAGCGTCGCGAGCGAAGCCTCGGGCATCGCGGCGGCGAGCTTCTCCTGCACGTCGACGACGAGGATGAGCGTGGTGCGCGGGTCGAGTCGGTCCATCTTGCTCCTTCCCTACTTCTTCTTCTTTCGGCGGCCGAAGGACCAGACGCGCAGGCGCGGTCGAAACGACCGGACGAGCGCGGGGATCTCCATCCGCGGCTCGAAGGCGAGGACCGCGCGGCCGATCTCGCGCTCCTGGTCGTCGTAGAGGCTCGCGGCCATCGTCGTGAGCGAGCCGATCGCGTTGTACAGGAAGAAGTCGCGCTGTCCGCGCAGGTGGTACGTCTTGCCGTCGTCGCCCTCGAACGTCAGCGCGTACGGGACGCGGTTCTCGTCGAGCAGCTTCCAGGTGATCGCGCCGTGCACCGTGCGGCCCGCGCCGCCGTTCTCGGCGAGGCCCTCGGCGACGATCACGCCGTCGGCCTCGATCCGGCGCTCGCGCGCGAAGCGACGGAGCCCGTCGACGCCGAGCCGGAGCGTGACGCGGAGCACGCCGTCCTTCATCGGATCGTCGAAGCGGTGGTAGCTCCCCGTCATCGCCTCCGACAGCTCGAAGCCCAGCCCCATCGCTCAGCCCTCGGACCCGCGCGGGCGGAACACGACCAGGCGCTCGACGACCGCGCCCTCCACGGCCGCGTCGGCGATCGCGTCGACGTCCGCGAGCGTGACGTGGCCGTAGGCGACGTGCTCGGGCTCTTGCACGATGCTCGCGCCGATCTCGCAGAGGTCGAGGCAGCCCGCGGCGCACGCGCGGACGCGCCTCGCGGCGCCGCGCGCGACGAACGCCGCCTTCAGCTTCTTGACGAGCTCCTCGCTCCCCTTCTGCGCGCACGAGCCCTTCGGGTCGTCGTCCGGGCGCCGGTTGGTGCAAATGAAGAGGTATCGCTCGCGATGAGGCATGCGGCATAACGCCCGCTCCCCGCTCGACGCGAGCGAGCGCGGGCTCGTTATCGAACCTTCGGCTCGCGCGCGAGCGCCGTCAAGAGGACACGGGCTCTTCGGGATGCGCCTCCGCGCGGCAGACAAGCCTTGCTCGAGAGCCAGCTCAGGTGCCAAAGTCCGCGCCATGCTCTCGATCCAGAAACTGCGCTCGCCCTACCTCCGTATCGCCTCCGTCCTCGCGCTCCCTGCGATCGGAGCCGCCGCGCTGTTCGCGTGCGGTGGCGGGAGCGACAACCTCCCCCCTCCTCCTCCTCCTCCGCCGGTCCCCGCGACGGACGCCGCGAGCACGGTGACGACCGCCGAGCCGACCGCGACCGGCGTCGCGCCGAAGCCGCCGCCGCCGCCGGTCACGCTCACCGCGGGCGCCGCGAGCCCGGATCCGACGGCGCCCCTGCCCACGGTCGCGATCACCGCGCCGACGAAGGAGCAGGTCATCGCCAGCGACAAGGCCGCCGACTTCTCGGTGAAGCTCGACGTGAAGAACTGGCAGACGGCGATGGGCTCGAACCACGTCCACCTGATCCTCGACAACAAGCCGTACAAGGCGATCTACGAGACCAAGCAGCCGGTGAAGCTCTCCGAGCTCACGGGCGGCGAAGCGCTCGCCGAGGGCCGGCACGTCCTCGTCGCCTTCCCGAGCCGCGCCAACCACGAGTCGGTGAAGACCAAGGGGGCGTTCGTCGTCGTCCCGTTCTGGGTGGGCAAGAAGGGCGACGCCAAGGACGACCCGACCAAGAAGCCGATGCTCGTCTACAGCCGGCCGAAGGGCGAATACAAGGGCGAGATGGCGAACCACGTCCTCATCGATTTCTACGTGACGAACGTGACGCTCGCCGAGGGCAAGGAGCACGTCAACGTCACGGTCACCGGCCCCGGCATCGACAAGCCGCTGGAGGCCAAGGTCGAGAAGTTCGGGCCGCCGCTCTACCTCGACAACCTGCAGAACGGCTCGTACGAGGTGAAGACGGAGCTCGTCGACGGCGCGAACAAGCCGATCGAGGGCCCGTGGAACTCCACCAAGCGGTCCATCAAGATCGATCACGACGCGCCCGCGGACGTCGCGGCGGCGCACGGCGATCACGCCCCCGCGGCGGACGCCGGCGCGGCGAAGGCGCCCGCGCCGGCCCCCTCGCCGCCGCCGACGATGACGAACAACCTCCCGTCGATGGGCGGGCCCGGCACCAAGTGACCTCGACGCGCACGCGCCGAGACGTCGTCGAGCTCGACCGCGCGCGCGTCTGGCACCCCTACACGTCGATCGACGAGTGGGAGCGGACCGAGCCCATCGTCGTCACCCGAGCCGAGGGCGCGGCGTTCTGGGACGCCGACGGCGCCCGCTACCTCGACGGCAACTCGTCGTGGTGGGTCGCCGCCCTCGGCCACGGCCACCCGCGCCTGCTCCGGGTCCTCCGCGAGCAGGCGGGGGCCCTCGCCCACGTCTCGCTCGCCGGGATCACCCACGAGCCCGCCGCGGTCCTCGCGGAGGAGCTCGTCGCCGTCGCGCCGCGCGGGCTATCACGTGTATTCTACACCGACAACGGATCGGGCTCCGTCGAGGTCGCGATCAAGATCGCCGTCCAGGCGTGGCGCCAGCGAGGCGCTCCGAAGAAGACGCGCTTCCTCGCGCTCGACGGCGCCTTCCACGGCGACACGCTGGGCGCGACGAGCCTCGGCGGGGTCGACGTCTTCCGCCGCCCGTTCGCCGACATCGTGTTCGACTGCGTGCACGCCCCGTTCCCGTCCCCCGACGCGTACGAGCGGGCGTTCGCGACGATCGCGGAGATGATCGAGCGCGACGCCGACTCGCTCGCCGCGGTGGTCGTCGAGCCGATCGTGCAGGGCGCCGCCGGGATGCGCATCTACGAGCCGCGCTTCCTCTCCGAGCTCCGCGACCTCACGCGGAGGCGCGACGTCCTGCTCATCGTCGACGAGGTCTTCGCCGGCTACGGGCGCACCGGGCGGATGTGGGCCTGCGACCACGCGGGCATCACGCCCGACGTCATGTGCCTCGGCAAGGCGTTCTCCGCGCTCCTGCCGATGGGCGCCGCGCTGGTCACCGAGGACGTCTTCGACGCGTTCCGTGGCGGCAAGGACCGCACGCTCTACTACGGCCACACGTTCTGTGGCCACCCGCTCGGCGCGGCGCTCGCGCGCGAGGTGCTCGCGATCTACCGCGACGAGGCGGTCGTCGCAGAGGCCGCGGCGAAGGCGCCCCGGATCCGCGCCGCGTTCGAGCGCATCGCCGCGCTCCCCGGCGTCGAGCGCGTGCGCTCCGTCGGCATGATCGGCGCGGCCGACCTCGCGCCCACCGGCGCCGGCGGCTATTTCGGGGACGCCGGCTGGCGCGTCTACGAGGAGGCCAAGAAGCGCGGCGCGTACCTCCGCCCGCTCGGCGACACCGTCTACGTCTGCCCGCCGCTCGTCATCGGCGACGCGGACCTCGACGCGCTCCTCGGCATCCTCGAGGAGAGCGTCCGGGCGACGCTGCGCTGACCGTCGTGTCGCGCGCGCGAGGGCGCGGCCGGGTCCAGCTCGGCGGGACGGAGCCTGCGCGACGGCGCGTGGTGCGCGGCCCGCGCGAACGCGCCGCGAGGAACGCGACGGCGCGGCCGGGTCCGGCTCCGGCTGAACGGAGACGGACGCGACGGCGCGTGGTACGCGGCCCGCGCGAACGCGCCGGCGCACCTCGGAGTCACCCCGCGACGCGCTCCTCGCGGCGCGGGGCGGGTGCTACGCTTCGAGCGTGCAGGGTGGGCCCTCAGCGTTCGGCCACGACGGGGCGTCGCAGGCGACGGCCGCGTGCTTCTTCTGCGCGGCGATCGGTCTCCCGGGCAGGACGTGCGCGTCGTGCCTCGTTCGCATCCCCGATCCATCGATCGCCCACGTCCCGGTGCGCCCCGAGTGCCCGCGCTGCCGCGCCGCGTTCATGGCGATCGGCATCGACCGCGACGGCTCGGTCCTCCACGGCTGCTCGAGCTGTCACGGCCTGTTCTTGCCGCCGCGCGCGTGGTGCGCGCTCCTCGCTCGACCGGCGCTCGCCGCCGACGTCGAGCGGCGCCTCCCCGGCAAGGGCGCTCCGGCCAGCGCGCTCATCGACCTCGTGCCGTGCCCGAGCTGCGCGCGGCAGATGGAGCGCGGCCGCTTCGCCGCGTCCTCGAGCGTCGTGATCGACGTGTGTCACGATCACGGGGTGTGGCTCGACGCCGGCGAGCTCGGCGCCGTCGTGCGTCACGCCGCCCGCCGCGCCGCGGGCGAGGCCACGAGCGCGGAGCCCGCCACGGTCATCGTGCGCTACGTCGGCGGAGGCGGCCCGGCGCCCGCGCGACGCACGAGCGGCCTCACGTGGGCGAAGCGCGCCCTCGGCGGGATCGCCCTCGCGCTGCTGATCGCGCGCGTCCTCTACGTGATGAGCGGGCGAGGCGCGAACATGTCGAACCACGGCCACGACAGCGCCCGCGCCGCCGAGGGCGCGAGCACCGCGCTCGGCCGCTGAGCGCGGTGCTGCGACGCGCTCCGGGCTCGCGTCGACGACGACGAGCGCGAGGCCCGCGGCGTCCGTCGATGACGACCGAGTTCGCGTACGTCCTCATCCCGCACGGAACGTGAGCTTGCGCTCCTCGATCCTGCGCAGGCATGGGAGCCCGCGCTCTTCGTCGGCGCGCCGACGCGTCCATCGATGACGACCGAGTTCGCGTACGTCCTCATCCCGCACGGAACGTGAGCTTGCGCTCCTCGATCCTGCGGAGGCATGGGAGCCCGCGCTCTTCGTCGGCGCGCTGAAGCGTCAGTTGATGACGACCGAGCTCTTGTACATCCCCATCCCGCACTGAAACGTGAGCTTGCGCTCCTTGTCGGTCGGGACGTCGATCGTCACGGCGATCCCCTTCGGGAGGTCCTTCTTGACGTCGAGCTCCGGGAAGACGACCTCGGTCGCGCAGGTCTCGTCGGTGGTCCGCGTGAAGACGAGGCTCGCCGCCTCGCCCTTCTTGAACGACACCGAGCTCGGCTTGAAGCCGTTCTCGTCGGCGGTGACCTTCACGGCGCCCGGCGGCGCCGCCGCCGCGACCTCTCCCGCGGCCTTGTCCTTGCACCCCGCGGCGAGCCCGACGAGGACGATCGACAGCGCAAGCTTGTGCCCGAAGGTCATGCCTCGGATGTTACACGCAACGACGCGCTTGGACAGCGCACTTCGAGCGACGCGGCGGCGCGTCAAGGTCGACAGCGCGAGCGACGCCAGCGGCGCCGCGTCAGGTCGACAGCGCGAGCGACGCCAACGGCGGCGCGTCAGGTCGACAGCGCGAGCGACGCGAGCGTCGGCGCGACCTCGGCGCCCTCCCAGATGACGCGGTGGAGCGCCGCGAGGAACGGCAGCTCGCCCACGCCGCGCTCCTTCGCCCAGCGCCACGCCGACGCGATCGCCGGATAGCCCTCGGTGAGCTCGCCGGTCGCGAGCATCTCGGCGGCCACGGTCTTCGCAGGCTTCCCTCGCCCGACCCGCTCGCCGAACGCGCGGTTCCGACCGGCCGCCGCCGTGACGTGCAGATCGCCGACGCCCGCGGGACCGTACGCGCTCTCGACGCGCCCGCCTCCCGCGACGACGAGCTTCGCCATCTCGACGATCGCCTGCTGGAAGCACGCGGCGCGGGCGTTGTGGCAGTCCGCGCCGAGGCGGCCGTCCCACAGCCCGAGCCCCGTCGCGTACGCGTTCTTCATCGCGGAGGCGATCTCGGCGCCGGCGATGTCGTCGGTGACGGAGACCCGCAGGTGAGCGCCGCCCATCGCCGCGGCGCACGCGCGCGCGCTCGCGACGTCGGCGGACGCGAAGAGCATCCAGGTGAGCACGCCGCGCGCGACCTCGACCGCCTTCGCCGGTCCGGCCGCGTGGACGAACCCGAGGGGCCGTCCCACGACCTCCGCGGCGATCACGTCCAGGCGCTCCATCTTCCCGCTCTTGTCGGGGAGGAAGCCCTTCGTGACGCTGAGGATCGGGACGTCGGGGAGGAGCGCGGCGGCCTTCGTCAGCACCGGCACGAGCCCGTCGGAGCTGACGGCGTGGACCACGAGCTCGGCGCCCTCGAGCGCCTCGGCCAATTTGTCCGCGCGCAGCGGCGCGACGCGCGCGGCGAGCTTCTTCTTCAGCCGCGGGTGCTCCTTGCCCTGCTCGAGCGGCTCGACGAGCGCGTCGTCCAGCCACGTCCCCCAGAGGCGGACGTCGTGCCCGCGCATCGCCGCGACCTCGGCCATCGCGCTTCCCATGTATCCTGCACCGAGCACCGTGACACGCATCGCTTCCGCCTTCCTCTCTCGCGCGCCACTCTAGTACCTCGCCCCGTCGATTTCGATGGGTCCAGGTACGACCTGAGAAGGAAGCGCCCGAATCCCGGCGTGCGACGACGGGAGGCTCGGCCTTCGTCGCGGCGTCGAGATCGGCCCCGGCCCCTCACGTGTCGCGGGACCGGAGCGAACCGGTCGAGCTCACCGAGCCGTCTCCTCCTCGCGCCCCGCGAGGAGTCGAACGCAAGACGAGCGACGACGCGAGGACGCGCAGCGAGCACGCAACGACGAGTCACGGCACGAGGCCGCGCAGCGAACACGCAACGACGAGCGACGGCGCAACGGACACGCAACGACGAGCGACGGCACAACGAAACGCAACGACGAGCGACGACGCGAGGACGCGCAGTGAAGATCCCCCGCTTTCGTGGACACCCCGAATGGCGCGAAGATGCGCGAGGAGTGTTCGATGGGAAAGCGGAAACGAAGGTCGTTCACGCCTGAGTTCAAGGCCGAGGCCGTGCGGCTCTGCCAGGTCGGCGATCGGACGGTTGGGCAGATCGCGAAGGATCTCGATCTGACGGAGACCGCCCTGCGTGAGTGGGTGAAGCGAGCGAAGGTCGATGCCGGTGAAGGGCCAGCAGGTGCGCTGACGACGGCCGAGCGTGAGGAGCTGACGAGACTACGCCGCGAGAACAAGCGGCTGCAGATGGAGCGTGAGATTCTAAAAAAAGCGGCGGCCTTCTTCGCGAAGGAGACGACGTGAAGTTTGCGTTCATCCGCGTGGAGAAGGCGCAGTTCCCCGTCGCCGTGCTCTGCGACGTTCTCGGTGTCTCGCGGAGCGGGTTCTACGCGTCGTCCAGGCGTGGACCGGCCGCGAGGACGATCACCGACGCCGTACTGGCGCTCGAGATCCGAATCATCCACAAGCGACTTCGAGGCATCTACGGAAGTCCTCGCATGCACCGGGAGCTGCGCGCGAAGGGCTATCGGGTTGGCCGGAAGCGCGTCGAACGACTGATGCGGGAGCAGGGCCTCCAAGGTCGGCTGAAACGCAGGTTCCGTCGAACGACCGACTCGAACCACGATCAGCCCATCGCGCCGAACATCCTCGGGCGCGACTTCGCTGCAAACGCTCCGAACGAGGCATGGGTTACCGACGTGACGTACGTGGCAACCGACGAAGGATGGCTCTACCTCGCGGTGATCCTCGACTTGTTCTCGCGCCGCGTCGTCGGCTGGGCGACGAGCGCGACGAACGACCGCGTGCTCGCGCTGACAGCGCTTGGGGTGGCCGTCCAGCAGCGTCGCCCCGCGTCCGGCCTCGTTCACCACTCCGATCGCGGGAGCCCGTATGCCAGCGACGACTACCGGGAAGCCCTTCGCGCCCAAGGCCTCGTGCCGAGCATGAGCCGCAGGGGGGACTGCTACGACAATGCCGTCGCCGAGAGCTTCTTCGCGACTCTCCGCGCAGAGCATCTCGACCATGAGCGTTTCTCCACCCGCGCAGCCGCTGTCGCTTCGCTGACCGAGTACATCGACGGCTTCTACAACACCGTTCGCCGACACTCGTATCTCGGCTACGTCAGCCCGATCGAATTTGAATTGAAGAGACTCACGGTACGAGAAGCTGCATAGTCAACCTGTCCATCGAAGCGGGGGAGCTTCACAGCGAACACGCAACGACGAGCGACGGCGCAACGGACACACAACGACGAGCGACGACGCGACGCGGGCGGTGCGCCGAACGCGCAAGACGAGTCACGACGCAAGACCGCGCAACGGACACGCAACGACGAGCGACGACGCGAGGACGCGCAGCGAACACGCAACGACGAGCGACGGCGCAACGGACACACAACGACGAGCGACGGCGCGAGGCGGCGCAGCGGCGACGCGAAGAGGAAGAGCGCGACCGCCGAAGGCGAAGGTCGCGCGGCGGCGCGGCGCGACGAGCTCGGACCTGACGCGGGAGGAGCGGCGCCGAGGCCTCAGATCCGACCGCGGTAGGGCGTCGACCGGGCCGCACGCGCCGCGCGCGCGAGGATCTTGAGCTCGGCGAGCGCGTTCCCCGAGACCCGCGCGACCGCGGACGCGACCGCCGCCGTGAGCGCGTCGACGACCGACGGGACCTCGGTCACCCGCGCGTGGAGGTCCGGCTCGAGCCAGAGCACCACGAGGTGCCCGTGCACCATCCCCATCGTGCCCGTCCACGCGAGGACGTTCGGCTCCACCTCGGTGACGCCGTGCTCCAGCGCCTCGCGGGCGAGCGGCGACGCAAGCGGCCCGAGCCGGCCGAGCGCGAGGAGCCGGAGGCCTTCGTCCTCACCACGGCGCACGGGCTGCGTCCGGTCTCGAGACGACGACCACGGTCTTCACGGGTTCGACCGTACTCCAGGTGATGCCGGCGAGCGAGCGCCTGCGTCCTGCGCGCCGAACGGCGGCGCGCCCCGGCGCGGCCCATCCGCCGAACGCCGGCGCGGCGAATCCAGCCGAACGCCGGTGCAGCATAGCGCGGCGATGCGCCGAACGCCGATGCAGCGCGGCGAATCCAGCCGAACGCCGGGCGCGGCGAATCCAGCCGAACGCCGGGCGCGGCGAATCCAGCCGAACGCCGGCGGCTCAGCGACGCATCGCCCGCGCGGCCTCGGGCGCGGGCGCGAGCTCCTCGCCCTCCTCGCGCTCGTCGGCGACGCGCACGCTCCCGCCGAGCGCCGCCGCGACGGCGGCCGCCTGGGTCTCGCTCGCCCCCTGGGGCTTGGCGAGGTCGAAGATCACCTTGCTGGTCCCGTGCGAGAGGTTCTGCAGCGCCTCGAGCCGGCGGAGCTCCATCGCGCCGGGCGACTGGTGCAGGATGCGCGCGGCCTCGGCGAAGTTCTTCGCGCTCTCGAGGTCCGCCTGGCTCTTGATGACGACGTACTGGCGGTCGCGCTCCGCGATCGCCTTCTTCGCGATGACCTCCTGCATCTGCTGCGGGAGCTGGATGTCCTGGAGCGCGATGAGCTCCACGTGGAGCCCCCACTGCGCGACGAACTGCTCGACGGCGGCGCGGACCTTGGCGGCGATCTCGTCGCGGTGCGCCAACAGCTCGTCGAGGCTCGTCTCGCCGACCACGTCACGCAAGACGACCTTGGCGCGGTCGCGCACCGCGTGCTCGTAGTCCTGGACGTTGAGCGTCGCCTTCTCGGCGTCGACGACCTTGTAGTAGATGACCGCGTCGATCCACGCCGTGACGTTGTCCGCCGTGATGACCGCCTGCTGCGGCAAGTCCCGGTTTCGCACGCGCATGTCGACGCGCACCATCCGCTGCATGCCGGGGAGGACGAAGTTCAGGCCGGGCCCGGCGCGCCCCGCGAACTTGCCGAGCGTGAACTTCAGCGCGGTCTCCCACTGGTTCACCTGACGGAGGCCGCTGAAGGCGACGACGACCGCGCCGAACGCCGCGACAGCGAGCCCGAGGAAGCTTGCCGGATCCATGGATCGCATCGTAAGCCTCCGCCGAGGCGGCGCCACGAACAAACCTCGACCGCGGGCGGCTCGGCGCGCGCAGCGCGCTACGCGCCGTCGCGCTCGCTCGGGAAGCTCACGCGGAGGATCGCGCCGTCCCAGGTCGCCGAGCGCTTGGCGCGGTCGACGTAGATCCCCGCCGACGCCGACAGGACGCCGGTGCCGACGCCGAAGACGAGCCCCATGCTCCCGCTGCGATGGCTCATGAGCGCCGCGAGCACGACGCCGATCGCGCAGCCGAGCGCGAGCAGCCCGAGCGTCGCGAGGAGGCCCTTCGTCTTGAACGCCCGGGCGGCCGCCGGATCGCGCTCACCGCACGACGGACAGGGGACGATCGCGAGGACGACGTCGGCGTCCTCGCTCGCGCGCGCCGTCGCCTCGTCGACGGCGCGCCGCCGCGCGCCGTCCCCGTCGAGGAAGTAGGGGCTGTTGCCCGTGCCCTCCCCGATGCCCGTCACGCGGACCGGGCTCGAGTAGCCGCAGCCCTTGCAGCAGAACGTCCGCTCGACCTCGGCGGACCGAACCGCGGTGTGCTTCCTCCCGACGTACATCCCTCCAGCGTACGCCGGCCGGCGCTGGACGGGGCTCCCGTCGAGCCGACGACGGGGGCCAGCTCGTAGGTCAGTGGCCGACCTGAAAACAATAGACGTGGCGCGCCACGTCGCAGGGGCCGACGGCCGACCACTCCCAGCGCGCATCGGTCGCGTTCGGATCGCCGTACCGCCCGGTGGACGCGCCCGACGTCCAGCTCTCGCAATCGTTCGCGCCGGACGCCGTGGACGAGCCCGTCCAAGCGCCGAGGTCGTCCGTCACCGCCGTACATCGCTCCGTCAGCGAGAGCGGCGCGAGCGCACCCTCGAGCGTTCCGTCGAAGGCCTTCGTGCCGTCGACGCGGTACCAGCCCTCGTCGGCTCCGTTCCCGCCCGCGACGGCACTGGAGATCCGGACGGCCCCGTTGCCGTCACCGTCCCTGACGAAGGCCTTGAATTTGCCCATCCACCCCGCATCGACCGCGATGGAGTTGCAGAGGTTGTCGAACGTGCTCGTGCCGACGGAGCCGGCGAGATCGCCGGGGAACACGTCGGCGGTCACGAACGCGATCCGCCGCTCGCTCGTCTCCGCTGCGCACGAAGACGGAGCTCCGTCGTGCTCGGCGCCGTCGGGGGACGCGCCGTCCGCCGGAGCGGGGACGCCCCCGTCCGCCGACGAGCCTCCGTCGCGCTGCGTGGAGGCGTCGAGGATCGGATCGTCGTCGACGAGCTGCCTGCCGCAGGCGGCGACCGCGATCACCGCCACCATCCACGCTCGGGCGCCGCTCACGCGGGCATACTACCCTGCCGCGTGCGGTCGCCCAAACCGACCACGACGCGAAGACCTCGCGTCCCCCTCGCCGGCGCCTTCGGCCGTCTCTCCGGCCGCGTGAGGGATCTCACCTTCGCGGCGCCCCGGGGCGCGACGCCCACGCCGCGAACGAGGTCTGCGCCTCGACGTCACCGTGATGGAGCGCGACGCGGCGCACGCCCGGGATGTTCCCGAGCCACGCGCGGAGCTCCTTGCGATCGGCGTGCGCCGAGAGACCGCGGAGCGTGGCGACGCGCGCTCGGACGACCACCTCCTCGCCGTCGACGCGGACCTTCCCGCCACGCTTCGCGGCGTCCTGGATCCGCCTTCCCGGCGTCCCCTCCGCCTGGTAGCCGACGAAGAGCACCGTCGTCCTCGGGCTCGGCAGCCCGTCGCGCAGGTGCCCGACGATCCGCCCGCCGGTGCACATGCCCGAGCCGGCGATGATCACCATCGGCCCCTCGACGTCGCGGAGCTTCCGCGAGTCGCGCCCGCGCTCGACGGCGAAGAGGTCCGCGAAGTCGAGCGGATCGTCGCCGCGCGCGAGCTTGGCGAGCGACTCCTTGTCGAAGAGGCGCCGGAAGCGCTTGTACGTCTTCGTCACGGCGAGCCCCATCGGCGTGTCGATCATCACGGGCACCTCGGGGATGCGCCGCGACTCGACCAGCGAGTCGAGGAAATAGAGGAGCGTCTGCGTCCGGCCGATCGCGAACGCGGGGACGAGGACCTTCGCCTTGTCGGCGATCGCGTCTTTCAGCACCGCCTCGAGGTCGCGCTCGATGTCGTCGTGCGAGTGCGCGTGCTCGCGCGCGCCGTAGGTCGACTCCATGACGACGACGTCGACCGGGCGGTCCCCGGCCCAGACGGTGTTCGGATCGCGCAGGATCGGGCTGTCCGGTCGGCCGAGGTCCCCCGAGAGGATGACGCGGCTCGCGTCGCTGACGATCTCGGCGCTCGAGGAGCCGAGGATGTGCCCGGCCTCGTGCAGCGTGAGGCCGAGGTCGAAGAGCGGCACGCGCTCGCCGTACGGCACCACGCGCGAGAGCTCCCGGAAGCGCGCGAGGAGCCGCTCGATCTCGCGCTCGGCCAGGCGCTGCATCCCGAGGCTGTCCTCGAGCGACAAGCTCGCGATCTCGAGCGTCGCCTGCGTGCCGTAGATGGGCCCCTCCCAGCCCCCCTCGAGGAGCGTCGGCACGTTGCCGATGTGGTCGAGGTGGCCGTGCGTGAGCACGAGCGCCTCCGCGTCGCGCGCCGCCTCGGGGAACTCCATCTGCTCGCGGCCCTGGGCGACGCCGCAGTCGACGAGGATCCGCCGGCCCCCGGCGTCGATGCGCGTCATCGCGCCCGTCACCTGCCGCACGGCCCCGAGCAGCCGCACCTCCCCGTCCGGGAGCGGGTGCACCTCGGTGACCGCGACGATCTCCGGCGTCGAGCTCATGCTCCGAGCCCGAGCGTGCTCCCCCGCGGCGCGCCCGGCGAGACGCGGCGCGCGAGGCACCCGGGGACGACGGAAGCCTCGACGAGCTGAACGCGTGCGACCATCCTCGGCGCTCCTTAATCCAATCCAAGGCGATGACGACGCCCTATC
>JAHBWF010000077.1 GCA_019637105.1 Labilithrix sp.
GCGGCGCGGGGACGGGCACCTCGCCGGAGCCGACCTTCGAGCCGTTGTCCTCGAAGCGCGTGTCGGTGGTGAAGACCACCGACAGCGGCGTGAGCGTCGCCGGCGCCTCCGACGCCTCGACGAGCGCGACGCCCTGCTGGACGTGAACGCCGACCGTGTTCGCGCGGACGATCGACGAGGCGACCGAGCCCGACGCGCTCGAGAAGACCAGCCCGACGCTGGCGTTGTCGCGGACGATCGAGCGCGTCATGACGAGCGCGCCGCCCTGGGAGACCCCCACGCCGTGCCCGAAGCCGAGCACGGTCGCGCGCACGCCCTCGAACGCCGAGTCCTCGACGGTCGCCCGCGTCTCCGCCCCCAGGACGGCCAACCCGGCCTCCGCGCCGCCGCGCGCGAGCACGCGCGCGAGGTTCAGCGCCCCGCCCTTCTGGACCTGCAGCGAGTACGCCCTCCCGTCGCGCGCGGACGGCCGCGTGTCGACGACCGAGACGCCGCGCAACGACGCGACGGCCCCCGGGCCGGTCACGTGAACGGCGGTGTCCGACGCGCGCAGGATCGCCGCGTCCGTGAGCGAGAGCTCGGCGCCGTCCGCGGCGACGACCGCGATCCCCCCGTCGTCGTCCGCCGGCTTCGTGTCGGAGATCGCCGCGCGCTGGAGCGAGACCTTCGCGGAGGCCGTGGCGAGCACGCCGAGGGCCTCGGATCGGCGGACGATGACGTCACGAGCGTCGATCGTACCGCCGGCGAGCGCGATGATGGACGCGCTGGCGCTGCTCTCCGCGCCGTCGACGCTGCGGGCGAGGTCCGACACGACGGCGCCCGCGATGGTCGCGGCGCCCCGGACCGCGATGCCCACGCCGCGGACCTTCGAGACGTAGACGTCGCTCGCCTCGAGGCGCCCGCTGGCGACGATCCCGCCGGCGCCGCCGTCGACGACCGCCGTACGCGTCACGGTCAGCGTGCTCGCCGAGTCGCCGAGCACCCCGCCGATCGCCTCGTCGGGATCGCCGACGACGCCGCGGACGACGCTCGACGTCACGGTCATCTCCGCGCCTCGGTTCGCGAAGAACCCGGTCAGCGCGGGCCGCACGCACGTCGTCCCCGTGATCTCGATCTCCACCTTGCCCTGCGCGAGCACGCAGCTCGCGATCGCGCCGCCGGCGGAGTCGGGCCCCGGCCGGACGTCGGCGACGTGCGAGCGCTCGACGCGGACGGAGATGGCGCCGTCGTCCGAAGCCGCCGCGGCGACGACTCCGCCGCCGAACGTGTCGAGCACCGCGGACTCGCGCACGGTGACCTGGCCGCCCGTCTGCGCGCCGACGCCCCAGCCGAAGGCGCGGTTGCCCGCGCGCTGGGAGACGCCCGCGACGATCGAGCGCGCGAGCGTGAGCCGCGCGTCCCTCTGCGCGCCCGCGCCCATCTCGCCCGAGCTCGTGATCGCCGAGTCTTCGACGGTGACCTCGCTCTCGAAGCCCGCCGCCACGCCGTGGCCGAAGCGCCCCGACGCGTCGGGCAGCGTCTTCCGCACCGCGAGCCCTCGCGCCGTCACGCGCGTGCCCGCGTCGGCGGCGAGGATCCCGAGGCGCCGGTTGCCCTCGAGCACGAGATCGTCGAGCGCCATCTCGACGCCCGCGTTGGCCGAGACGCCCACCTCGAACGACGTGATCGTCAGGCCGCGGACCGACGCCTTGATCTTCCGCGTGACCTCGACGCCCGGCGTCGACACGTCGCCGCCGCGGAGCGTGACCCTGGCCGCGCAGCGCCCCGCGAGCGTGACGGCCCTCGGCAGCGTGACCGTGCCGGTGTACGTGCCCTCCTCGATCGCGATCGTCGCGCCCGCGGGCGCCGCCGCCACCGCCGCCTGGATCGTGGTGAAGTGCGTCGCGTCGACCTCGCCGGGCGTGAACGAGTCGTCGACGAAGTAGGTCGCCGCCGCCGGCGGGAAGGGCGCCGCGCAGTCGCCGACCGGCGCGCACGAGGTCGAGCCGAGCCGCGGGCGCGTCGCGCCCGTGCACGTCGTCTCCGCGATCACCGGCGAGCAGCCGAGCCCCGAGGGATCGCGCGCGAAGCCCGGCGGGCACTCGCCGGGACCGACCGGCGTGCACTCGGTCCGCCCGAAGAACGCCACCTCGCCTGCGCCGCACGCCGCGAGCTCCCCGCACGGCGCGCCGCCGGGGCCGGCGCCGTCGAGGCACGCCTCGAAGCCGGCGGGCGCGCAGCGATCGTCCTCCACCCCCGAGCCCGGCTCGCAGACGAGCGGCGCCTCCGGCCCCGTCGTCGCGGGCGGGGTCCCGTCGTCCGCGACGCACGCGACGGCGAAGAGCGCCGCGATCGCGATCCCGCGTGTCCGCACCTCAGCCTCCGTCCCCCGCGGCGCCGTCGGGCGCGCCGCCGTCCTCCGCGCCCGCGTCGCGGGCCGTCTTCGGGATCACGCACTCGACGAGCGGCGCGACCGTCTCGGTCTTGCCCGCCGTCGCCTGCAGCGCGTTGAACGCCACGCCCATGCTCATGGCGTCGCACGGGACGTCCGGATCGCTCCGGCCGTCGGCGAGGACGTCGAGGTTGTCGTTCACGAACGTCGTCATCAGCTCGTAGTTGTCCTTGTCGTTCGTGTCGCAGAAGCCGATGAGGCGGAAGCCGTTGATGACGTCGCGCTGGCGGACGCGCCCGGCGATGATGCCGTCCTCGATCCGCCAGACGCGGTCCTGCCCCTTCGCGAGCTTCCCGACGACCACGCTCTGCTGGAGGCGGATCGGGTAGGCGACGACGACGCCCTTGTAGCCGGGGAACCAGAAGAGCGTGTCCTCGGGCAGCTCGGTCACGAGGTAGCCGTCGCGGACGAACGCGTCGGCGCTGAAGATCTTCGAGTCGGGCAGGTTCGGCCCGCCGCGGTCCTCGACGAGCGTCTCCGCCTGCACCGTCCACGGCATGTCCGGGGTGAAGCAAGGCTGGTTGACCCACTCCGACGTCTCGCAGCTCCACGGCAGCGGCTTCTCGAGCCCCGGCGACGGGTAGAGGTCGATGCGGACGCGGTCGTCGTTCGGCAGGCCGTTGTAGCCCGTGATCCGGATGAGGAACGTGTAGTGGCCGACGCACAGCGCGCAGTTGAAGGCGTCGTCCGACAGCCCGTACTTCTTCGCGACCTGCGGGACGAGCGCGGCCGAGTACTCGAGCTTCCCGAACGTGTTGTCGCGGCAGTACCTGCCGTCGCGCGGGAGCTGCGAGGCGCCGGCCTTGCAGCTCGGCGGCGGATCCTCGGAGAGGCACGTCTCGGACGCGGTGCAGACGCCGTCGAGATCGAGCCCGAGGTCCTGCCACGCGTTCGCGTCGACCACCCCCTCTTCGTTGAGCGACCCGAGGCGCATCGACGAGATCGCGAGGACGATCGGCCCCTCGTCCGCGGCGCCGTTCGGCGCGGGTCGGTCCTCGGGCCGCGGCCTGCCCGCGCTGAAGCAGCCGCGCGCGTCGGGCTTCGACCACCAGCCGACGCCTCCCTTCGCGGGCGGCCGCTCGATCGCGTCGCCGACGAGGAGCGACGCGTCGTACGTGTTGCAGCCGTGCGCGCCGGTCATGCCGCCGGCGGCCGCGAGAAGGAAGATCGAGAAGAGGCCACGCGCCCTCATCCGTCCCTCATCGTAGCTCGTTTCCGCCGCCCGCGGCGTCTCGTGGCGCCCGGCCTCTCGCCCTCGCCGTACGCGCTCGCGTCGAGTCGAGGCGCGACGCTCGCGCTCGGGCGCCCGGCTTCGACGCTCGGCCCGCTCTTAGAGCTTGATCCGCGGCTATCGCGCTGGAATACCGATGTCCATGAGCGAAGTGGGGAAGATCGTCGGGCTCCTGAAGTCGGACGCGATCGAGAAGCAGATCGCGGCCGCCATCGTCCTCGGGGAGCTGAAGGCGAAGGGGCCGGGGGTCGTCGAGGGCCTGGGCGCGGTCCTCGAGAGCGGCGTGCCCTTGCTCCAGGTCCACGCCCTCGACGCGCTGGCGCGCGTCGGCGCCAAGAAGGCGCTCACGCAGATCTTCCCGCTCCTCGCCACCGGCGACGACGACGTCCGGCGCGCCGCGACGCGCGCCGTCGCCAGCGTCGGCGAGGAGGTCGTCCCCATCATCAAGCAGAAGATGGCGGCGGCCGGCCCCGAGGAGCGCCGCGCGCTCGACGCCGCGCTCGCGGAGCTCGGCGGAAAGGACGCCTTCTCCGCGCTGGTGAAGGGCCTCGCCTCGAGCGACGCGGAGGCCGCCAAGGCCGCGGCGCTCGCGGTCCGCCAGCAGATCAAGAGCGCGGACGGCAACAAGCGCCGGAGCTACCTCGCCGAGATCGAGCGGTTCCTCGACGCCCAGAAGAAGAAGGGCGGCTCGCCGGGCGCGACGGCCGCAGCGGTGAAGATCCTCGGGTACCTCGAGGACGAGAAGACGATCCCGACGCTGCTCCAGTACGGCGGCGACGAGAAGCAGCACGCCAGCGTCCGCCAGGAGGCGATCATCGCCTTCCGCTTCGCGCTGCAGAAGGACAAGCCGAGCGCGAAGGTGATCGACACCCTCGTGAAGGCCGCCGAGGCCGCCGACCGCACGCTCGCCCAGACGGCGCTGCACACGCTCGGCAGCCTCCAGATCGGCGACGACACCGCCAAGCGGCTCGAGAAGCTCGCGCTCCACGCCGACTTCGAGCGCGCGCGCTTCGTCCTCGAGCTCCTCGGACGCGTGGGCGGCAACGAGGCCGCGCGGGTGCTCACCAAGGTCCTCACGTCGACGACCGACCGCCGCTACGCCGAGGCCGCCGCCGGCGGCCTGTCCGGCAGGGAGGACGCCGTCCCCGCGCTCGCCAGGGCGCTGCTCGAGACGACGAACCCCGATCGCGCCTGGGTCCTCCGCAACGTGCTCCGCCCGACCGCGAAGAAGATCTCGCCGGCGCTCCGCAAGCAGATCCTCGAAGAGGCGATGTCGCGGCTCGGCAAGGGCGAGCGCAACTACGAGGCCCACCTCGACGTCGCGCGCGACGCCGATCCCGACGGGGTCGCGGACGCCCTCCGCGGGCTCGCCGGGCGGCTGCGCAAGAAGGACGAGAACAAGGCGCGCGTCGTCCTCGCGATCCTCTGCAAGTCGGATCGCGCCACGGACGAGGACCGCTACGCCCTCGCGTCGCTCGAGCTCTCGCGCTCGAACCGCGACACGCGGCCCACCTCGCGCGCCGGCGACGAGTCGCTCCGCCTCCTCGGCGGGCTCCTTCGCCACGGGTTCGACGTCGCGCGGGCCTTGAAGAAGGACCGCGTCCTCGAGCTCGATCACCTCTACTACGTGGGCTTCCACTTCACCGAGGAGGGTCACCCGCTCGGCGAGGAGCTCCTCGAGGAGGTCGTGAAGAAGGGCGGGCGCGCGAAGGTCGCGAAGATGGCGAAGAACAAGCTCGCCCTCGCGGAGGCGAGCTGACCGCGGGCGGCGGATCGCGCGCGCGGACCGCCACTCCCCGCTTGACCGCGCCGCGAACGGGACGATGATGTCGCCGCCGTCATGCTCGACCTCGTCCGCACCTCGCTCCACCGCGCGCTCACGACCCCGGCGGGGGACCGCTTCTTGCCCGTCCGCGTGCCGAAGGACCTCGCGCGCCGCTTCAACACGCTGCTCGGCGATCCCTTGTGCTCGAAGGAGGAGCTCGAGCGCCGGCGCGCCGGCCGCGCGAAGCTCGAGGAGCTGAAGAGGACCGGCGGCGCGTCGACGCCCGCGCCGGGGGGCGCGGCGCCCGCCGTGCAGGCGCCGGTCATGATCTACTTCGAGAAGGACCGGAACGCGCGGATGCTCGGCCGCATCCAGGAGATGCTCGACGCCAAGCAGATCGCCTACACGCTCCTCGACGTCGCGGGCGACCCGACGTCGAGGGACTTCGTCCTGCGCGAGGCGAAGTGCAAGGACGACGACCTGCCGATCGTCTTCGTCGCCAGCGCGGTCGTCGGCGGCTACAACGACCTCGTCGACTGGGACGTCTCGGGCCGGCTCGCGAACGCCCTCGCGGGCAAGTGAGCCCGGAGGCCGCGCGGGGCCGCGCGCGCGCGCGAGGCGGGCGCACGCCGTGACGCCCGCGCTCCCGCTCCTGTCCTACAAGATCTCCCTCGACGACGCGCGCGTCCGCGCCTCGCCTCGGCAGGACGCGGACGGGGCGCCCTTCGACGGGCCGGGCGTCGATCTGCGCGGCGCCGAGGCGGCGGCGGTCATCGAGGCCGCGGCGCCGCTCCTCGCCTGGCTCGACGCGCGGGAGCCGGGCGTCTCGGTGCGCTCCGTCTCCGTCCGCACCGCGCCCGCGCCCGCGCGCGTGCTCGTCTCGCTCGCACCCGGCGCCGCGGATCGGCGCCCCCGCGCGGTGCGGTTCGACGCGCCTTGGGCCGACGAGCTCCGCGACGCGGGGCGCGAGGCCGAGCGCCTCATCGGCGAGGCGTGCGCGCGCGTCCTCGCGCGGCGCGCCGCGGCGCGGGCGCCCACGTGACCGCCGCGGCGCGAGCCCTCGAGGACGGTCCCAGGCTCGCCCGATCGACGCTCCCCCTTCACGATCCGCCGAGCGCGGCCGTTAGGCGATCGTGGCCCGCGTGCGATCACCTCTCGCGCTTGAATTCGACGCTCTTGCCGAGGTGCCCGAGGCGGCGCGCCTCGAGGCAGGCGGGCGATCCCGGCTCGACGATGCGGCAGTCCTCGGGGCGCACCTCGTAGATCGCGCACGGGTATCGTCCCGGGACGGAGACGTCGAGACCGCCGCACCGCTCCCCCGCGTTCTTCACGAAGCGGAAGTGAGGCGGCCGGTCCTGGAGCTCGGTGTAGATCGGGAGCAGCCGCTCCCCCATGCGCGCCTCGTCGGCCTCGAGGAGGTGCACGGTCTGTGGCCCGTGATGGCAGCAACGACCACACGCGACGCAGTCGTCGCCGTCGGGATCGGGCTCGCCGTCGACCGGAGTGAGAGGCACCGCGCCTCCGGATATCGCGGCGGATTCGGGCGAGCAAGCCCAGCCCTTCGCCCCCGCGCTCCGCGGCCGCAAAGAGGCGCGACTGGAGCACGCGCGCGCACACACTTTTCCGCCGCTTACAGAAGCGATGCGACAGGCAGTCTCCAGGTGTTAACCTCTCCGGAGATGTTCGTCGATCCGGGGGCAAGCCGTCGTACCAGGGAGCCCGATGAGCGATCCCAAGGCGCCTGAGACGCAGCCTGGCTTCGCCCCCTCGGAGACGCCGTCGGAGATCCGCGCGCTCGCGCTCCCCGACGTGATCGACGGTCGCTACCGAGTGCTCGGTCGGCTCGGCGCCGGCGCGATGGGGGTCGTCCTCCGCGCCGAGGACTTGTTCCTCGAGCGCCCCGTCGCGATCAAGATCGTCGAGCCGTCGCTCGATCCCGCGGTCGGTCAGCGCTTCGTCAAGGAGGCGCAGGCGCTCGCCCAGGTGCGCCACGAGAACGTCGTCCAGGTCTACGCGTTCGGCCCCTTCCAGCAGTCGTCGTACCTCGCGATGGAGCTCGTCATGGGCGAGTCGCTGGAGAACGTCATCGAGGCGTACGCGCAGCGCGGCGCGACGATGGAGCTCTCGCGCGCGATCCCCATCCTGCGCGCCATCGGACACGGGCTCGACGCCGTCCACGCGCGGCGGCTCGTCCACCGCGACGTGAAGCCGGCCAACGTCATCATCGAGAGGGGCACCGACCGGCCCGTCCTCATCGACTTCGGTCTCGCCCGCCGGCGCTCGAAGTCGAGCCCGAAGCTGTCGATCGTCGGCGGGACGCCCTCGTACATGGCGCCGGAGCAAGCGCGCGATCCGGACGGGACGCGCATCACCTCGCGCGCGGACCTCTACGCGCTGGGGTGCACCGCCTTCGAGCTCCTCACCGGGCGCCCGGTGTTCGAAGGCGACGACGTCTACACCGTCCTGCTCGGCCACCTGAACCAGGAGCCGCGGAAGGTCTCGACGCTCCGCCCGGACCTCGCGCCGGTCGACGACGTCATCCACCGCGCGCTCGCGAAGAACCCCGACGACCGGCACGGGTCGGCGAGCGAGCTGGTCGCGACGCTCGAGGTCGCGCTCTCGCGCGCCGGCGCCGCGCCGACGACGGCGCCGACGGTGGCCGTCCTCGCCGCGGACGGCGGGCTCCGCCGATCGCTCGTGCGGAACACGACCACGGCGCTGCGCGCGCGCGGCCACGAGATCCGCTGCGACGCCGCCGAGTCCGCGGCGGAGGCCGCGGCGCTCGTCAGCGGCGGGCGCTACGATCTGGTCGTCATCGACGAGGAGTCCGCGGCCGGGCGGCTCGCCGAGCTCGTGCTGCTGGTCCGCGGCCGGCACGCGGAGGCCGAGGTCGTGGTCGTCAGCCGCGACTTCCCCGCGACGGCGCGCGCGCTCGGCGACGTCCGAGTCCGCCACCTCGTCCCGAAGCCGGTGAACACCCACGTCCTCGCCGCGGTGATCGGCCGCCTGAACCTCGTCAAGCCCCCGGCCGGGCGCTACTCGGCGCCGTAGGCGACCGGCCAGGCCGCGGCGTCGACGAGCGACCACGCGGCGCGCAGGTCGCTCCGCAGCTCCTCCGCCGTCGGCCGGTGCCGCGGGTCGCGCCGGAGCGTGGGCACGAGGACCTCGGCGAGGGGGCCGACCTCGGGGTTCGCGAGCAGGGCCTTCATCGGCGCGGGGAAGCCGTCGTGCGAGACGTGCATCGTGATCTGCGCGACCTCGTTCGGCGCCTCGAAGAGCACCTTCCCGGTGAGCATCTCGAACGCGAGGCACCCGAACGAGTAGATGTCCGCGGCGGTCGGCGAAGGGACGAAGCCCTCCGGGAGCACGCCCCAGACCTCTGGGGCGCCGTACGGCCCGGTCCCGCAGCCCTGGCGGAGCTTGCGCCCGGCGAGGCCGAAGTCCACGAGCACGCCCTGCTCGCCGCGGCGGAGGAGGACGTTCGAGGGCTTCAGATCGAGGTGCCCGATGCCGACGGAGTGCATGGCCTCGAGCCCGGCGAGCACGTCGTCGAGCACCTTGAGGCAACGCTTGACGTCGAACGTGCGCGACTGGAGGACGCGCTCGAGCGTGACGCCCTCGACGAGCTCCATCACCAGGATCGGCAGCGGCCGCGTGCCCATGTCGAAGGTCACGAAGCGCGCGAGGTTCGCGTGGTTCGGGAGCATGATCAGCGCCGAGGCCTCCTCGCGGAACATCGTGAGGAACTCGTCCTGCGAGAGGCTGCGCGCGGCGGTCGCGTTGTAGTCGGGCACCTTCAGCGCGAAGCGATCGGCGTTCGGCTCGTGTTTGTCCTCGGCGCGCGTCACCACGAACACCGACGCGGTGCCGCCGACGCCGAGCGCGCGCTGAACGTAGAAGCCGCCGATCGTGCGGCGGGCCGGGAGCCACGCGGGGAGCTGCTCGCCGACGAGGACGCCCGCCTCGGCCGAGGGCCGCTCGACGGGGAGATCGGCGAGGCCCCAGAGCAGCCCCGAGACGAGGCGGCCGAGCCCGTGCGGGATCCCGGAGACGAGCTCGTTCACCGCCGCGGCGAGGTCCTGCTCGGAGAGCACGGTCTCGGCCTCCGCGAGCACGCGCGAGACGAGGATGCTGAGGAGCTTCGGCTGGGCGACGGACGGCGCCGCCGCGGGCAGATCCGGCTCGAGGCGCCCGCTCGCGCCGAGGCACATCTGCGCGAGCGCGCCGACCCACGTCTCGACGGCGGCGACGACGTCGGCGTCGGACGTGTTCGACGTCGACAGGGCGCTCAGCGCCGTGACCTTCACCGTCGCGGCGAGCGCGCCGTGGATGCGGACGAGGACCGTCCGCAGCGCCTCGCTCCGCGCCGAGCCTTCGGGCGCGAGCTCGTCCGCGAGCGTCTCGAGCGCCTTCAGCCGCTCCTCGCCGGCCTTCTTCTGCGGCGGGCGCGCCGACTCCGCCTGCGCCGACACCTCGAGCGTCGGCTCGGACTCGCGGAGGAACCGCGCGTACCGGGCGAGGACGTGCCGCAGGTCCGGATCCATCGACGCCTCGGCGAGCGTGTCGAAGTCGCGGCGCGACCGGATCCGCATCGCGAGCACGAGGAGCGCGTCGGCGACGTCGCACACGCCGAGCCGCACGAGCGCGTCGAGCGCGCGCGCGAGCGAGGCCAGGAGCGTGCGCTTGAGCACCGGCGCCGGATCCCGCTCGAAGTGCCGGAGCAGCGCCTTCACCGTGCGCAGCCAGAGCGCGCGGAGACGCTTGGCCCGCGCCGCGTCGCCGTCCTGCGCGGGCTTCCCGCCGGCGCTCGCCTCGAGGCCCTCCCCGAGATCGCCGTCGACGAGGTGGAGCAGCGCGCGGAGACGCCGGAGGCGGAGCGTCGCGTGACGCGGAGAGGCTTCGGGCTCCGCCGCGGCCTCCTCCGGGCTCTCGCAGGCGACGATCCACTCGGCGAAGCGCTCGCGGATCGCGTCGAGCCCCTCCTCGCTCGCGTGGGCGTCGGCCGTGCCGCCGAGCTTGAGGAGATCCGCGACCACGGGGCGCTCGAGGAGGCTCGTGTCGAGATCGCGCATGACCGCCATCGACGTGCGCCGCGCGAGCGAGCCGGTGCGCCCCTCGGCGTCGTCGTCGTTCGCGACCGCCTCGAGCGCGTCCATCCCTCCCCTCGCCGCGACCAGCACCTCGCGCGCGCGCTGGTAGGCGGCGGCCGCGCCGTCGGTGACGAACGCGTCGAGCGCCTCGGCGGCCTGACGGCGCACCGGCTGGTCGTCGCGCGGCCCCGGCTCGAGGTCCCGCGCGATCTCGTGGTAGAGCGCGTCGGCGCCGTCGTCCTCGCCCTTCGGCTTGTCGCGCGTCGCCCGGAGCAGCTCGTACGCCTGGCGGAGCGCGCGATCGACGACCTTCGACGGACCGTACTCGTAGCGGAGCTCGCAGACGGCCTCGGCCACCTCGGGCGACGTCACCGGCAGCACGAGGTCGAGCATCTTCGTCGCGACCTCCGGCTCGGCCTCGATCGTCCGCGCGATGCCCCAGACGAACGCGGCCGCGCTCGGCGGGTCCTCCCACGTGAAGAGGCCGCGCTTCACGACCGCGGTCGTGATCTTGAGCGCGTCGTCGGGCCGGACCGCGCCGAACGCCGCGAGCGACGCCGCCGCGCGCCGCCACTCCGTCGGGCTCAGGCCCTCGCGCAGGCTCTCCTGGATCTGCTGCTTGAGCTCGGGGATCCACCCGGCGCAGAGGCCGCGCGCGACGGCGACGTAGCGCCACACGAGCGACTCGCGGTCCGCGAGCAAGCGGTTGTAGGCGGCGCGCACCGTGTCGCCGACGAAGACGCGCAGCGCGTGGGTGTCGCCCATCTGCGCGCGGCGGGCGGCCTCGCGGGCGGCGCGCTCGAGGATCTTCGCCACGAGCCGCCGCGCCGGCAGCGAGCGCGTCGACGGGACCGAGACCCATTCGCGCTGGAACTCGCGCCGGCTGACGAGCGCGAGCGCGAGCGGGCCGTCGACGATCGCGTGCGCGAGCGGGAGCTCCGCGACGAGCGCGATGCGGGCGCGGATGTTCGCGCTCCCGAGGCCCTTGCCCGCCGACTGCGCCATGCACGTGGCGATCGCGGTGAAGGTCTCCGCGTTGCCCGCGATCATCCGCGCGAGCACGCGCCTGCCGAGCTCCCGCTGCTCGGTGCTCACGGGCAAGGCCGCCGCGAGCGTGTAGAGCGCGACCCCCGCCGCTTGCGGCGAGAGCCAGTCGAGGTCGTCGGCGAGCCCCGCGTGGAGCGCGGCGCTCACACCTTTCAGCAGGACGTCGGGGTGGAGCCCCTCGAGCGGCCCCGGCCCTCCGTCGAGGTTGGCGCGCGAGAGGGCCGCCATGGCCTGACGCCAGAGCACCCGACGATCGGCCGCGCTCGCGTCTGCCAGCTCGAGGAGACTGGAGACGTAGAAGGAGTTGTCTCTCAAACGCTCGGACGAAAGCGTACGCGCATCGGGCCCGCGGCAAAAGCCGCGAAATCGCGGGAGCGTCGCTCGGGCCTCCCGCGGCGCTTCCACGGCGCGCGATCCGCGCGGAGCTCGACGACCGACGTTGCGCGCGGCGCGCGTCGGTCCGGGCCGCCCGGGCCACTTCGTGGCCGCCCTCGCGTTCCGTCCGTGCTAGGAGAGGCACGCTGTGATCGTCCTCGACAAAGTCACCAAGCGTTTCGGGCCCAAGATCCTCTTCGAGAACGTCTCGATGCAGTTCGATCCCGGGAAGCGCTACGGCCTGACCGGCGCGAACGGCGCGGGCAAGTCCACGCTCCTGAAGATGCTCGAGTTCAACGAGGACACGGACACCGGCACGATCACGATCCCGGGGAGCCTCCGCCTCGGCGTCCTCCGGCAGAACCACTTCGAGTACGAGCAGGAGCGCATCCTCGACACCGTCATCATGGGGAACAAGACCCTGTGGGACGCGATGCAGGAGAAGGAGAGGCTCCTCGCCGGCGAGGTCACCGACGAGATCGGCATCCGGCTCGGCGAGCTCGAGGGGACGATCGCCGAGGAGAACGGCTACATGGCCGAGAGCGAGGCGGCCGAGCTGCTCGTCGGCCTCGGCATCCCCGCCGACAAGCACGAGTCGAAGATGAGCTCCCTCGCGGGCGGCTACAAGCTCCGCGTCCTCATCGCGCAGGTGCTCTTCGGCAAGCCGGACGTTTTGCTCCTCGACGAGCCGACCAACCACCTCGACCTCGAGTCGATCCGCTGGCTCGAGTCGTTCCTCATCAACGACTTCAAGGGCACGCTGGTCGTCGTCAGCCACGACCGCCACTTCTTGAACTCCGTCGCGACTCACATCGCCGACGTCGACTACCAGACGATCACCGTCTACGCCGGCAACTACGCCGACTTCGTCGACGCGAAGTACGAGAACAACCAGCGCGCGTCGGCGCAGGCCGCGACCGCGAAGAAGAAGGTCGCCGAGCTCCAGGAGTTCGTGCAGCGCTTCGGCTCGCACGCCAGCAAGAGCAAGCAGGCGCAGTCGCGCGTGAAGCAGATCGACAAGCTGAAGGAGGAGATCGAGGCCAAGGGCCCCAAGCGCTCGAGCCTCGTCCGCCCGTTCATCCGCTTCGAGTTCGACAAGCCGTCGGGCCGCGACGTCGTCCGCATGGAGGACGTCTCCAAGACCTTCGTCGACGACAAGGGCAAGGAGATCGTCGTCTACGACAAGGTGTCGTTCCACGTGAACCGCGGCGACAAGATCGCGGTCACCGGCCCGAACGGCATCGGCAAGTCGACGCTCCTCAAGCTCATGATCAGCGGCTTCGGCGGCCTCGACGAGGACACGAAGCACGACGTCGTGAAGCCGGACGCCGGCGAGGTCCGCTGGGGCCACGACGCGTCGGTCGGCTACTTCGCGCAGGACACGCACGAGGCGCTGAACCGCACGGCGGCCGGCATGAACGCGTTCCAGTGGCTCTACCAGTGGGACAAGATGGCCCCGCAGGAGCACATCCGGAGCATCCTCGGGCGCCTCCTGTTCTCCGGCGAGGCCGGCCTCAAGCAGGCGGCGACGATGTCGGGCGGCGAGTGCGCGCGCCTCCTCCTGGCGAAGCTCCTCGTCCTCAAGCACAACGTCCTCGTCCTCGACGAGCCGACCAACCACCTCGACATCGAGTCGATCGAGGGCCTGCTCGACGGCCTCAAGGGCTTCAAGGGCACGATCATCTTCGTCAGCCACGACCGCCACGTCGTCTCGGAGCTCGCGAACCGCATCGTGGAGCTCCGCCCGAAGACCGCGGCCGACGGCAGCCCCGGCAAGGGCGCCGAGCTCGTCGACTTCGGCGGCACGTACGACGAGTTCCTCGAGCGCGAGGGCCGCGACTTCACGCGCACCTGAGCCGTCGCGCGCCCCGCGCGGCGATCGGTCCCGCGGGCGCGGCGCGCCGTCAGCGCATGAACGGCACGCCGAGCGCGGCGATCGACGCCTCGATCTGCTGGCGCGCGATCTCGCCGCGCTCGTCGACGGAGTAGTCGTCGCTCTCGATCTTCAGGCTGCGCGTCGCCGTGACGTCCGCCTTGCCGACGACGCGGTACGGGACCGTCCCGGTCATCGCCTCGCGCGCGATGCGGAGCGCGAGATCGACGGGCACGGTGGCGGGGACGCGCACCTGGGTGGTGCGGTCGGAGCCGAGCCAGATCCCCTCGCCCCCCGGCTGGAAATCGATGGGCATCGTGTAGCGGTCGTGGAACGTCACCGTGCCGCGCATCGCGCGGATCGCGACGTCGTAGCTGTTCGGGTTGAACACGTCCATGACGACGGTCATCTGCACGGCGACGCTCGGCGGGAAGCCGAACTGCATCCCCTGCATCTCCGCGTGATGGACCTTCATCGTCGGCTTCTTGGCGCAGCCGTTCGTCGCCGCGACCAAGAGCGAGAGGAGGCCGACGACCATCGCTGACCGGACGAGCTTCACGCCCACAGCATACACAGACGGAGCAGCGAGTTCGATCGATGCAACGACGCCCCCGCGCGCCCCGCTCCGGCGGCGGCCGCCCCCGCCGGCGCGGCTCCGCCGGCCCGCGCTCGCGCCGTCCGCGCGAAAATCCGTCCCGGCCCGGTCGGCGTAGCCGAGGGAGGGCTATTGACGGATGAGGTGGAACGGCAGCGTGAGGACCTGCTGCCGCTCCGGCTCGGGGAACTGCCACGTCCGGATCTCGCCGGCGATGCAGCGCGCGACGGCCATCCCGACGTCCGCGGAGCCGTCCGAGTCGACGAGCTCGGCGTCGGCCCGCGCGACGTGGCCCTGAGGATCGATCGTCGTCTTCACGTTGACGTTGACGCGGCGCACGCTCTCCGACGCGGACTCCCAGCATTTGCGCCTCACCGCGCCGTGCCGCTCGCGGACGACGCGCTCGACGGCGGCCTGATCGAAGACACGCGGCTCCGCGGCGGCGCGCGAGGCGCAGCCGGCGTCGGCGTCCCCCGACGCCGGCTCGCCGGCGCAGGCGTCGGCGATCGGGCGCAGGCACCGCCGGCCGTCGAACGTGAGCCCGGCCGGACACGTGAGCGGGGGGGCCTTCCCGTCGAGCGGGATGAGCGCGACGCGGAGCGGCACCGCGCAGCCGGAGAGCTCGATCCCCTCCGCCTCGGCGCGCTCGCAGATCTGCGCCTGCCCCTCGCGGGTCATCCCCTCGACGGGCGTGGGTGAGGCGAAGAGATCCGTCGCGGCGACGTCGCGCGCGTCGGACGCCGCCATCGCGAAGCCGCCGACGTAGACGACTCCGACGACGTGCGTGGCCCGCTTGCACTCCGGCCCGACGAGGTCGTACTCCGTGACGGTGCTGCCCGTCGGGAGGCCCACCGCCCCGACGACCTTGGCGTCCGTGCGCAGCGCGCGACGCCCCGCGATCCATCCCGAGACGTTCTCCGCTCCGAGCGGGAGCTGCGCGAGGAGCTCGCCGTGGTCGCGGGCGATCTTGGTGTCGGTCGCGCTGAAGGGAGAATACACGTATCGGTTCTTCGGCCCGACGCACTGGGGCAAGAGCTCGAGCGAGACGTCGCAGCCCTGGGCCTCGTACCGGACGGCGACGACCCCCTGCCGCCGCAGCTTGTCGAGCTGCGCGCGCGAGGACGCGTCCCACGCCATCAGATCGGGCTCGGCGGGGGCCTTGACGGCCGCGCAGTCGACGCCCTTCAGGCCCTCGAGCCCGCGCGGGGGCCGGGCGCCCTGCCCCTTGCACGCCAGGAGCCCCGCGAACGCCAGCGCCAGGCCGAGCGAGCGAGGACCACGGAGCGCGACCAGCATCGGCGGCGCGATCCTATCAGGGACGGAGGCGGATGCGTCGTGGACCTTCATGCTCGTCGCGTCGAGCGCCGGCGCGCCGCGGATCGTTCGTTGCGCGATCGAGCGCGCGCGTTCGCGCCGGCGCGCGCGGATCGCGGCCGCGCCTCGCCGAGCCGCGCGGCCGGCTCGCGCGATCGACCGAGCCGGCGCACGACGGCGGGGGCGGAGGCCGGGAGCGGGTATATACTCGCGGCGCCTTGACCGGCCTCGCCTCCCCCTCCCCGCCGCCTTCGCCGTTCGCGCGCACGAACCCCGTCGCGCTCGTGACGAAGGACTTCGCTCGGTCGACGCTGAGCGCCCACCATCGTCCCGTCCTCCGAGCGCTCGCCGAGGCGATGTTCTCCCCCGACGGAGAGGTCCAGCCCGAGCGCCTCGACGCGTTCGTCGAGGACGTCGACGGCTTCATCAGCCCGGCGAGCAAGACGCTGCGCTTCGGCCTCGTCCTGATGCTCGTCGCCATCCGGTGGTCGCCGCTGCTCTTCCTCCGCTTCCGCGCCTTCGAGGAGCTCACCGTCGACGAGCGGGTGCGTCACCTCGAGCGGCTCGAGCGCTCCAAGGTCAAACAGCTGCCTCTCCTGGTGGTCGCCTACAAGACGGTCCTCACGATGATCTTCTACGAGGACGAGGACGAGCAGCGCGCCATCGGCTATCCGGGGCACGAGCGCAAGCGCTGGAGGGCGGCGCTCCCCCTCGCGCCGCCGCGCGCGGCGGGCGAGGCCGGCCTTCGCGGGGCCGCCCGCGACGGGGTCGCGTCGTGACGCTCACGGCCACCAGGCACGAGCGCGCCGGCGCCCGCCGAGACGCGCCGGCGGAGCGGCTCCCCGTGATCCGCGGGAGAGAGCAGGCCGCGCCGCTGTCGGCGAAGGTCGACGTCGTCATCGTCGGCTCGGGCGCCGGCGGCGCCGTCCTCGCGCGCGAGCTCGCGCGCGACGGGCGGAGCGTCCTCGTCCTCGAGGAGGGCGGCCACTACTCGCCCGCGGAGTACGGCGCGATGACGCCGTCGAACTCGTTCCGCCGCCTCTCGCGCGAGGCCGGCATGTCGGTGGCGCTCGGCGTCGGCGACACGCCGCTCATCAGCCTGCTCGCCGGCAAATGCGTCGGCGGCTCGAGCGTCCTCACCGGCGGCGTCTGCTTCCGCATCCCCGAGGAGGTCCTCCACACGTGGAGCGGCTCGCTCGGGCTCGACCGCATGACGCCCGAGGGCCTCGACCCGTTCTTCTCCGAGGTCGAGCGGATCTGCCACGTCGAGGACGTGCCCGCGCACATGCGCTCGCGCGCGACGGAGCTGTTCGTCGAGGGCGCCGACAAGCTGGGCATCCCGATGAAGACGATGCGGCGCAACACGAGCGGCTGCCGCGGCGCCGCGCGCTGCAACTTCGGCTGCCCGAACGGCGCGAAGATGAGCGTCGACGTCTCGTTCTTGCCCGACGCCGTCGCCCACGGCGCCACGGTCGTCTCGGACGCGCTCGTCGAGCGCGTCGACGTCACGGGCGGCGTCGCGCGCGGCGTCCGCGGCCGCTTCCTCGACGGCGTCACCGGCGAGCCGCGCGTCCGCTTCGAGGTCCGCGCGAAGCTCGTCGTCGTGGCCTGCGGCTCGATGCACACGCCGATCCTCCTCCGGCGGAGCGGCCTCGACTCCGCGCACATCGGGCGGCACCTCACGCTCCACCCCGCCGTGCGCATCGGCGCGCTGTTCGACGAGGCGGTCGACGGCTGGGACGGCGCGCTCCAGAGCGTCTACACCGATCACTTCCTCGGCGAGGGGATCTGGCTGAACGGCGTCTACAGCCCCGTCAACGTCCTCGCGGCGGCGTTCCCCGGCGTCGGGCGCGAGCACCGGCGGCTCGTGAAGCAGATGCCGAACCTCGCCTTCTTCGGCGGGATGGTGCACGACGACGGCGGCGGCCAGGTCCGCCGCTGGCTCTCGCGCGAGCCGCTCGTCACCTACAAGATGGTCAAGCGCGACAAGGCGCGGCTCCTCAAGACCATCCACATCCTCGGCCGGATGGCCTTCGCCGCCGGCGCGCGCGAGGTGCTCACGCCCGTCTTCGGGATGCCGACCGTGAAGAAGGAGGAGGACCTCGACTTCCTGCTCGAGGACAAGCTCGCCGCGAGCAAGGTCGAGTGCATGGCGTTCCACCCGCTCGGCTCCGCGAAGATGGCGACCACCGCCGACGCGGGCGTGGTGAAGCCCACGGGGGAGACCTGGGCGGTCCAGAACCTCTTCGTCTGCGACGGGAGCGTCCTGCCGACGAGCATCGGCGTGAACTCGCAGCTCCCGATCATGAGCGTCGCGATGATGCTCGCCCGCGGCATCGCGGACGACTTCGAGCGCTACGCGAGCCGCGCGTGACGGCGCCGCCGTCGCCGCCTCAGGGCGCGGCGGCGAGCCCGCCGAGGCGCCGCGGCTCGGCGGCGCCGACCCACTCGGCTCCGGCGCGGCCGATCGCGGGCGCGTCGGCGAGGTGGCCGCGCTCCTGGAGCGCGTAGCCCATCGCCTCGAGGCGCTTGGACGTCGCCGGGGCGAGGCCGTCCTTCTCGAAGATCACCTCGTCGGGCAGGTGCTGCATGTGGAAGCGCGGCGCGCTCACCGCGGCGCCGACGTCGAGCCCGAAGTCGATCACGTTCGACAGCTCCTGCCACACGGCGGTGATGATCGTCGGACCGCCGGCGCCGCCCGCGACGAGGAGCAGGTTGCCGTCGGGGCCGGTCACGATCGTCGGCGCCATCGAGGACAGCATGCGCTTGCCGGGCGCGATCGCGTTGGCCTCGCCCTGGACGAGCCCGAAGCCGTTGGCCGCGCCCGGGACCGACGCGAAGTCGTCCATCTCGTTGTTGAGGACGAAGCCGCCGCCCTTGACCGTGACGCCGGAGCCGTACCACCAGTTGATCGTCGTCGTGAGCGAGACGGCGTCGCCGGCGGCGTCGACCACGGAGAAGTGCGTCGTGTGCGGCCCGCTCGCGCTCGCGGGCGCCGCCGCGATCTCGGACGACGGCGTCGCGCGGTCGGGGAGGATGGTGGCGCGCTGCTCCTTGGCCCAGCCCTCGGAGAGGAGCTCGGCGAGCGGCATCTTGACGAAGTCGGGATCGCCGAGCTTCGCGTTCCGCGCCGCGTACGCGCGGCGCATCGCCTCGAAGACGTAGTGAAGCTGCTCGGGGGACTGGAAGCCGAGCTTGCCGAGCTCGTAGCCCTCGAGGATGTGCGCGATCATCGCGAGGGTGACGCCGCCGGACGAGGGCGGCGGCATCGACGCGATCTTGTGGCCCCGGTAGGTGAACTCGACGGGCTTGCGCCACTTGGCCTTGTACTTCTTGAGGTCCGCGAGCGTGATGAGCCCGCCCTCCTCCTTCATCTGCGCGACGAGCGCGGCGGCCGTCGGCCCTTCGTAGAAGCCCGACGGGCCCTTCTCGATCCGCTCGAGCACCGCCGCGAGCTCCGGGTTCTTGAAGGTCGATCCCTTGGCCGGCGGGGCGCCCCCGGGCAGGAACAGCGCGGCGCTCACCGGGTGCTTCGCGAGGCGCTTCGCGCCGACCTCGAGGGTCGCGAGGAACGCGTCGTCGACGACGAAGCCCTCCTTGGCGAGCTTGATCGCGGGGGCGAGGAGCTCCTTCCACGTCTTCTTCTTCGATCCGAGCGCGCGGTGGAGCTCCCAGAGGCCGGCGACGCTCCCGGGGACGCCGACCGACCGGATCCCGTCGCGCGCGTCGGCCTTCGGCTTCCCGTCCGCGTCGACGTACATGTCGCGCGTCGCGGCCGCGGGCGCCGTCTCGCGGAAGTCGAGCGCGCGGAGCTCCCCGCGCACGCGCGTCACCGCGAAGCCGCCGCCGCCGACGTTGCCCGCCGTCGGATAGGCGACGCCGCGAGGAGCAAACGCCCGTGGCGACCGCCGCGTCGGCGGCGTACCTCCGCTCGCGAGGACGTCGCGCCCGACGTTCGACGCCACGGCGTTGTCGCTCACGACCATGCCGTTCGCGCCGCAGGCGACGACCGGCGTCTGGTACGGCCACGGGTTCGCCTGCGCGCCCGCGTCGATCGCCGCCGCATCGGCGACAGCCGGCACGCTCGTGGGCGCGGGCGTCTGCACGACGGGCGCGGGCGTGGGCGCAGGCGCGCCGCCGGCGCAGCCGAGGAGAAGGACGAGCGAGACCCGGGCCGGAGGAAGCGGGAAGCCATCCGGGCGGAAGCCCTGGTCCCGATGCGGCCCGCCGTGCCGCGAAGCGTCTACGCCGCGCGCGGATCTGCTCTGGAAGCCCACGCGGCCGCGCCGACCGCGAGCACACCGCTGAGCTGGAACTATCCTGCCTGAGCGCAAACCAGGCGCTCCCCGCCTAAACGTGAACGCGGTCGACCTCGATCTCCTGACCGTGGATGCGGACCGTCTCACCGGCCCGCCGGACGTCGACACTCCAGCTCTGACCGACACGTCTGACGGACCTCGTGCGCGCCACTCGTCCTGCGAGACGAGGACGTACTCCTCGAGGCCTCGGCCTGCTGGAAGAGAGGAACCGCTCGCTGCGATCGCGCTCTGCGGTCGACTTCGAGCACCTCGACGACCACGCTCGGGTTGGTGATCGCTTCCCGAGGCTCTTGCCGTTCTTGTCCTTCGCGCCTCGCGTCAAGATCGCGCCGCAAACGATGCTTTCTAAACTCGGCGTACGGGCGCGCCGCCGGCGCAGCCGACGAGGAGGACGAGAGCGAGAGCGACGGATCGGAGGACGCGGGGAGCCATCGGGGCCGGAGGGTAGTCCCGATGCGCCGCCGCCGCGCCCGCGAAGCGCCCGCCCCCGCGCGGATCGGCGGCCGGCGCGCGCGGCCGCCCGGGGACAGTGAGGCTGGAATTTTCCCACGCTGTGACTGAAATCACGCGCGTGAAGCTCGATCAATCTTCAGCGCGCGAAGCGAGCGCCGCGTGGCCCCCGAAACACCGCTGGGCGCCGCCTCGGGGCACGAGCTCGAGCGTGGGCTCGGTCGAGCCCGCCTCGCGCAGGCGCCGCTCAGCGCGCAGGCGCCGCGACGACCTGGTCGATCGCGCCGAAGATCGAGCGGCCGTCGTCGTCGCGCATCTCGATGCGGACGCGATCGCCGCGCCGGAGGAACGGCGTCTTCGGGCTGCCCGAGAGCAACGTCTCGACGGTGCGCACCTCGGCGACGCATGAGTAGCCGAGGCCGCCGGCGTCGATCGGGCGGCCCGGACCTCCGTCGGCGTCGCGGTTCGAGACCGTGCCGGAGCCGACGATCGAGCCCGCCGCGAGATCGCGCGTCTTCGCGGCGTGCGCCACGAGCGTGCCGAAGTCGAAGGTCATGTCGACGCCCGCGTTCGCCCTTCCGAAGGGCGCGCCGTTGAGCGAGACCTCGAGCACGCGGTGCAGCTTGCCGTCCCTCCACGCGGCGCCGAGCGCGTCGGGCGTGACGGCGACCGGCGAGAACGCCGACGACGGCTTCGACTGGAAGAAGCCGAAGCCCTTGGCCAGCTCCCCGGGGATGAGGTTCCGGAGCGAGACGTCGTTCACGAGCATGACGAGCCGGACGGCCGCGAGCGCCTCCTCGCGCGTCGCGCCCTGCCTCACGTCGTCGACGACGACGGCGACCTCGCCTTCGAGGTCGCAGCCCCACGCCTCGTCGGCGAGCGGGATCGCGTCGCGCGGCCCGAGGAAGACGTCGGAGCCGCCCTGGTACATGAGCGGGTCCGTCCAGAACGACTCCGGCATCTCGGCCTTGCGGGCCTTCCGGACGAGCGCGACGTGGTTCACGTACGCCGAGCCGTCGGCCCACTGGAACGCGCGCGGGAGCGGCGACGCGCACGCCTCCTCGGAGAACGCCTCCTTCGGCCCCTCGCCTCGCTCGAGCGCGGCGGCGAGCTCGCGCAGGCGCGGGGCGCTCTCGACCCACGTGTCGAGCGCGCGCTGCAACGTCGGCGCGACCGACGACGCGTCCGCGCACCACGCGAGATCGCTCGAGACGACGACGAGGCGACCGTCGCGCCCGGACTTCAACGATGCGAGCTTCATCACGCCTTCTCCTCTTGCTTGCCTCGCGCGGCTCGCTCGCCTCGCGCGGCGGACGCGCCCGGGAGCTTCGCCTTCTCGAACGAAGACCAGCACGCGTCGTAGTCGGGCTGGAGCGCCGGGCTCTCCATGGCGAAGCGCGTCGGGCGGATCACCCAGCGGCTCTCGAACATGAACGCGAGGGTGTCCTCGATCTTGTGCGGCGCGAGGTCGGCGGAGATCGCGCGCTCGTAGCTCGTCTTGTCCGGCCCGTGCCCGCTCATGCAGTTGTGGAGCGAGGCGCCGCCCGGCGCGAAGCCGCCCGCCTTCGCGTCGTAGACGCCGTGGACGAGGCCCATGAACTCGCTCATCACGTTGCGGTGGAACCACGGCGGCCGGAACGTGCGCTCGGCGACCATCCAGCGCGGCGGGAAGATCACGAAGTCGCAGTTCGCCGTGCCGGGCACCTCGCTCGGCGACGTGAGGACGGTGAAGATCGACGGGTCGGGGTGATCGAAGCTCACTGTCCCGATCGTGTTGAACAGGCGGAGGTCGTACTTGTACGGCGCGAGGTTGCCGTGCCACGCGACCACGTCGAGCGGCGAGTGGTCGAGCGTCGTCGACCAGAGCCGCCCCTGGAACTTCTGCACGACCTCGGTCGGTCGGTCGACGTCCTCGAACGCCGCCGCCGGCGTGAGGAAGTCGCGCGAGTTGGCGAGGCCGTTCGCGCCGATCGGCCCGAGCTCGGGGAGGCGGAAGAGCGCGCCGTAGTTCTCGCACACGTAGCCGACGGCGCGGCCGTCGGGAAGCTCGGCGCGGAAGCGGACGCCGCGCGGGACGACGCCGATCTCCCCCGGCGTGAGCTCGAGCACGCCCAGCTCGGTCACGAGCCGGAGCGCCCCGGCCTGCGGGACGATCAAGAGCTCCCCGTCCGCGTCGAAGAAGACGCGGTCCTCCATCGAGCGCGTCGCGAGGTACATGTGGACGCCCAGGCCGGCGAACGCCGCGGCGTCGCCGTTCCCGGCGTAGGTGACGAGCCCGTCGACGAAGTCCTGCGCCGTCGACGGCGGCTCCGGCGGGCTCCACCGCAGGCGGTTCGGCGACGCCGGCACCTCGTCGAACGGACCGCTCCGGACGAGGCCCTGCGCGCGCGGGGCGAACGGCGGGTGCGCCGCGCTCGGCCGCAGCCGGTAGAGCCACGAGCGCCGGTTCTCCTTGCGCGGCGCGGTGAACGCCGTCCCCGACAGCTGCTCGGCGTAGAGGCCGAACGGCACGCGCTGCGGCGAGTTCTGACCGCGCGGCAGCGCCCCGGAGACGGCCTCCGTCGCGACGTCGTTCCCGAAGCCAGAGAGGTAGCTCACGGACCCCTGTCTACTACGCCGGCGGCGTTCGTGCTCCCGCTCACGTCGCGGACGTGCCGGACGCTGCGACGCCGACGACGCCGCGGCGGATCTGGTCGAGCTCGATCGACTCGAAGAGCGCCTGGAAGTTGCCGTTTCCGAAGCCCTCGTTGCCCTTGCGCTGGATGATCTCGAAGAAGATCGGCCCGAACAGGTTCTCGGTGAAGATCTGGAGGAGGAACCCCTCCTTCGCGCTGCCGTCGATCAAGATGCGGTTCTTCTGCAGGCGGGCGACGTCCTCGCCGTGCGCGCCGACGCGCCCGTCGACGAGCTCGTAGTACGTCGCCGGCGTGTCCTGGAAGACGATCCCGTTCGCGCGCAGCTTCTCGACGGTCCCGTAGATGTCCGAGGTCGTGAGCGCGAGGTGCTGGATCCCCTCGCCGCGGTACTGCCGGATGAACTCCTCGATCTGCGACGAGTCGTCCTGGCTCTCGTTGAGCGGGATGCGGATCGCGCGATCGGGCGCGATCATCGCCTGCGAGAAGAGGCCGGTCGCCTGCCCCTTGATGTCGAAGAACTTCTGCTCGGTGAAGCCGAAGATGCGGTCGTAGAAGGTCGACCAGGTGCGCATCTCGCCGCGGCGGACGTTGTGCGTGAGGTGGTCGAGCAGGTCGAGGCCGACGCTCTGCTTCGCCTCGGCCTCGGCGGCGCCGGCGATCGGACGCCACGCGTCGTAGACCGAGCCCTTCGGACCGTGACGATCGACCAGGTAGAGCAGGCTCCCGCCGATCCCCTCGAGGACGTGGCTGTCCGGGCCGAGCGCGCCGCGCGAGGCGTCGGCGGGGCGCGCGCCGCGCTCGACGGCCATCGCGAACGCGCGCGGGGCGTCCGCGACGCGGAACGCCATGCCGTTCGCGGACGGCCCGTGCGCCGCGCGGAAGTCGGCGCCCTGGCCGGCGGGATCGCGGTTGACCAGCAGGTTGATGCGGCCCTGCTTGTAGCGGACGACGTCGCGCGTAGGGTGCGTCGCCCACGCGGTGAAGCCCAGCCGCTCGAGGAGATCGATCATCCGCGCGGGCTCGGGCGAGGTGAGCTCCACGAACTCGAAGCCGTCGAGGCCGAGGGGGTTGTCCGACACGTCCTGCATGCGCTTCTCCTTACGGCGTGGGTAGTAACAACTGTTACGACCTCGGTAGTAACAATCGATACCATTCGACGCAAGCAGAACGTCGACCGCGGGGAGGCTCCGCTCCGTGGGGGGCGTCAGCCGCGGGAGAGGATCCGCGTCGCCGAGGCCTCGAGCCGGCGCAAGAGGCCGTTCAGCGTACGGACCTCGCGCGGGCCGAGCCCCTCCAGCACCTCGGCCTCGAGCGCGAGCGCGGCCGGGACGACGCGTCGATAGAGATCGCGCCCGGTCGGCGTGAGCGAGAGGCGGAGCGAGCGCGCGTCCTCGACGTTCGGGACCCGCCGGAGCAGCTCGCGCCGCTCTAGCACCTGGGCGGCGCGGCTGACGGTCACCTTGTCCATCTGCGTCAGGCCGACGATCTCCTGCTGGGTGAGCTCCTTCCGCTCGGCGAGGACGGTGATCACGCGCCACTCGGGCATCTTCAGCGCGAAGAGCTTCTCGTACGACTGCGCGATGACCTGGCTCACGACGTTCGACGCCAGCGAGAGGCGGTACGGCAGGAACTCTTCGAGGTTCAGGCGGGAGCGCGGCACGGCCGGGTGACTAGAGCACATCTCGTAAACCGAGATGTGCCCGACGAGCAGGAACGGAAGCGGGCTCGGGCTCCGGGCTCGAGCCGTGGTCGCGAGGTCGCGCGCGCGCGCGTTTCGTCCTCGAAAATGCGCGCGCTGGGCCGCCGAAACCGTGAGCAGACGTCCGGAGCCGAGAGGGCGGGAGCGCCCGAGGGCTCCCCGGCGGGCCGAAGGCAGCGTAGGCTGGGCGGGCTGCCCGATGAGCGACGAGCGGATCAAGGACCTCCCCGCGAACGTCCCCGAGCGCGCGCGGGTGCCGCGCGACGCCACGATCGTCCTGCCGCCGCCCGCGTTCGGCCCGAGCAGCTCCACGGCGATCGACAGCGTCGCGCCGGTGCCGCTCGACTCGTATCAACCGCCCAACACGGGCACGGCGGCGCTCTCGACGTCTCCGTCTCCGCGCGAGCAGATCGTCCCGTCGGCGGCGACGGTGGGGTCGGTCCTCGAGCACATCCGCAAGCCGACGGTCGAGCGCCTCGAGGTCGAGGCGCGCCTCGCCTCCGGGGGGATGGGCTCGATCGACGTCGTGATCGACCACGCGCTCGACCGCCGGATCGCGATCAAGACGCTGCATCCGCACCTGCGCTCCGACGATCAGACGGTGCGGATGTTCCTCCGCGAGGCGCGGTTGACCGGGCTGCTCGACCACCCGCACATCGTCCCCGTCTACGACCTCGGCGAGCGCGAGAGCGGCGAGCTGTTCTTCGCGATGAAGCTCGTCGAGGGGCAGACGCTGGCGGCGCTCATCCGCGCGCTCCCGCGTGGCGTCCTCGACACGGCGACGCTCTATACGCTCCTCGACGTCTTCGCGAAGGTGTGCGACGCCCTCGCCTTCGCGCACAGCCGCGGCGTGCTCCACTGCGACGTCAAGCCGGCGAACGTGATGGTCGGCGAGTTCGGCCAGGTGTTCTTGATGGACTGGGGGATCGCGCGGCTCGTCGTGGCGGAGGGCGCGCCGGCGTCGCAGGCGCGCTCCGGAGGCGCGGACGAGGCGGCCCCTCCGCGGCGCGCGCGGCCGGCGCAGTCGACCGACAACTCGATCATCGGCACGCCCGGCTACATGTCCCCCGAGCAGGCGCGGGGCGATCGGAAGAAGCTCGACGTCCGCTCGGACGTGTTCCTGCTGGGCGCGCTCCTCTACGAGATCCTCACGCACCGCCCGCCCTACGCCAGCAGCGACAAGAGCGAGACGCTGGCGCTCGCCGCGGCCGGGGCCTTCCCGAGCCCGCGCAAGGTCGCCGGGGAGCTCGCCGTCCCGCTCGAGCTCGAGCGCATCGTCCTCCGGGCGATGGCGAGGTCGCCCGAGGAGCGCTACCCGTCGGTCGCCGCGCTGAAGGAGGACCTCGTGCGCTTCATGCGCGGCGGCGCGGAATTCCCGCGTCGCACGTTCCGGGCAGGCGAGGCGATCGTCCGCGAGGGCGAGCCCGGCGACGCCGCGTACATCATCGTCGAGGGGCGCTGCGAGATCCGGAAGGAGACGCCGACCGGGACGCAGACGTTGCACACGATCGAGCCCGGCGCGGTCTTCGGCGAGATGGCCATCCTCACGCAAGGTCCGCGCACGGCGACCGTCATCGCCGTCGAGCCGACCACCGTCCTCGTCGTCACGTCGCACGACCTGGAGCACGAGATGGCCGCGCTCAAGCCGTGGATGGCCACGCTGCTCAAGTCGCTGGCGTCGCGCTTCCGCGACGTCGACACGCACAGCCGCGCGACCTACCCCGCGACGCTCTCGCCGGCCCGCGTCGCCAACCAGGTGCTCATGAACCTGGAGACGTGGGGCGAGGCCGACGGACGCGGCGGGCGCTGGATGAGGTGGACGGAGCTCGCGCCCGAGCTCGAGGCGCAGCTCGGCCTCCCGTCCGTCGCGCTCTTCGGCGCCATCGCGCGCTACGGGCTCGCGCTCGACGTCGAGGGCGACCGGCTCACGCTCGCGGATCCCGCGGCGCTCCGCGAGCGGCTCGAGCGCGATCTCGGCCACAAGCCGCGCGCCTGAGGCCCGACGCGCGGGGGCCTCGGCCGCCCGGCGTCGCTCGCGCGGCCTCGCGGCTCAAGGAGCGGCGTCGACGAGGTCGGGCCGGACGCGCGCGATGATGCGCGCGAACGCCTCCTTGTCGATCGAGCGATCGAGCGCCGCCTCGGGCGAGATCTTCCCGGCGCCGAGGAGGCGCTCGAGGCCCGCGTCGAGGGTCTGCATCCCCTCCGCCGCGCCCGCCTTCATCGCGTCGGCGAGGCCCTCGGTCTTGCCCTCGCGGACGAGCGCGACGACGGGCGGCGTGGCGACGAGGATCTCGTGAACGGCGACGCGGCTCTTCGAGTCGGCGCCGCGGACGAGGTGCTGGACGACCACGCCCGCGAGGCTGTCGGCGAGGAGCCCGCGGACCCGCGGCTGCGCCTCCGGCTCGAACGCGGCGACGAGGCGCTCGAGCGTGGCCGCGGCGCCGCTCGCCTGGAACGTCGCGAGGACGAGCTGCCCGTCGCTCGCCAGGCGGATCGCGTGCTCGATCTCCTCCGCCGCCGCGAGCTCGGAGACGACCACCACGTCGGGGTCCTCGCGGGCGGCGCTCTTCAGCGCCGTCACCGCCGTCGGGGCGTGGAGCCCGACCTCGCGCTGCGTGATCTGCGCGCGGAGCGACTCGTGGACGAACTCGATCGGGCTCTCGACCGAGAGCACGTGGCACGGGCGCGTCTTGTTGATGTGGTCGACCATCGCGGCCATCGTGGTCGTCTTGCCGTTCGACGAAGGGCCGGCGATGACCACGAGCCCGCTCCGACGATCGGCGAGCCGCCAGACCACCTCCGGGCACCCGAGCTCCGCCAGCGACGGCACCCGACCGGGGACGAGGCGGAACGCGGCCGCGATCCCCGAGTGCTTCACGTAGTAGCTCGCGCGGAAGCGCACCGCGTCCCGGTACGGGACGGAGAGATCGAGATCGAGATCGGCGGCGAGCCGCGCGCGCTGCGCCGGCGTGACGAGCTCGAGGAGCATGTCCTCCAGCTCCTTGGCGGAGATCGGCGCGTCGCGGAGCGCGACGATCTCGCCGCGCACGCGCGCGAGCGGCGGCTGATTGACGGCGAGGTGGAGATCGCTGCCGCCCCGCTTGACCAGCTCGTCGAAGATCGCGTCGATCGCCGGCACCGGTTACCCCTTCCTCGCCTGCGCGGCGGGTCGCGCGAGCTGCGCGTCGAGCTCGGCGGGCGACTCGGCGAACAGCCTCGCCACCTCGACGGTGACCTTCTGGGCGCGGACGAGCTCGGCCAGCGATTCGTCGAGGCGGACGATCCCCGCCGCCTTGCCGCGCCTCTGGAGGTCGGGGATCTGGTGGGTGCGCCCGTCGCGCACGAGCGTGAAGAGCGCGACCGACCACGGGAGCAGCTCGACCGCCGCGTGGAGGCGCGTTCGATCGGCGCTCGGCACGAGGCGCTGGCCGACGATGAGGCGGAGGGACGAGGCGAGGCTCGAGCGCACCCACGGCTCCTCGGCGGCCGAGAAGAGATCGAGGATGCGGTCGACGGTCTTCGCCGCGCTCGGCGCGTTCATCGTCCCGAGCACGAGGCGGCCGCTCTCGCACGCCACGAGCGCGTGGCGGACGGACTCGGCGTCGCGCACGTCGGCGATGACGAGGGCGTCGACGTCTTCGCGGAGCGCGGTCTGGATCGTCCGCGAGCGCGTCCGCGCGTGGAGCCCGACGTCCCGCTGGCTGACGAGCCCCTTCTTGCGCGGGTGGACGTGCTCGATCGGCTCCTCGATCGTCATGACGTGCCGCGCCGACTCGCGGTTCAGGTGGTCGACCAGCGCGGCGAGCGTCGTCGACTTCCCGTGGCCGGACGGCCCGGTCACCAGGACGAGCCCGCGCTGGTGACGCAGCGCGGCCAGGAGCGCGTCGGGGAGGCCGAGCGACGCGAGCGTCGGGAGCTCCTTCGGGATGACCCGCAGGTTCAGCTTGAAGCCCGTCCGCTGCTTCGAGACGTTGACGCGGAAGCGGCCGTGGGTCGGGTGCTCGACGGCGAAGTCGCACGAGCCGTCGCGCTCGAGCGCCTCGCGCAGCCGCGCCGGGACGATCTCCCTCGCGATGCGCTCGACGTGCTCGGCCGGGAGCGGCTGCGTGCGCGGGAGGAGATCGGTCGCGACGCGCAGCAGGATCGGTCGGCCGGCGACGATCAGCAGATCGCTCGCGCGCGCGGCGACCGCCATCGCGAGGAAGGAGTCGACCGCCGCGGACGCGTCGACGCGCGGCCGCTCCTTCTCGACCGCGGCGGCCCGCGCGGCCGCGCCGTCGGCGGCGCCGTCCCCCGGGACGGAGACCGTGTTCTCGACGCCGTCGGCGTCGAGGTCGATGTCGAGCCGGACGGGACGCGCGGCGGAGCCCCCGTCGTTCGTGGTGATCTCGACGTCGACCGCGTCGACGGACGTCGGCGTCGAGATCCGCCGGCCGACCATCGCGGGCGCCTGGCCCGGCGTGGCCTTCGCGCGCTGCGCCTCGGCGGCCGCCCGCGCGGCGCGCTCCTGGGCGGCCTTCTCCGCGGCCGCCTTCTCCTGCGCGGCCTTCTCCGCCAGCGCGCGCTCTCGCGCCGCCTTGTCGGCGGCCGCTTTCTCCGCGGCCGCCTTCTCCGCCGCGGCGCGCTCCTGGGCGGCCTTCTCCGCCGCCGCCTTCTCCTGAGCGGCCTTCTCCGCCGCCGCGCGCTCCTGGGCCGCCTTCTCCGCGGCCGCCTTCTCCTGGGCCGCCTTCTCCGCCGCCGCCTTGTCGTCGGCGGCGCGACGCTGGCTCGCCGCCTCGTCGGCGTCGCCGCGCGCGACCTCTTCCGGACGGCGCGCCGGCTTGGGCCGCGGATCCCCCGGCCCCGTTCCAGGCGGCGTGCTGACCGGCGGCGACAACGTCTGGAGCGTCGGCTCGTCGTCGTCGTCCCACTCGTCGTCGGGCGGCGGGACCGGCACGGCCGGCTTCGGGCGCGGCTCCGGCCCCGTGCTGGCGGCGCGCTCACCGGCGGCGAGAGCGTCTGAGCGTCGGCTCGTCGTCGTCGTCCCACTTCGTCGTCGGGCGGCGGCGGCGCGACTGGCGCCGGCGCCGGCTGCGTTTACCGCGCAGCCTGAGCCGATTCTTCAGACGACGTTCGTGATGACCTGCGGCTGGATCTGCGCGGTATTTCGCGGCGGTCAACGTCGCGGACGAGGGCGCCCCCGGGACGGGCTGCTGCTGCGCGCGCGCCTGCGGGAGCTTCGCCGACGGCGGCTGCGGCGACGGAGCGGCGGGCGGGGCCTGCCGGCTCTCCTGCGTCCGCGCCAGCCCTTGCTGCCCGGACGTCCGCGCGGCGGGGCCCGCGCCGGACGCCGGCGCGGTCGCCGGCATCGCCTTCTCCGACGACCGAACCGGCGCCGCGTTCCCCGGGCTCTGCTGCGTCGTGGCGGCGGGCGAACGCGTCGCCGGCCCCTCGCGCTTCGCGACCGTGAAGCGCGCCTGCACGATGTCCTTGCGGAGGATCGCCGCGACCGCGATGACGCCGACGCCGTCGAGGCGGGTCGTCCACTGGACCGGCTTGTCCGTCAACGAGTCGACGTAGCGGCTGCCGCCCATCGTCACGAGCATCTGCATGAGACGCTCGGTGCTCGGCGCCTCGTCGTCCACCGGCTCGAACTTCCCGCCGATGTTGACGCTCGGGAGCCGGTTGGTGACGAGCCCGAACTCCAACACCTCGGGCCGCGCGAGGTTCTTGAGCAGCTCCTCGATCGTTTTCATCCGCCTGGCTACGCCACTCGTCAGACTACACGACCGCGCCTCTTTGGGGCCATTTCGTATAGCGCCGGCAGCCGCCGGCCGCGGCGCCCCCGGAGGGGCCCGCGAGGCGTCCCGGTCGGAGATCGCCCGGGCGTCCGGAGCTGCGCCCCGGGCTGGATCCCCGGCGGTTCAGGGGCCGCGGAGGCGGGCCGAGACCGTCAGCGACGTTCGAAGGGGCGGTGGCCCGCGTAGACCGCGCCCACGCCGAGCTCGAAGCCGATGCGGAGGAGCTGGTTGTACTTGGCGACGCGGTCCGAGCGCGAAAGGCTCCCCGTCTTGATCTGACCCGCGTTGGTGGCGACGGCGAGGTCGGCGATGAACGTGTCCTCGGTCTCTCCCGAGCGGTGGCTGATGATGCTGCGGTAGCCGGCTTCCTGCGCCATGCGAACGGTGTCGAACGTCTCGGTGAGGCTGCCGATCTGGTTCAGCTTCACGAGGATGGCGTTGGCGAAGCCGCCCTCGATGCCGCGGCGGAGGCGCTCGACGTTGGTGACGAAGAGATCGTCGCCCACAAGCTGGACCTTCTTCCCGAGCTTGTCGGTGAGGAGCTTCCACGTGTCCCAGTCGTCCTCGGCGCAGCCGTCCTCGATCGAGATGAGCGGGTACGTCGACGCGAGCTTCTCGTAGACCGCGACGAGCTCGGCGCCGGAGACGGGCTTCTTGTCGAACGTGTACCTCTTCGAGCCCTTGTCGAAGAACTCGCTCGCCGCGCAGTCGAGCGCGAGGTGGAAGTCCTTGCCCGGCGTGTAGCCGGCGCTCTCGATCGCGGCGACGAGCGCCTGGATGGCCGCCTCGTTCGACGCGAGGCGCGGCGCGAACCCGCCCTCGTCCCCGACCGCCGTGACCATCCCCTTGTCCTTGAGGTTCTTCTTCAGCGCGGCGAAGACCTCGGCGCCGGCGCGGAGGGCGTTCGGGAAGTCGTCGAAGCCGTCCGGGACGACCATGAACTCCTGGATCTCGAGGCCGTTGTCGGCGTGCGTGCCGCCGTTGAGCACGTTCATGAGCGGCGTCGGCAGGACGCGCGCGTTCGCGCCGCCGAGGTAGCGCCAGAGCGGGAGCCCGACCGCGTCGGCCGCCGCGCGCGCCACGGCCATCGAGACCCCGAGGATCGCGTTGGCGCCGAGCTTCGACTTGTTCGCCGTGCCGTCCGCCTCGCGGAGCACGCTGTCGACCTCGGCCTGATCGAGCGCGTCGATCCCGATGATCGACGGGCCGAGCGTCTGGTTGACGTTCTCGACCGCCTTCTGGACGCCCTTGCCGCCGAAGCGCTTCTTGTCGCCGTCGCGCAGCTCGATCGCCTCGTGCTCGCCCGTGGACGCGCCGCTCGGGACGGCCGCTCGACCGTGACCGCTCGCGGTCTGGACCTCGACCTCGACGGTCGGGTTCCCACGGGAGTCCAGGATCTCGCGCGCGACGACTGCGGTGATCTCGCTCATGACAGGCTCGGCTCCTTGCGGTTGGCGATCATTTCCCGTGCCGGAGTCCTTACGGGCTCGGGACACCGGTGCTTCGACACATCGAAATCGATGCGGCGAAGTACTAGTCGATCGACTGCCAGAAGTCGCGGACCGCGTCGACCGACCGGACCCGGCGCGCGCGAGGCAGGCTGTCGAGCAGCGCCGCGCCGTACCCGCGCTTCACCGCGCGGCGATCCAGAAGCGCAACGATCCCGGCGTCTTTCTTCGTGCGGATCAGCCGTCCGAACCCCTGCTTGAGCGTGATCGCCGCAGCGGGCACGGAGTACTGCGTGAACGCGTTGCCGCCCTCCGCCTCGATCTTCGCCGACCGCGCGGCGACGACGGGCTCGGTCGGCACCGCGAAGGGGATCTTGTCGATCACGACGAGGCGGAGGGCCCGGCCCGGCACGTCGACCCCTTCCCAGAAGCTCATCGTCGCGACCAGCACGGCGTCTCCCGCGGCGCGGAAGCGATCGAGCAGCGCGTGCTTCGGCGCCTCGCCCTGGACGAGCAGCGGCCCCGGCGAGCCTCGGTCGCGCGCGAGCGCGGCGTGGATCGCGCGCATCGCGCGGTTCGACGTGCAGAGGACGAACGCGCCGCCGCCGGTGATGCGCGCGAGCTCGCGCGCCCGCCCCGCGCAGGCCTCGTCGAACCCGGGCGCGCTCGGCTCGGGGAGATCGTCCGCGACGTACAAGGCCGCGCGCGACTCGAAGTCGAACGGCGACGGGACGACCAGCTCGTCGGTCTCCGGGAGCGCGCCGAGGCGGCTCTTCGCGAAGTGGAAGCTCGGCCCGGCGTACGTCGCGGTCGCGAGCGTCGCGCTCGTGCAGACGACGCTCGCGACACGGTCGAAGAGCCGCTCGCGGAGCAGCGGCGCGAGGTCGACCGGGCTCGCGCCCAGCGCCACGGAGCCCGCGCCCTTCCCGGCCGCGCGCGCGTCGACCCACGTGATCCCGCCCTCGAAGCCGCGCGACGCCTGCCGCATCAAGAGGGCGTGCTGCGGATGCTGCCGCGACGCCGGCGGCGGGACGCCGCGCGGCGGCCGCGAGCGCGGCGCGCCCGCGTCGTCCCAGTCGGCGTCGGGATCGACGTCGTCGCGCGGCTCGTCGTCCGGCTCCCAATGACGAGGCGCGCGGTCGCTGGCGGAGCTCGCGTGGACGCGCGCGAGGTCGGCGCGGAGCTCCCCCGCCCGCCTCGCGATCATCGCCATCGCGTCGTCTTCGTCGAACGCCAGGGCCATCGCGACGAGCGCCTGGAGCGCGACGTCGAAGCGCCCGGTCGCGTCGCGCCGCGCGGGCGTCCACTCGTCGGGCGAGAGCAGGCGGCGAGCTCCGTCCCGGGGCGCCTGGCCCGCCGAGCGCCACGACTTGAAGAGCGCGTGGCCGGCCGCGTCGACGTCGTCGAGGATCCGCATCGACGACGAGTCCAGGATCCGCGCGCCGAGCACCGCGCGCCGCGCGTCGCGGATCAGCCGGTCGACGCGGCTCATCGAGACGCGGACGCCGAAGAAATCGGTCGCGACGCCCTCGATCTGATGCGCCTCGTCGAAGACCACGGCGTCGTACGGCGGGATCGCGCCGCCGTAGCCGCCGGTCCTGCCCGTCTTGAGCGCCAGGTCGGCGAAGAAGAGGTGGTGGTTCACGACGACGATCTGGGCGTCCTCGGCCTCGCGCCTCATCCGGGTGACGAAGCACTCGTCGAAGTACTTGCATCCTGCACCGATGCGCGTGTCGGTCCCCGACTGGACGTCGCGCCAGCCGGCCGCGTCCTCGCCGAGCGTCTCCAGCTCCGCGCGGTCGCCGGTCCGGGTCTCGAGCGCCCACCGCTCGATCATCGCGAGCTCGCGGCCGACCGGCTCGCCGCTCCGCATCCGCTCCGCGAAGCGGCGCTTGCAGAGGTAGTTCGGTAAGCCCTTCATGAGGGCGGCGCGGAGCTCGACGCCGTGCTCGGCCAGGACCTCGCGGACGAACGGCAGGTCCTTCTCGAAGATCTGCTCCTGGAGCGCGTGCGTCGCCGTCGAGATGACGACCTTGCGACCCGAGAGCACCGCCGGGACCAGGTAGGCGAAGGTCTTGCCCGTGCCCGTCCCCGCCTCGACGAAGAGGTGCCCGTCGCGCTCGAGCGCCCGGTGGACGGCCCTCGCCATCGCGAGCTGGCCCTCGCGTCGCTCGTAGTCCGGGAGGCGGCGCGCCAGCGGCGAGCCGGGCCCGAGGACGTCGTCGACCGTCAGGCCCTCCGTCATCGCTCCTCAGCTCTAGAGCAGCGCGCCTCGAGCGTCGAGCGGCGGCGCGTCCGCCTCGGACTTTCTCCCGATCGCGCGATCGGCGTACGATCCGCGCCGTGAGTCTCCGCCGGCCCTCCTCGTCGCGCGCGCCCGCCGCGGGTGAGGCGCGCGCGCGCCCGCCCGGCGCGGCCCCGCCGGCGATCGAGCGCGATCCCGCGAGCGCGGTCGGGCTCCGGCTCGCGATCGGCAAGGACGGCCTCGGGATCGAGCTGGCGCGCCCGACGCCGCTCGCCTGCCTCGACGTGGTCGAGCTCGTCGTGCGGCTGCCCAACGTCCGCTTCCCCTTCGACGTCACCGGGGGCGTGGCGAGGTTCCGCCATCGGCGCGGCGAGCTCGAGCGTATCGCGATCGAGCTCGACGCCCGGCGCGCGGCGCGCTGGGCCGAGCCTCTCCTCCGCGGCCTCCTCGGCGCGGGGCCGTGCGCGGTCACGATCGCGCCGCGCGCGTTCGGCGCGACGGTGACGCTCGTCGCGACCGATCCGAGCGCGGCGCGGGGCGACGTCCCGGCGCCGCGGAGCGGCGGCGAGCGCGCGACGGCGGGCGCCGGGCGCGCGCGCGCGCTCGCCTTCGAGGTCGCGATCGTCGCGAGCCCCGAGCTCGCGCTCGTGGTCCACGCCGCGCGCGGCGCGAACCTCCCCGCTCCGGCCACGCTCCTCGCGATGCGCGCCGTCGCCGCCCTCGCGGGCGACGCGGCCAAGCGCGAAGGCACGCGCTTCGTGTTCCCTCGCGCGGCGAGCCGCCTCGCGCGCGCGCTGCTCCCCGACGCCGGCGTCCGAGCCCCCGGCGGCGACGACGTCGTCCTCGCCGGCTCGGGCGAGAGCGACGGCGTCCTCTTCCTGGCGTTCACCCGCGGGCCGACCGCGCCCGCGCTCCCTCGGGCGGCGACGCTCGCCAACGAGGCCGCGCTCCTGTCGCGCGCCGCCGACGACGCGCGCTTCGCCGGTGATCTCGAGCGCGCCCGCCGCCACGACCTCGGCGCCCTCGAGCGCGCGCCGCGCCACGCCGAGATCGGCCGGCGCATCGCGGAGGTCGACGCGCACGCCGGAGGACGCGCCGAGGCGGCCGTCGCGACGCTCCGCGCGGCGGATCGACCGGCTTACCTGGGGCAGCTCCTCGGCGACCTCCTCGTCGAGGCGGGCGACGTCTCCGGCGCCGTGGCCGCGCTCTTGCGCGAGGGCGAGCGCGACCCGTCGGGCCCCGTCGCCGCGCTGTGCCACGCGCGGGCGGCGCGCCTGGCGTCCGATCCCGCCGACGCGCTGAGGTGGCTCGACGCCGCCGTCGCCCGCGCGCCGAGCCTCTCGGAGCTCCGCTGGGAGCGCGCCGCGCGGCGCCTGGCGCAGGGCCGGCTCGCCGACGCGCGCGCCGATTTCCAGGAGCTCGAGGCGATCGCCGCCGGCGCGCACGAGCGCTACGAGGTCCTCCGGCGCGCCGCCGACGTCCACCGCGCGCTCGGCCTCGGCGGCGACGCGGCCCTCCTCTACGAGCGGGCGCTGCTCTACCGCCCCGACGATCCCGACGCGGTCGCCGGCCTGGGCGCGGCGATCGCCGCCGAGGGGCGCGCCGCGCGCGGCGCGACGCTGCTCGGCCGCGCGATCGAGCTCGCCGAGGCGCGCGTCCCCCCGCCGCCGACGGCGTGGATGGAGCTGGAGCTCGCGCGCGTGCTC